>CAZNVM010000163.1:0-8947 GCA_964576215.1 uncultured Planctomycetaceae bacterium
CAAATTTGACAGATATTTCCAGATGTACTATTTCGATACAACGTGACTGAAATACTTTACTTTCAAGGTCCATTATCTACTTTTCTGTTCCACATACCTCAAAAAACCTATTTTTTTACCCACAGATTCTGGTGGGGAACCTGAATTGTCAACGCAATGAAAGCATGTTGACGTTGAAACTGAAATACGATTTCAAAAACGAACCACCGTTTTTTGCGGGCATAATCGTGCTTTTTTGTTCCGGCGGCCTCCTGCAATGTGTACGTGTCGGACTCTACAGCTTCTCCGACTGGCTCCAATGCGGATTGCTTCTGTTTTTCCTGACCGTCGGCGGATTGGTCCTCTTTCGTGTGTATGCTTGCCTCCGTACCCTTCGATATGACGCCGAGTCCCTGCGCATTGAATACAGTTATCAACACATTGGATGGAAACCGTCACCAAAAGTTTTCGACCGGGATGTTACAATGCTTCCCGTTTCACGAATGCTTGCCGCTCCCGGTGAAATCGACATGAAAACGCTGCGTTGGAAAAAGAATTATCGTTACGAAACGTGGATTCCCTTCGGTGCAACCGGCAATCGGGGAACAATTTGCTTTCATGAATCCGAAGAATCCATGCGGGAACTGGAAAATGTGTTTCGTGAATTTTGGGCGAGTGTTCCCTGCCGACCAAAACTTGCAGGAGAAACGGTTCACGGAAAACCCGCCAGGGATTATTTCATCGACCGCAACGAATACCCGCCGCCAAAAAGACGATTTACCGTTCTCGACACCATTGAGGAAAACGACAAAGGCAAAACGCTGATTCTCGTTTCGGAAAAAGGAAGCCGCGTTTCGCAAACCATGGCAAAGTGGTCGATGTTTCTGTACAGGTTCATCGGTTGGACGTTCAATCTTGGAGTTTTGTCTGCGTTTATCCTGACATGGTACTATTGGCCGATTCTCGACCCGCAAATACTCGCTTTTCTTCAAGGCGACTGTTTGCATCACGAAATTCTGCCGCAATACGTCCCGGATTGGTTTATGGTTCCGATTCAGCAATTCGTCGAAGAACTGATTCAAACGTAGCCGATGACAAGGGTGCTTGTTGCGATTGTGATGATTCTTTATTCACGTCTACCGATTTCCGTGATTTACTCGCTTTTGTTCGGCGTTTTTCTTCGCTGGCCGTTTTGGAAGCGTTGGACGTTACGGCTACGGCAGCGGCAGAGTGAATTGAAGTACGATTGGAGGACGGACCGTTATACGGAAACCGGTCCGCGAACGTTTTTTGTACCGTTTTTCAAAGTGATTGCCGCCACCGCAAAAACGAACCGCTTTTTGACGGGCCGTTCGTTTTTTAGTTGGAATTCCGGCTGGAAGCAACCGTTTCAAGTCGTGATTCTCACGGCGGACCGTTCGCTACCGTTTTCCGTCAACAATTCTGAAGAACAGGAGAGAATCGTGCGGATTCTGGAAAGTTTCGTCGAGCACGCCGTGCAAACGGGTCAAGCGTATTCGGGCTCACGTCATAGGTTCTGATTTCACACCGGTTTATTGTTCTAAAATTCGAACGATTTCCGTCGTAATTTCCTGCATTTTTTCCGGTTTTAATCGACCCGACAAATAGGACACCAGATGTTGGTCTGCTGTAAAAATCTTGTTCGGACGGACAACACTCTTTGTTGGTAGTGTTCCCGACACAAAATCCGCCGTATCAAGAGACACCACGTAATTATCCTGACGGGCAACACTGGTAATTTGGCACAAAATCACATCATCGCCGCCAAGATCGGCAACGACGAGTGCCGGTCGCCGTTTACTTCCCGACAAGTCAGAAAACGGAAACGGAATGACAACAACATCTCCTTTTACAAACTTGCCCATGCCTCATCCTCCTCTTCGGTATCCCAGTCCTTCGACAATGCCGATTCCGACAAAAGCATTGTCGTCGGAACTGTCGTCCGACATTGGGTTTTCAAGGACTCAATAAAGTCGAGCACCGCCGGGTAATAAGTGGACGGAAGAGCACTCAGTTCCCATTGTAATGCTTCACTGATATTTGTTGTTGCCATTGTTTTTCCTCCCGCTCAATAAAGAACCAAGCTTTCCGTCATGCTAACGGATTTGTTTTATCGAGTCAACCGCTCATTCAATTCCGCAACCAACTCTTCTTTTTTGACACGCCATTGTTTGAGAGAATCGCGGTCGCGGATGGTTACGGTGCCATCCTGCACGGTTTGGCCGTCAACTGTGATGCAAAACGGCGTGCCGATTTCGTCCTGGCGACGGTAGCGGCGTCCGACGGCCCCTTTGTCGTCGTAGAATGTCGAAAAGTTTTTCTTCAGTTCGCCGTAGATTTCCGTTGCGATTTCCGGCATTCCGTCCTTTTTGACCAGCGGAAACACCGCCGCTTTGATCGGAGCAAGTCGCGGATGGAATCTCATTACGACCCGTTCCTGCGGTTTGCCGTTTTCGTCCGGAGCGGTGTCAACATGGTACGCCTCACACAAAAACGCAAGCGTTGCCCGATCCGCACCCGCCGACGGTTCGATGACGTGCGGAATAAAACGCTCTTTCGTCAAGTCGTCGTAATACGACAAATCCTTGCCGCTTCCACGATGCTTCGGCTGACCTTGCTCGTTCTTTTCGACGACGAGGTTTTCCCCTTCCCGAACGAGTTTGCCTTCAATATGCGAACGCAAATCAAAATCGCCGCGATGAGCAATCCCCTCAAGTTCGCCGAACTCCCCTTCCGGCATGAACGGAAACTGGTACTCAATGTCCGCCGTCCCGACGGAGTAGTGGGAAAGTTCATCCTTGTCGTGGTCTCTTAGCCGCAAACGGTTTCCGGCAAGTCCCATGTCGATGTACCACTGGAACCGGCGGTCCCGCCAATACTTGTACCAATCGTAAGATTCGGAAGGCTTGCAGAAAAACTCGATCTCCATCTGTTCAAATTCACGGCTGCGGAACGTGAAATTGCGGGGCGTGATTTCGTTACGAAAACTTTTTCCGACCTGGGCGATCCCAAACGGAACACGAACACGGGTACTATCGCAGACGTTTTTAAAATTGACGAAAATCCCCTGAGCGGTTTCGGGACGCAAAAAAGAGGCGTCGTCATCCGAACCGAGCGCACCGATCACGGTTTTGAACATGAGGTTGAACTCACGCGGAGCGGTAAGCGTTCCGGGGTTTTTGGCGTCAGGACCGAGGACAGACGGCAAGATGGAGTCGGCAGACGGCGGACGGCAGACGGCAGAGGGGAGAGTCATGATTTCTCCTTCCCATTTCAACTTGTCAAGGTCTTTCTTGCGGAGACCAAAAAATTTCAACGCAGCTTCATCAAGAGCGTTTTGTGTATTCTCCGTTTCAAGTGTCGTAATGAATACGGCAGACGGCAGACGGCAGACGGCAGTATTTTGCTGTCCTTCCTGTCTGCCATCTGCCGTCTCTCCCTGTCGTCTGCCGTCTACCCAGCGTCCCCGAATGTGATCGTAGCGGTATCGCTTTTTTGATTCACGGCAATCGACCATGAAATCGTGAAAGAGGTCGTAATGTCCGCTGCATTTCCAGACTTGCGGGTGCATGATGATTGTGCAGTCCAGTCCGGTCATTTCGTAAGTCGAAGGTGCCCCTTGCGGAACGATCAGTTCGTTATGGTTCATCACCATATCGTTCCACCAAGCGTCCTTGACGTTCTTTTTGAGAAGCACGCCGAGCGGTCCGTAGTCCCAGAAGCCGTTAAGACCGCCGTAAATTTCGGACGATTGAAACAAAAATCCACGCCGCTTGCACAAAGCGACCAGTTGATCCATTTGCATGAGAGTTTTTATTTTTTGGAATTGAAATTAGGCCAATGAAGAGACGCCGGAGGCTCGTTTTGGACATTGAGTATGTCACGATACAAGCCACCAGACCAATCCGGCAATGCCCGCAAGTACGAGTAAAAACACGAACCCCCGAAATACCATTATCAAAAAACTCCGGGATTCCTCGTGCTCCCATAAGAACCACAAAAAAAACTCCACAAAAAATCTAATAACGATATCGAGCATTTTCTGCGACACGAAAAAGGCGAACCGATTGGTTCGCCTTGCGGGGATTGCTTGCCTTTTGGTTATTTAATGGAAACCTTCGCGCCCTTTTCTTCAAGCTCTTTTTTGAGCTTTTCGGCTTCGTCTTTGGGGATACCGGTCTTGATCTTCGAGTTTGCGGTTTCCGTCAGCGTCTTGGCGTCACCGAGGCTTGCTCCGGTTGCGGCGCGGACGATCTTGATGATGTCAATCTTGTTCGCTCCGAAGTTTTCGAGAATAACGTCAAACTCGGTCTTCTCTTCCGGCTTTTCGCCGTCCCCTTCACCACCGCCGACCGGGGCTGCCATCATCACGGCACCGCCCGCTGCGGCTTTGATGCCGTGGACTTCTTCGAGGTAATCGCTCAGTTCTTTCGCTTCTTTCAACGTCATCCCGACGATCTTGTCACCAAGTTCCTTCGTTACGGCGGAAAATTCACGTGCTTCGCTCATTGTTTGGTTCCTTTCGTTTCGTTAGTGTTCGCAATTGCTTGCGTGGAAAAAAAATATATTAGTCGGCAGACAGCAGACAGCAGACAGCAGGATTTCAACAACCTGTCGTCTGCCGTCTGCTATCAGCCGTCTTTTTCTGCGAGTTGTTTGATTTGACTTGCCAATCCGCCGCCGATCGCGACCAGCTGCGAATTGAGTTTCGCTCCGACGCCGATGATTTGGCCCAGGAGCATCGCAATTTGTTCTTCCCGGGTCGGCCACTTACTGACATCGACCGCTTGTACGGAATTCAACGCTTCCCCGTCCAAAACCGCCGCTTTGATCTCGAAGCCGCTAAGACTCTTGTCTTTCGTCAGCTTGACGAGTTCTTTTGCCAGAGCAACGACGTCGGCGGCTCCCCAGCAAACGGCACAAGCCCCTTCGATTTTCTCGAAACCGGCGGCGATCGGCGTCCCCTCGGTTGCACGCCGGGCAAGGCTGTTCTTGATGACGGACATCCTGATACCACGATCCGCCATCATCGTTCGAAGGGCATGATTCCGATTGGCGTCAATTCCAACCAGGGAAACGAGGAATGCGTAATTGATACCGGCAAGACGCTCTTGCAGCTGATTGGTAACAAGTTGCTTGACGAATTTACTCATCGAAGTCAGTGATTAGTGGTTAATGATTAATGATTGGTGATTAGTGATTGGTAAACACTAAACAGCGACTTTGACGCCGGGGGACATGGTGAGAGAAATCGAAATTCCCTTGACATACTGTCCTTTGACGGCAATCGGCTTGAGGGTGTTGATATGGTTGATGAACGCTTCGAGGTTCTCGACGAGTTTCTGCTCGTCAAAACTGATTTTCCCGGCGATGGCGTGAATGATTCCCGCTTTATCGTTCCGGAATTCAACCTTACCGGCCTTGTATTCCTTGATCGTTTTGGCGACGTCCATCGTAACGGTTCCGGCTCGCGGCGACGGCATGAGACCACGTGGACCGAGCACTTTTCCAAGCGGACCGACGAGTCCCATCATGTCCGGGGTTGCGATGCAGACGTCGAAGTCGGTCCAACCGCCTTTGATTTTGTCGACGATATCGGCGTCACCGACGAAATCCGCCCCCGCCGACTGGGCTTCGGCGACTTTGTCTCCTTTGGTGATGACGCACACACGCAGGGCTTTCCCGATACCGTGCGGCAACACGATGGAACCGCGAACGAGCTGGTCCGCTTGTTTGGCGTCAATGCCAAGCCGCATCGCGATTTCGACCGACTGATCGAATTTCGTCGGCTTGAACTTTTTGAGCAAAGCGACCGCTTCCGCAAGAGCGACCGGTGCCTTGCTTTTATTCATTCCAATATTGGCTCGAATTCTCTTAGACTTTTTCATTGGTTTGGTATTGATTGGTAATTCGTAATTCGTAATTCGTAATTAAACCACCTCGATTCCCATACTTCGGGCGGTTCCTTCCAGGATTTTTTTGGCGGCTTCGACGTTTCGGGAATTCAGGTCTTTGACTTTTTTGGTTGCGATATCTTCCAGTTGTTTTTGGGAGACTTGTCCGACCTTCACACGCGGAGCATTTCCGCTTCCGCTGACGATACCGGCGGCGGCTTTGAGCAAATCGCCGCAGTGCGGACTTTTTGTTTCCAATTCAAAAGTACGATCCCCGTAGACTTTGACGACGACCGGGATTCTCATCCCGAGGTCCGCTTTGGTTCGCTCGTTGAATTGCTGTACGAATTGACCGAGGTTCAGGCCGTACTTACCCAGTGCGGTGCCGACCGGCGGTGCCGCCGTTGCCTGACCCCCTTTTGCGTGAAATCTCACTGTTGCGACGAGTTGCTTTGCCATGTTTTTAATTACGAATTACGAATTACGAATTACGTTTACAGCGAATACTGAATTCGTAATTCGTAATTCGTAATTCTCAGTTAGGTGTTTCAATTTGCCAGTATTCCAATTCGACGGGGGTGCTTCGACCGAAAATGTTAATCATCACGGTCACACGACCGCTGCCCATATCGATCTGATACACTTCACCTTCGAAGTTTTCAAACGTTCCTTCTTTAACCTTGATTTTATCGCCGACTTGGTAGGCGATTTTCAATTTCGGTGATTCCGCGGTCTCCTCTTTTTCCGTGCGGAGAATCGCTTGGATTTCGTGCTCCATCATGGGGGTCGGTTTCCCGGTTGCTCCGGTGAAATCACCGACGCCGGCCGTGTCCCGCACAAGGAACCAGGTTTCCTCGTTTACCTCGACGTGAATCATCAGGTAACCGGGATACAGTTTTTTCTTGACGACTCTTTTTTTGCCGCCGCGAACTTCCGTGACTTTTTCGGTGGGGATTAAAATATCGCCGAAATAAGCCTCTTTTCCGTCAATGGCGATGCGCCGTCTCAAGGCGTCGCGGATCGATTCTTCACGGTTGACCTGAACCTTGAGGACGTACCATTGTTTTTTGGAGCCGGGAACGTAGTTCGGATCGACTTCCTCCGGCGGCGGCTCTTTTTTCATTTTTTCCGGTTGCGCCTCGACGGGTTTCGTCTTACGTACCCGGACTTTTTTCACTTTCGGGGTCTCTACGGCAACCTCTGTCTCGACGGCAGGGTCCGCCTCCGCAGAAACGTCCGAACCGGTCGAACTTTCCGCAGTTGCATCAACTCCTTCCACCTTTTGTTCTTCGTTTTGCAGGTCTGATTCACTCACTTCCGTTGCTCCTAAAGACAAAGTTGTCCGCTTACGCAATCTTTGTGGCTGTAATTAAATAATCTGGAAAAAGAAATGAAAAAGCCAGTACCAAACAATATCGAACAAAAAAACGACCAATGCCAAAAGCCCCAACACGGTCAAAACCACAATTGTCGAGGAGTAAATTTCCGGCTTGGCCGGCCAAGAAACCTTCATCATTTCCGATTCGACGGAAACGAGAAAATCCGCAAACGGGGCCCAGTGGATCGTCCGAAACGCCAACCAGGCACCGATGGCCGCGACGACAAAGGTGATGGTGCTGCGGACGGCCGGATCCCAACCGCTGGTGTGGAAATAAAACGTGTAGGCTCCGCAGAAAAAAACGATCGCGATGCCGATTCCCGTTAAGGAACGAGCGATCTTCCCTTGGGAAGGCTTGTATCTTTTCGCACGAAGGAGTTCTTGAAAAAAACCAGGCATTTGTTTAATTACGAATTACGAATTAGGAATTACGAACCACTTATTACGGATCACTTGAAAAGTAATTCGTAATTCGTAATTCGTAATTAAAAAAAACAGGAGAGGAGGGAATCGAACCCCCACCAGCGGTTTTGGAGACCGCAGTTCTACCACTAAACTACTCTCCTGAAGAATCACGAATTACGAATTACAAATTACGAATTCCGGAAAAATCGTAATTTGTAATTCGTAATTCGTAATTTCCTTATTTCAACACTTTCGTCACGACGCCGGAACCGACGGTTTTGCCCCCTTCACGAATGGCGAAGCGGACATTTTCCATCATGGCGATCGGCGAGATGAGTTCGACTTTCAGCTTGACGTTGTCGCCCGGCATACACATTTCGGCGTCCCCCAGCAGGTTCAGCGCTCCGGTTACGTCGGTGGTCCGGAAGTAGAACTGCGGACGATACCCGCTGAAGAACGGGGTCGAACGTCCACCTTCCTCTTTCGAGAGGACGTAAACTTCGGCTTCGAACTCGGTGTGCGGCGTAATGGAACCCGGTTTGCAGAGAACCTGACCGCGTTGGATTTCTTCCCGCTTGACACCGCGAAGAAGAAGCCCGACGTTATCGCCGGCTTGTCCCTGATCGAGCGTCTTGTTGAACATTTCAACGCCGGTGCAGACGACTTTCCGTTTTTCATCGGTGAACCCGACGATTTCGACTTCTTCGCTGACCTTGATGACACCGCGTTCAATACGACCGGTGGCAACGGTTCCGCGGCCTTCGATGGAGAACACGTCTTCGACCGCCATAAGGAACGGCTTGTCCTGTTCACGCGGCGGTTCCGGGATGAAGTCGTCCAGAGCGTCCATCAGTTCGCCGATGCACTTTGCGGCGGCCGGATCGCCGGGGTTGTTCTGGGCGTCACGGGCGACACCGCGAATGATCGGCGTGTCGTCGCCGGGGGAGTTGTACTTGTTGAGCAGGTCGCGGACTTCGAGTTCGACGAGTTCGAGCAATTCCGGGTCGTCGAGAAGGTCGCACTTGTTCAGGAAGACGACGAGTTTCGGAACGTTCACCTGGCGGGCCAGAAGGACGTGCTCGTTGGTCTGGGGCATGGGACCGTCCGTGGCGGCAACCACGAGGATCGCGCCGTCCATCTGGGCGGCACCTGTTACCATGTTCTTAACGTAGTCGGCGTGGCCCGGGCAGTCAACGTGAGCATAGTGGCGTTTTGCCGTCTGATACTCTACGTGCGCGGTGTTGATGGTGATACCGCGTTCTTTCTCTTC
>CAZNVM010000164.1:0-2902 GCA_964576215.1 uncultured Planctomycetaceae bacterium
TGTTCCACCGCCGTCCGTGTGACTCGAAGGTCGTCCGTCTGACACCAGAAGATTTTCCGGGTCTCTTTGAACGAAGACCAATCGCTTGTCTTCAGATGCGGCTCACGCTCAAAGTGATCGACCCAGCCGATGAGCGGAATAAACCGAAACGACCAGCACGAACGCAAAAGCGTTCTAATCAGATGAAGCGGATTATTGTACGCGATCAGGCATTTTCTGCCAACGCTACGCCCTCCCGCAATCATCGCTCGATACGACCAAAAAGGCAGGATAAACCCGGCGTTGATCGGCTGTTCATTCCCTTCACGAAACAGGCGAACGACGTAATCTTCAGGGTAACGCCCTTCGCGTCCGATGCAAATAACACCACAATAATGACCCGGCACATCCATCTGTGGTATCACCAGCACCAAGTCCCAGCCGCTTCCGTGAAAGACACGGTTCGGGGAGGTGTTCGGCTTTATCACTCGCGTCTCAGAGTCAACCAACTCCGGGAAAATCCAGGACTCCACTGCACGATAATGGGCGACTCCAAAGAAATTCGTGTTCACTTGGGCCGGTAATTTCCAGGCGGCAGACGACGCAGGCAGACCATCGGCACCTGAAAAATCCATCGCTACAAAAGCGGTGTTCGGCTTGACGCCACTGACGTTCGCCGGTACGGAATCGGAAATATACTGCCGCAAATCCAACGTGTCAAGAAGCCGGTCCAGTGAAACGATATTCAATCCATGCTCCGGGTCAGGGTTGGCAAAGGAGTAATCCTGGTGAACCCGCTCATTGATTCTCGCGGCGAACCGCTGATACCTTGTTCGCTCTGCAAGGTAACGCTCAATCTCTGTGTCGCCTACGTGATGAATGTTGTGCTGGAAAATCAGGAACTTCAACGCCTCTCGCGGTGTACAGGCGAGTTTTGACGCCATCAGATCGACAACATCACATGTGTAGCCGCACCGGGGGCAACAGGCCCATTCATCGCCTTTTGGTCGCCGATACACCTCCAAATCGTCCATACAATGCGGACAGCTTGGTGTGCGATGGTACTCTGGATTTTCAAAGGCGATTTTTGCACCAAAAGTCGAACCGGACCGCCAACCTTTCTGCTCGGCGAAGGTCGCCAAAACTTCAATTGCGTAAAAACGGAACCTTGAAGCAAGCGGGAACCCGGTTTTTCCGGCATTTTGCTCTGTTTGAGTTTGTCTCATTTTTCAATCTGGGTTATAATTTCGCAAATACTTGTCACTTAGCGTCTTGAGGATGCCGCCCGAAAAGTCTATTATAACACCAAGCCGGGTGCTACAAGAAATATAATCGTTACTTTGCGCAATATAACCTTCCTTTTTCGAGACAGAATTCTCAAAAGAGGCAGGGGGTCGGAACAGTGTTTCCGGGTCAGCGGCGTTCGGAATTTCGTCTGATCGCTTGTTCGACGTAACCAACCACTTGATACGCCGTGCCAGCCGCCTACGTGTTTTTGGAAAAAGACTGCCAAAGCGATTCCGCGAAATTCCCGCCGACAACATCGCGGCGTCACAAAGTACCACCTGCCGCTGACGCTCATAATCCAAAGCGAGAGCGTCTCCTTCCGGCGTTCCTTTCTTCTTGCATCGCCGGATCAGTTTGACAAGTTCACGGTGCCTCGCAACAATGGCGTTAATCACCGCCGCAAGCTCTCGAATCACTGATACCACCAGTTCAAGGCGACATTCAAACCTTTCTTCCGACTCCTTCTCAATCAGCTTCTCCATGAGTAGTGTCAACCGGATAAAGTCGAACTTATGAAAAGGCCAGTCGTCAAGAAAATCTTTTGCAAACATCGATTCCGGCAGTCGGGGAGCACGGTGTTCCATTTTTTTCTCGCACAAAGACACAAAGGCACGAAGGAGTGGAATGATTCTTTGTGTCCTTCGTGCCTTTGTGCGAAACACATCTATTTTCACCCTGCCATTCTCGATTGAAGTTGCTGGTACTGTTGGCAGCCGTGTCCCAGATATTCCAGGTTCAAACCAAGCTGTTGCAGGTGCCCCATGACCGCCGGGTGAGCTGAACCAACCGCCAATGAAATCCACTGGAAAGCGGTCTCGATGTCCTGCTGACACCCATTTCCAATTTTGTCGCGATAAAAATAATACATCCCCAGTTCGGCGGCGGCGTTACCAGAAGTCGCTGCACTTCGTAACAACGTCAAAGCCTCTTCATCCCCTATCAAACCAAGGGTGGCAAGCAACGTATACCCTTCCTCCTCATTCTTCCGCGTCCCCACCCCGTTTAAGTAACACCACGACAATTTTTGTGCCGCCGAAGGGTTGCCGTTGTCCGCCGCCTTTCTGTACCAGGCAAACGCCTCCTTGGTGTTCACCTGAACGCCGTTCCCATGCAGAAAAATCTCGCCCAGCAAATACATCGCAGTTGCGGAACCTTGCTTCGCCGCCTTGTGGAAGCACTTCCGAGTTTCTTTCCAATTCTGTTTAACGAGTCCCTCCATGCCGGTGGAATGCAGTTGCCCCAAGCCCAGTTGAGCAGGCCAGTAATTCTGAGCCGCCGATTTGCGTATCAGTTTAATACCTTCAGCGGGACTGTAATTGTCCTACTCAAACAATTCACGATTATCTGGCTGCATACTTTTCGAAAAAGCAGCTTCCGTGGCGGGCCTTTGATTCATGGCTTTTCTGGTACACAGTTCAAGCCGCAGCGAGAAGGTGCTTCCGCGAATTTAAACGAGAAAAAGAAATCGAAGAACATTGGATGCTTGATAAAGTCCATCACTAGCGTCCAAAGGACTGAACGCAAAAACGTTTTAAGGTATTGAAATATAACAAGTTACAACTATAATCGACCTGTAAGGACTTGAAAAGGGAATGGGTTCCGAAAAATTTCCAAGTCAGGCAGGTACACATGTACG
>CAZNVM010000165.1:0-4865 GCA_964576215.1 uncultured Planctomycetaceae bacterium
CGAACGCCAAGCCCGTGCAATTGCCGCTCGCCAAGGCACTCGGCGAGTATGTGTCAGCAAAGGATCGCGACGCCCTGTTGCGGCTGTTGCAACCGATCACCGTTGCGGCGGAAAAATGCGACTGGGTGCAAAGCATGGTGAGCGACCAGACGATTTACCAGCCGCGGGCGTGGTCGGTCAGGCAGGCGTATCAATTGTTGCAGGACATTCCGACGCTCGAAGAGGCGGGGCTTATCGTGCGTGTGCCCGACTGGTGGCACAAGAGTCAGCCATCGCGTCCCAAGGTGAAAGTCAGTCTCGGAACCGGAACAAAAACGCTGACCGCCGATTCGCTGCTGAATTTCCGCATCGAAACGGTTTACAACGACGAAACGCTGACGCCGGAGGAACTGTAAATTCCGGTTGAAAACCGGAGGGAGGATTGGAATCGTCAATTTCGGTTGAAAATCGTAGGGGGGCACACCCAGATCGTGGAAAAGAATTTTTGTTTGAATAATCTGGAAGATAATTCAAACAAAAAATCATTTTCCGGATCGCCTCCCCCATGTATACCGATATGCAGTTATGGACAGAAGTACGGCGAGCCGTTCTTGTGGACGGTCTTAGCCAGACACAGGCGTGTCAAAAATTTAAGATTCACAGCGATGTTGTGAAGCGTATTCTTGCTCATTCGGAGTCTCTTGGTTATCAATTGAGCCGTCCGCGCGAGAAACCGAAGATTGCTCCGTTCATTCCGATCATTGAAGAGATTCTGAAGTCGGATCAAAGAGTGCCTTGCAAGCAGCGTCACAGCGGTCAACGCATTCTGGAACGTCTTCGTGCCGAACACGGCTATGTGGGCGGTCAGACGATTTTTTACGAGGCACTGGCCGATCTGAAAAAATCGCATCGATCACTTTATGTTCCGCTCAAGCATCCTCCGGGCGAAGCCCAATTTGATTTCGGCTTTGCTCATGCGAAGTTAGGCGGCGTAATGACGAAGATCGCTTATGCGGAGTTGTCTTTGCCTTACAGCAACGTGCGTTACCTCCAGGTTTTTCCCGTGGGATGCACGGAGAGTTTTCAGGAAGGCTTGAAGCGAGCGTTTCATTTTCTCGGCGGCGTTCCGACGTTGATCAAGTTCGACAACTCGAAGGTTGCGGTTCGCACGATCACCGGCGGTCGCGGTTCGGAGCCGACACGGGAGTTTCTTCGCATGGAATCGCACTTTCTTTTCCGGCATCATTTTTGCCGCATTCGTCAGCCGCAGGAGAAAGGTCACGTCGAAAACGCGGTGGGTTATTCGCGTCGCAATCATCTTGTTCCTGTTCCTCAGTTCGACAGCTTTGATGCGTTCAATCAACAGCTCGAACAGAAGTGCCGTGATGACATGTCGAAGACCTCGGCGCGAAAAAAGCAAAGCATCGCCGAATTGTTCGAGGAAGATAAAAAGCATTTACTCCCTTTGCCGGAAGCGGAGTTTGAAGCGAGGCGAGTGGAGCTTCGTCACGCAAATTCTCTTTCGACGGTACGTTTTCACAGCAACGACTACTCCGTACCGTCGGAGTATGCGCACAAGGAAATCACAGTGATTGGCAACATCGACCATGTTCGTTGTCTCGTCGGCGACGCGGTGGTTGCGGTTCACAAGCGGGATTGGGGTAAGAATAACGCACATTACAATCCCGTTCATTATCTTACGATTGCCGAGCGTCGTCCCAACAGTCTTGACTTCGGCAAACCGTTCGAACACTGGGATTTGCCGAAGGAATTCGATGTTTTGCGTCGTCGGCTCGTCGCTGCGACGGGGCCGAAACTCGGCGTCCGTCAGTACATCAAAGTGCTTCGATTGCTCGAAAATTGCACGCTGGAACAACTCACGTCAGCCGTTCACCATGCTCTTGAACTGAAGGCGGTTTCTTATGAAACGATTCGTTTTTGCGTCCAGGGTGAACACGACGTCGTGCCGCTCGAAGTGTTCGCGTTGGACGGTCGCCCGCTCCTGCAAGCCGTCCAACTCCCCCAACCGAACCTGACCGTTTACACTCAATATGCAAAGGAACAACAATCTCATGAAAAGACTCGAAACGAAATCCACCGTCCTTTTGAAACATCATTTGAAACAACTCAAACTGCCGTCGATGGAGAGCGAATGCGAGGAGATCGCGATGCGTTGTGCGAAAGAGAATGTCGATCACCTCGGCTACCTGTTACAACTGGCGGAGCGGGAGCTGCTGGATCGCGAGGCGAAAGCCGCCGAACGGAGACTCAAGGCGGCGAAGTTCCCGAACTTGAAAACGTTGGAGAGCTTCGAGTTCAAAGCCCAGCCCTCGTTGAACAAGATGCTTGTCAACGAGCTGATGCGCGGGGCTTACCTTGCCAATCGCGAATCGATCATCCTGATCGGCCAGCCCGGCACGGGCAAGACGCACCTTGCGACGGCATTCGGGATCAAGGCATGTCAACTTGGCAGGAAGGTGCGTTTTTACCGTGTCACCGACCTGATCACGAAGATGATCGAGGCGAGGGATGAACGAAACCTCGAACGACTCAAACGGGGACTGGCTTCGCTTGACCTGTTAATCCTGGACGAACTGGGTTATGTTCCCGCAAGCAAACTGGGGAGTGAACTGTTCTTCGACGTCATTTCGACCGCTTATGAAAGAACGAGTGTGATCGTCACGACGAACTTGCCGTTCGATCAATGGACGGAGGTGCTCGGAACTCAAAGACTCACCGGTGCCGTCTTGGATCGCCTGACACACCGATGTCATATCCTGGAGGCAAGCGGCGAAAGCTACCGACTCAAGAGTGCAAGAAAACGATTGAAAGCCGCTGCATCACAAGAACAGTGAAAAAAGATCAGGGTTGAGGATCAGCGGCCGACAATGTTGGATCATGGACCGACACAAAACGGTCGCGTCTGCCAAATGGAGAACCTTGCAAAATCTGAAAAATCAAAATGAATGATTATCATGTTCGTTTTCAAAATCTCCCCCTAGGGGGAGATTCACTGCCTGTCTCTTCTCACAAAAGCAAGCTCTTCCGCTCTGAAAAAATCTTACCTTCCTCTCTTGATGACACTCAACCTCTCGTGGTACAATGAACTCCTCTTTCACAATACCCCCTCCGGTTTTACACCGGAATGCCCTCCGGTTTTCAACCGGAATTTACATGAGCAGCTTCAACAACACTACGGGCATCGCAAATTGATATTATGCTGTTTCGATTAGTTTCAAATAAGTTTACAGGTATAAACCAACAATTTATATAATCAAAAATTCCACGAGTACCATAATTATAAAGTGTGTTTAATGCCTGATTGCTTGACATATCGACAGGTTTTTCAACCCCTGTTCCATTTACCCATCTGGACAAACGGCAATTAAAGTTCGCACATTTGTTAATACACAGCAATGTGTATTTACCTATGTTGCTTGAAAGGTCATATTTAGTAGCCCTGCTTATAAATATAGAAAAGTGGGGTATCCGGTTAGCTCCTCCTTTGTTAAACTGAAGGAATGGAATCGAATACTCAGCCTGAATTTCCTTTGATTTACCGTGATTTTGTGAAAATGTTTCCCGATGTGGCGGCCTGTGCGAGCTACCTTGAGCGTCTGCGTTGGCCGGACGGATTCGTGTGTCCCGTTTGCCAGCATCGACAGGAACCGTGGCGACACACACGAGAACGTTTGGTTTGTCCTGCGTGTCGTCATCAATGTACGGTCACGGCGGGAACGATTTTTGATAAAACGCGAACCCCTTTGACGACATGGTTTGATGCGGCATGGCATGTCACCACAGCGAAAAATGGCATGTCGGCCAGAACCCTCGAACGCACGATGGGGGTCAGCTATCAAGTGGCGTGGAACATGTTGCATCGTTTTCGCGTGGCAATGGTTCGTACATCGCGTGAGCCGTTGTCGGGGCAAGTGGAAGTGGATGAAACGATGATCGGCGGTGTGGAAAAAGGTGGCAAGCGAGGGCGTGGTGCGAACAAGGAAATCGTTGTGATCGCCGTGGAAATCAAGCATCCCAAAGGGTTCGGGCGGATTCGGATGCGGCATGTTGCCGATGCGTCTGCCAGCAGTTTGGAACCCTTCGTTCGCGAAATGATTGCGCCAGGAAGTACCGTTTGTACGGACGGATGGGGAGGGTACAATGGGTTGTCGAATGGTTATGAACATCGTCAAACGATCCTTTCTTCCTCCAGCGATCCGGCTCATGTTGCGATGCCTGGAGTTCATCAGGTGGCTTCGTTGTTGAAGCGTTGGTTGCTTGGTACTCATCAAGGAGCTTTTACTATGGAACATCTCCAATCGTATTTGGAAGAATTTACTTTTCGATTCAACCGGCGTTCTTCCCGAAGTCGCGGGCAACTGTTTCGCCGACTGTTGGAGCAGGCTGTCGCAACACACCCCGTCACCGAAGCCGACCTCCTCCACGGATACCAATGGAACCCGAAAAAAACGGAGCAACAATCAGGAGGAGCTAACCGGATACCCCTATTTACTGAATTACCACATCCTCTCTAATGCAACGTGGATAGAAACCTCAATCACTGTATTGCCCCGGACAAAAGAGTTTAGAGTCCCTATTTGAAATAAGAATCTGTTATCATCCGTGAAACAACAAGTTTCAAACATGTTTGACTGAAAACTGGTATCCAAACTTCTATAATCCGAGTCATATTAGTTCATTATGTCGTACAATAACTTGAAAATCAAGTCGATTTTGCGCAAATAAATATCGTTTTCACGAAAAACTCCCGCTCTGCATTGCCAGTCAGGGGGTGTGCATATACAATCATGCATGTACAATATTGATAATATACTGTAAACGGAGACAAAATGCCTGTTTTTTCTGTCCCGTTATGGACAAGATAT
>CAZNVM010000166.1:0-7194 GCA_964576215.1 uncultured Planctomycetaceae bacterium
CAAATTTGACAGATATTTCCAGATGTACTATTTCGATACAACGTGACTGAAATACTTTACTTTCAAGGTCCATTATCTACTTTTCTGTTCCACATACCTCAAAAAACCTATTTTTTTACCCACAGATTCTGGTGGGGAACCCCTTTTTCACTTCTTTTTTGCCGCATGGCTTTGGAGTTTATCATCGTCGTATTCCGCATCGAAACGCATTTGCGAGCGATCAAAGAAAAATAGCGGATTCTAACCGGGGACGGTGCTGCGCTCCGTCCCCGGCTCTTTTTTGTTGCGCAATCTCACGATTGCGCCTCTGTTCATCGAAAACTTGCCGACGGGCGCGAGAGAGTTTCGAAACCCTTTCGCTCTTCTGAAATCTCTAAAGATTCTCCAGCAGGTAATCGGTGACGAGCGTCCAAAGGTGTTTCGTCGTTCCAGTCCCTTCGGAAATCCCGTGTGTCCGGCCGGGATAAGCCATCATTCGGAACTGTTTTTCGTGCCGAATCAATTCGTCGAACAATAATTCCGTCGTTTGGTAATGCGTGTTGTCGTCGCCGGTTCCATGAACGATAAGCAAATTGCCCCGGAGATTTTTTGCATAGGTGATCGGCGAATTTTTTTGATAAACGTCGTTTCCCTCGCCGGTGTCACGATTCAACAGGCCCATGTAACGCTCCTGGTAAATGGTGTCATAATACCGTTCGTCCGGGACCGGCGCGATTGCGACAGCCGTTTGGTAAAGCTGCGGATACTGGAAAATCGCATGGAGCGACATCGATCCGCCGCCGCTCCAGCCCCAGATTCCGACGCGATCCGGATCCAAATACGGTCGCTCGGCCAACGTGCTGCATAATGCCATCGCTTGGTCCGCCGGGCCGAGAACCCCGATCTGCTTGTAAATCGCCTTGCGCCAATCGCGTCCCTTCGGAGCCGGAGTACCGCGATTGTCGAAACTCACGACAAAATACCCCTTTTGCGCAAACATCTGGTGCCAAAAGTAATTCCGGGAATCCCAACGGTCGAGCACCGTCTGTCCCGCCGGTTCACCATAAATATACACAAGCACCGGATACTCTTTTGTCAGATCGAATTCCGTTGGGTAAATGCACCAGGCGTCAATAGACGGCAGATGGCCGACGGCCGACGGCAGGGGGGCCTCTTCTTGCCGCCTGCCGTCTGCCGTCTGCTGACTGATCGAAAAAAACTCCGTTTTGCCCAGCTTGAGATTTGCGATCTTTTCACGGAGCTCGCTGTTGTCTTCGTAAACCTTGACCACCGTGTGACTTGGAAGCCGCACAAGTTCGGAAATCGGCGGCATTCCAAACGCGGACCAAGTGTGAAACGCGAGCTTGCCATCATTCGAAATCACGTATTGATGCGTTCCGGTTTGCGTTTGCGGTGTAATTCTGTACGGTGGCGAACCGTCAAGCGACGAGTAGTACAAATACCGCTGCGTCGCGTTGTCCGGCGAGGCGTCGAAGTAAACGCCGCATTCCCGGTTTTCGGCGTCGTAATCAAACGCGACAAACTCGATCACGTCAAACGGTCCCGGCGTCAAAAGTGTACGAATTTCAGGTCGGGAAACATTCGAAAGGTAAAGGTGGTTCCATCCGTCCGATTCCGATTCCGATTCCGAAAGAAACCGGGTTTGGTCCGAAAGCCGGCGGATCGGCTTCAAGTCGATCCAAGCGTCGTCGGTTTCCGTACGAAATAGCACCGGACTTTGAAACGAATCCCTTCCGGAGACGATAAAGATTCGCTCTTCGCTTTGCGAACGGTTCATCTGCCGGATAAAGAGCGATTGTCCAACCCAGTCGAGATCGACGAGATAATTGTTACGCGAATCGCCGGGAATCGGAACCCGGATTTCCTCACCCGGCTTGTCGAGAGCGACGACGCCGATTCGTACCGCCGGATTGGTCGTTCCGACCCGGGGATACGGGAATTGACGGATCGTCGGATAAAACGAACCGGTGTTATCGACCAACGTGAACATCGGAACATCGGAGGTGTCAAGTTGCCAAAACGCAATTTTCGTTCCATCGGGACTCCATCGAAATCCGTCCCGTAAATCGAATTCCTCCTCGTAAACCCAGTCAAAGGTTCCGTTAATGAACCGCTCGCTGCCGCTTGTCGTCAGAGCAACGATTTTTCCCGATTCGAGGTTTTCGGCGTAAAGATTGTTTTCCGAAACATAGGCGGCCTGGTTTTCGTCGGGCGACAATTTGGCGAACATGAGCGATTGCGGCCTTAAAGACGTTCCCAATTGTTTGAGCCGTTTGGTGTCACGGTCGAATACCCAGTAATCCCCTCTGGTGTTACGTCGCCAGACCCTTTGCGTATTCGTGAAAAGCAGGACTTTCGATTTCGAGTCGGAAAACGCGAATTCAGCGACGCCAAGCGGCGACTGCGAGCCGTCCGGCGTCAAATCGGCTGTGGAAACGAGCACCTCTTTTTTGCCAGTGACCGGATCAACCCGGACAATTTCCCCGCCGCGATACTCGACGTAAGTTTCGGCGTCGTACCAAGTTGCGGAAAACGTTTTCGCCGAAAATTCACCGGAAAGCCGTGCCTGCTCCAGCGTCAGTTCCTGGGCGAAAACAGAAAACGAAAATTGAAAAATCGAAAATAAAAAATGAAAAACGGCAAGTTGACACCATGCGTTTCCCGATTGCAGGACATATTTTGATTTCATGGTTCGTTTCATCATTCGGTTTCCGTACTACACGGCTCCCGGATCGACCGGCGGATATTCCTCGTCGTCCTTCTCCTCGTCCTCTTCTTCCTGGATTTCCCGGTACGGTTTTTTGACTTTGTAGTTTTCAACCTCTTTTTTCAAATCTTCGAGTCGCTCTTCCTTGTCTTTCTCCGCAAGTTCCACAGCCTTGTTCGCATACTCAATGGCCTTTTCGAAATCCGCGTTTTCAGCGTAAGCGGCACCGAGCGTGCTGAGGATGTGAGCGACTTTGAAATTCGTCTTTTCCGCCGCTTTTTGAGCCAGTTCCAACGCAAGTGGGCCGTCCCGAAAGACGTCAATTGGCGACGTTGCCAGAACCCAGGCGTAATTGTTCAGCAAACCGGAATCGTCCGGAATGATTTCCAACGCTTTTTTGTACACCTTGATTGCGTTGTAATGATCTCCCATACCGAGATGAACGTCCCCTTGTATTCGGAGCAACTGGGCGTAGTCGTCTCCATTGAACTTTTCACGCGGACGTTCCAACATTTGTCCGACGAAAGCGAGGGCGCGTTTTTTCGCCTTCTTTTCGAGAAGAATGAAAATCTTCTTGAATTCCAGGGGAACCGGGTAAGGAACCATGGAAATCAACCGGTCCAGCAAATGCAGGGCTTCATTGTACTCCTTTTTTTTCGAAAGCACGTCAATCTTTAAGAGTATGGTACGAACTTGAAGCTCAATGGGGATTTCCTCTTTCGTAAGGATTTCAATATCCTCCAATGCCTTGTCCAAATCGCCTTTGAAGAAGTAAATCTTTGCACGGGTATAGAGAACCTGGGGGTTTCTCGTATCCTTGGCTCTGGCAGCGTCGAGTGTGGCAATCGCTTCGTCGTATTTGTCCAGAATGAGCAAAATGTCCGCTTTTTCCGCAAGAATGTTGGCGTTGTCCGGGAGAAGTTTTTCGAGTCTTTCAACGGTCTCAAGGGCTTCGTCAAATTGGAGCGACGTTTTTTGGAGGTTCAAAAGTTCCAAAAGCGTCAAGGTGTTTTCCGGTTCCAGTTCCAGGGCATGATCCAGCATTTTCCGGGCTTCTTCGTCGAGTCCCGCTTCGGCAAAATGATTGGAAGCGGCCAAAAGCAGGATAATGGAATCCGGATTGACTTCCAAAGCCTCTCGTAAAAACTGCGTTTTTTTATCCTTATCCTCTTCGAGGAGCACTTTGAGGAGAATCGCTTTGGTTTTCAACTCGACGTCGTCGTTTCCGGCTTTGTCGATTGCCAGATCGAGAGCGGTCTTTCCCCGATCCGTATCGCCGCCGGGGAGAAAATTCAATCGGGCAATGCAGTAAAACGCTTGCGGATTGTCCGGGATGATTTTGACCGCTTCTTCCAAGTCGGCAAGCGAGGTATGTCTGACCATTTCCCAATCCGGCGGAAGTCGATTTGCTCGTTCGTCCATAAACGCCCGTGCAAGAACCAAGCCGCGTTGCATTTGCGACGACGCTTTCAACTGGTCGCAATACTCCAGGTTTTCGCCGGTCAGTCCCGCGTTTTTCGCTCGTTCACATAAGCGGATGACCGTTCCCAAGTCGTCCAGATTGGTTGCCGCGATTTTCGCTTCCGTTGCCTGGTCGAGATATTCGGCCCCCGGATCGACGGCTTGCGTTTCCTCCGCAGAAACGAGCATCGGTGCCAACAAAAAAGAAAAAATAATCGTTCCAACGATCCCTCGAAAGATTCTCATTGTTTGTTAGAGGTTAGAGGTCGGTGATTGCCGTCCTGCCCGGTCTCGAAAATCCCATGCCTCTTATCAAGGCTTCACCGGACAACAGGCGAAGTATCAAACGCAACTCGTCCGGGTAATCATACCACATTTGCGAGACTTGACCAAGAGCAAATTGGAAAATATTGGCAAATCGGAAATCGGAAATAGGAAATCGAGTGTAAAATTCTCTCCTATGCCCTATGCCCTTCCCAGACTCTCACCCGGCCGCGAATCCTACCGATTTGCGGACCTCTTTCACATCCTGCTCCTGTCGGAGCATGGTGGCAAGCTCCTTGGGATCGTCGATGCCGCAAATTCGGGCTTTTTTGGCGACCACCGCGAAGTCGCCCGGCGCGAGGTTGGTCAAGCCGCCGAGCGAGCCGTATGGTGCCATTCCGAAAAAATGCTGGAACGCCGCTTCCGTCTGTTTGCGTGACAGAAAATCGTATTTCACCTTGAACGTAAATCGGCGAAGCGATGCCTGGTCCAAATCGTCCATCAGGTTTGTCGTACAGACAAACGGTAGCGGGTGGCTTTCCATCTGCGTCAGCATTTCGTTGACCCAGGCGACCTCCCAATTGCGTTGCGCATAGCGACGGTCACACAGGAAACTGTCCGCCTCGTCAAAAACAAGTAGCATCTTTTTCTTGGCCGCTTTGGCAAAGGCGGCGGCAATCTTTTGCTCCGTGACACCAATGTACGGATCGAACAAGTCGCTTGCCCGCTTGTGCAGAACTTTCATCTTGAGCCGCTCCGCCAAGTGCCTGGCATACGCCGACTTGCCCGAACCGGGAACGCCGTACAGGCAGAGCGAAAAGTTCACCCCCTTGAGTGCGATAATCCGCTGCGTCAGTTTTTCCAGGTCGGTGTCACAGTTGAGCAGCTCCGTCGAAAATTCGTGCTCCGATAAATTTTCCTTCTTGGCAGATCGTCCGTGCATTGCCGTTTGCAGGGCTTCAATGGTCTTTTCAATCGCCGCAGGATCGCCGGTGAGCGCGGCGGTGCGGAGCGAGGTGTCAATGATCGCCGGGGCGATGTCGTAAGTCTTGACCAGCTTGTCGATTTTTTCCTTTGGCAGTTTCACCTTGTTTTTCCGTGCGGAATAGTTCCAGATTTTTGTCTGCACCGTTTCGTCGGGAGATTCCATGTTCAAAGTGTACGAAAATCGTCGCAGGTGAGCCGGATCAACGCCGCGAATACTGTTGCATGCCCAAATCACCGGGACGGGATTGGTTTCCAGGAGTTTGTGGAAAAACAGTTTCGATTTTTTCGCATCGTTGTCCCCTTTCCGCATCCAAGTACCGAAGAACAAGGACATGCCGCTGGAAGCATCGAATACGTCTTCCGCTTCGTCCATTAACAGTGCGGAATTCTGATCCCCCTGCAAAAGGGTGAGCGCGGCGGCAAGGTTACTGCGTCTTCCATGTCCGCAGCGTTCCGCCGAAAGATCGTCCGATATGGCGTAGAGCGAAGTGCCAATCTCTTTACAGAGCGTTTTGGCCAGTTCCGTTTTACCGGTGCCTGGCTTGCCGTAAATCAGGATGTTGACACCACTCTGTTTCTTTGCAAGAGCGTTTGCAAGCAGGTTTTTGATCCAGTTGTATTCTTCCTGAATGTGTTCAAAATGTTCGGGCTTAAGAGTTGCCTTTTGCGGTTTTCCCAGTGCGATCCGCTTGACGGCTTCCGGCGTTCGACATTGGCCGTACAGGATATCGTCAAGTTTGCTACTTGGATAAGATAACTCCCTGGGGTGTCGGTTGAAAAGTCCTTTTGCCAACAACTCACTCGTAGGCCCAAAGAATTTTTTGTAGCGTCGCAATGACATGTCCAATGCTTGTGCTTCGATTTCCGGTTGCTCGTTAAAACGTTTATGAAGCATGGAATGCAGTAGCGGGATATTCTCCGCATGAATGTGCATCGTGAGAACATCGTGATATTCCGATGAAAGATGAAAGGCTTTAATAATGGCGGAGACTTCCGGTGTAAATATCAACTGTTCGCTCTGAATCGCCCTGCAACGCTTAGAACGTTGGCCAGTGAAATTCAGACGCCTTTGGGCGTTTTCGGCTTCAAATTTGTCTTTTTCGGTCTGAAGAAATTGTTGAATTGTTTCGCAACTTCGTGGAAGGAGTTGTTCGTTGTCTTTATTCCGTTTCCAACCACGACCTTCCCAGAGGTTTTCGACGTCTTTTCCGATCAGTTCACGAGAATTATTCTCGAACCAATCACAGATGTGACTCTCGAATTCGCCGTACCACGGTCGCTTGAGGAGGTTGTTCAGGTAATACAGGACAATATCTTTTTCGGTTTTCTGGTTCATGGTTTTTTCCTGGAAAAAGGGGTGAATGTCAATGTTTGACACGATTATACCCCAAGGCGAAAAAACCGTATCGTCAGGGCGGACAGGTATTGTCCGACCTGACAAAGATTTTTGAAGAAATTTGTAACTATTCAGTGGAATTTTCGAGAGGACTCGCCGGTGGTTATTCTGCGCCCTTAGTAGCAGAGGCCGACCACCAACACTTGCGCCCTTATTCCCTTATTTCTGAGGGGATAAGGGAATAAGGGCGCACCGAATGAGGGCGATTCCATGCTACTAAGGGCGCGCCGAATGAAACATTTCAGCCTCCTCACCAAAATCTGTGGGTGGTTTTTTAGTAAAATGAAGCTAACTGCTTTTGTATCAAATACTTACAACTGTTTTTGTGGCCGAGAAAGTGAGGTTCAAATTTGACAGATATTTCCAGATGTACTATTTC
>CAZNVM010000167.1:0-8161 GCA_964576215.1 uncultured Planctomycetaceae bacterium
CGTCGACAAGTTTGTATCGAGACCGTCATTTCGCGATGCTCCATTCCGGCTTTTATTCATCTCCCCCAATAAAAGCCGGAATGAAGCGAAGCGAAATGACGGTAAAATCAGTAAAAATCGTAAACTTGTCGACGGACTGCACCCGAGCCGTGATCACAGATCACGGTCCATTATCCGGTTACTCAAGAAAGCGAGAGCAGCTCATTCTCGAACACGTTGCTCCAGAAATCGTTTGCCTTCGTCGGTTCGGCAAAATCGAACCATTCGTCCTCGAACAACTCGTCGTCCGACAAGATCACGTCCGTAACATCGTTCGTCTTTTGTCCGAGATTCTGTGAATGGTCCAAATCCAGCATCTGCCGCAAACGCATCGTTTCCGTCGTGGTATATTCGGCAAACACAATCCGGTTCCCGTTTGGCAACGGCGAAGCGGCAATGGACGCCAGTTCTTCAAACAAGGAAAATACCGGGGCCGATTCCGGCTTCGTTGCTCGTGCCGAGACCGTGTAAGTACCGACGACGATCGTGTTGACAACACCGTCAAAATCAACGGTCCTGGCCGTTACCGTGTACGTACCCGGTGTCTGGAAACTGTGCGACGCGGAAATCCGGCTTCTCGGGCCTCCTTCGACGAGCATTCTCGATCCGTCCCCCCAGTTCACTTCCCAATCCCTGATCGGGCAGTCCGATGCGGTCGCCGCCGAGATTTCCCAGTGGAACCATGTTTGCTCCAACAACTCTCCTGCTTCCGGTCCGGAAACTTCGTACGTCGGTGGTGCCTTCTCGGGCATGGCCATTGCCGCAAGCATTTCAGGCATTAAAGCCACCGAAGTCACCGTGAGCTTGTTCGTGTAACAATAGGCCGCACTGTTTGCGTGAGCGGCACCCGTGATCCACCAACCGATGTAATAGGATTCTCCGGCTTCGAGCAATTTGGTGCTGATGCCATCAAACACGGCATACGTTCTTTCACCGGGAGCGAGGCTTGGCATCGTTTTGGTGCCAAGTTCGATTCCCGAAAGGAGCGAACCAGGATTCGTCGAAGCGTAAAACGTCAACGTGTAGCTGCCGGACGGCGTATCGCCGATGTTGTTGATTCTTCCTGTGATTACGGAGAACGTTTCCCCTTTGATCACAAGGTCGGGATCAACCATGCCGCCGTCTGACACCACCAGGTGAGAGGGAACGAACGCCGTCGACGTGGTGGCCGATTTCACGGGCGAATCGTCGGAACTCTCGTAGGGGGCCCTGCCGATGGCCGTTACCCGAACATAATACGTCGTGCCCGCCTTAAGATTGGAAATCGTTTTCGAATTCGTCGAGGAACCGACGGTATCACTACCGACAATACCGGCGGCGGTAAAGGCCGGGTCCGTCGCCCATTGAATTTCGTAATTGCTCGCATTGGGCACCGGGTTCCACGCAACGCGGATTTCGTTGGCTCCCAAAGCAGTTACGCCGATGGTGGGCGTACCCAGCTTGATCGGACCGACCGTTGCCGAAATTTTTCCTGACCAATCGGAGTCGCTGTAGCCTTCGGTGCCGATGGCCGCAACCTGGAAATAATACGTCGTCATCGGTTCGAGACCGAAAATGTCTTTGGAAACCGCCGGTGAATCGACCGTAATCGTAACGGAATTCGTAAAATTATTGTCGGTTGCGTATCTGATTCTGTACCCGCTTGCGTTGGACACCGCGCCCCATGCAACGTTGATTCCGCCGGTGCCCGACAAAGGCGTCGCAACAATGCTGCCAGGGGTGCCCAACTTGATTCGGTCCGTTGTTACCGAACTCACGCTCGACCACTTGGAGTTACGGTAGTTTCCGATACCGATTGCCATGATCCGAACGTAATAGGTCGTGCCTGGTTCGAGACTGGAAATGTTTCTCGTCGTCGTATTGAGCGTCTCCTCGCCGACAATGCTGGCGAATCCCGCATCCGTCGCCCACTGAACCTTGTATTCGCTTGCATTGGGCACCGAGTTCCACGTCATGCGGACCGTGTCAACGCCGAGTGCCGTGAGGACAAGTGCCGGTGCGGCCAGTTCGTCCGTCGTCGTCAGGAAAAGGGTGGTCGAAGCCCATTCGGATTCCCCGTCGGCTCCCACCGCCCGAATCTTGAATTTGTACGCTTTTCCGGGAGTAAGACCGGTAATGGTGTCCTTGCTCGTAAGACCGCCTCTCACCGACCATGACACCCAACGCTCCGTGCCGTCATCGATGCAGTATTGAATTTCGTAACCGGTTGCCCTTGCGACAATACCCCAAGTCAGCTCGACTTCGCTCTTTTTCACCGAGGTACTTTGAAAATTGACCGGTGCTTCGGGACGTGTCGTAACGAAAATGGAGGGTGATGTCCATCGGGACTCTCCGCTTTCCCCTACGACCCGAATCCGGAACTCGTATCGGGCGGCGGAATCAAGACCGGAAATCGTTTCCGAGGTTTTGTCTCCGCCAACCAGTCTCGGAATCCAGCTCCCTGTGCCGGTGCGGTATTGAATTTCGTAACTCTCGGCACCGGAAACGGGACCCCATCCCAGTACAACGGTGTTCGTTGTAAAGTCGGTGCATACGAAACCGACCGGCACGGCAGGAAGCGTTGTTGCGAAAACGGATTTCGTCCAGTCGGATTCCCCGTTGGCCCCCACCGCTCGAATTTGGAACTCGTATTTGGTGCCAGCATCGAGACCGGGAACCGTTTTCGAAGTAACAATCGAGAGCCATGTCGCCGTACCAGCAACGCGGTATTGAACTTCGTAACCGCCGACTGCGCCGACAACCGAGCCCCACTCCAGGTCAACGGTGTTTGCCGTCCAAGCGGTGCATCGAAAATTGGCGGGCACCGTAGGAAGTGTTGCGACGGGCGGAATGAGGTCCGACCAGTCGGAAGATTCCCCGCCGGCTGCAACGGATCGAATTTGGAACTCATAAGATGTTCCCGGGGTAAGGTTGGGAATTACAATCGTGGTATCCTGCGTCTCCCGTGAAAACCATGTTCCTGAAGCGGTACGGTAACGGATGACGTAACGTTCCGCCCCGTTCGCCGCGTCCCATTTCAACGTAATTTCGTTCGTTTTCAAGTTGGTGTACCGAAAATTGGTCGGTGCGGCAGGGCGTGTTGCGACGGGCGGAATGAGGTCCGACCATCGGGAAAACTCACCGTTCGTCCCCTCGGCCCGAATTTGGAACTCGTACTTGGTACCGGGATTAAGACCGGGAACCGACTCCGATGTTTGACCTGCACCAATCGCCGGTCTCGAGAGCCATGTCGCCGTACCTGCAATGCGGTATTGAATTTCGTAACCGACTGCGCCGGTCACGGGATTCCACTTCAGGTCAACGGTATCCGTTCCCCATCCGGTACACCGGAAATTGCCCGGCATTTCAGGACGTGTTGCGACGGGAGTGGGGGGCAGCGTCCAGTCGGAATTTCCGCCGACACCCACGGCCCGAACCTGGAAGTTGTAAACGGTGTCGGAATTAAGGTTGCGGATCACGGTCCTTGTCCCCTGAATGCCAACCGATATCCAGGTGGTGCTCCCTGCACTGCAATATTGAATTTCGTAACGGTCTGCGCCGGGCGTGGCATCCCATTCCAGCCAAACGATATCCGTTGTCCGATCGGTACAGATAAAACCGGTCGGTGCTGCGGGAATTGTCGTTACGATAAGGGGTTTCGACCACGCCGGATCGGATATGCCCTCGGTACGAATCTGGAACTTGTACGCTTTTCCGGGAGTAAGACCGCCAATCGTTACCGAAATTCCCGAAATGCCGGACTCCGACACCCATTCGTCCGTACCGTCGTCGACGCAATACTGAATTTCGTAACCCGTTGCCCCCATGACGGCTTCCCAAGCCAGGCTGACGGTATCCGCTGTCCAGCCGGTAGTGTGAAATTTGGCAGGTGCGGCGGAAAGCGTCGTTGCTTCGGCGAGGTCTGACCAGTCGGAATACCAACCGGCCCCTACGGCACGAACTCGAAATTCGTACATCACGCTGGGGGAAAGCCCGGCAATCGTTTTCGACGTTGCTGAAAGATCGACCCATTCCATCGGCCATAACCATGGTCCCGGTCCCGTTTTAACGCGATATTGAACTTCGTAAGAAGTTGCAATTTTTACGGCATCCCAAGCCAACGACACGGAAACGTCCGTAGGGTCGAAGCACATCAAATGGAGCGGTGCTTCGGGAAGCGTTGTTGCGGTGGCAATGGCCGACCATTCGGAGTAGTTTCCGGGTTTGGTGCTGCCTTCGGTACGAATTTGAAATTCATACCGCGTCCCCGAGTCAAGGCCGGTAATGGTTGCCGTCGTTGTAAGACCATTGAGAGGTCCCGGCCACAATACCCACAATCCTGTACCGTACTCGCGGTATCGAATTTCGTAGGCTGCCGCTCTTGCGACAACGTCCCATTGGAGCGTAACGCTGTCCACTTCCCAAGCGATGCGTCGAAAATTTTCAGGAACGGCGGCAGGCGTCATTACGAAAAGGCTTTGCGACCAACCGAGTCCTCCTGCGAGATCCGCTGCACCGGCAACGTTCACTGCGCGAACCTGAAATTCATACTCCGTATCGGGATTCAGACCGGCAATGAGCCTTGTGGTGTCCGAAAAACCGCTAACCGTCGTCCAGGCCCCGGAACCGGCGCGATATTGAATTTCATAGCCTGTTGCCCACGGAACGGCGTTCCAGGCCAACGACACGAACCCGGCATCTTTCTTCAAACATCCCAGTCCCGTCGGAATAGCGGGCGGTACGGTTACGAAAATTTCTTTCGACCAATCGGAGATTTTTTCGATTACCCCGGAGACATTGTCTTTGCTCAGGGCGCGGATTTGAAGTTCGTACTTTGCTCCCAAGGTAACATTGGCAATGATTCCTACCGGCATGAGACCATCCGGCGTTGCCCATACCGTCTGAGTCGTCCAGGTTCCTGTGCCGGTGCGGTAACGAATTTCGTAATGCGTTGCGCCTTTCACAGGGTTCCATGCGAGGTGAAGGTCGATTTCGTTACGGATAACGTTCAAGCCGGTGCTTCGAAAATTGATCGGTGCAACCATCACCGCAACAAAACTTCTCGACCACTCTACGGAGCTAACGCCGGTTCTCAGGCACAGCGTGCGGAAAAAGATCGTGTGCTGTCCGGGCGAAAGGTCGCCAATCTTCGCAGAAACCCCGACATTTTCCTGTCCACTCTGATGCAGTGCTAGCGTCGTTTCGGCAGTTGTGCTGTAATAGACGATCTTTCCGTCTTCAGTGCAAGTTACCCACTCGCCGTTGTCGAGCTTGTACTGCAACACGTCCACCGTGTTGAGCGTGATACTGTTCCCTCTCATTGTTCCCGCGTTTGGATACACGTAGTCGGGAAACATAACTCCTCCCTCCGGCATACGCGGATTTTGGCTTTGTAGTGGTACCACAGAGCTTGTGCCCTCGAAAACGAAGAGCCCCGTTGCGTTATCATAATAAGACCAATTGGAAGTGGAATAAAGTGTCATCGGCACGTCGAGAATGTCGAGGACACCTCCATCACCGCTTGTTCTCCAACCGATCATCAGTGCCGTCTCGCCCGATATCGCAGGAAGGCCCGAAGAATAGGCGGCCCAAGCATTCCCCATCTCAGTGCCACTCCCCATTATTGTGGTGGTGTTGCGGCTGGCGTTGGGGTCACCGCCCAAGTAGTTATCCGGATGTTGCCAGATCGCATTTGTATTCTGAGTGCCAAAGTAACCGCTGAAGGCGTGATAACTGCTAAAATGATAGGTATCTCCATTTACAATTAGAGGATCATGCCACTCCGGTCCGCCAAATGCCGGAGGGGGCGAGTACAGATACTCGTCCAAAGCATAAAAGATGTGTCCAACTTCGTGCGCCACTGTCATCCCAATGGTACTTGCGGTAGGGTTTATGTAGCTTGCGAACCTGGTAATACTTGGGTAACGGATGCTATTGTTGTAAAGCTGGGTGGACGGCCCACCAATCCACGCATTACTGGCCGGGATATTGCGCCGGACGTATGTCGCCATTTCATCATCCACAGTCCCTACAGAATTGGTCCACGACTCGACAAAGCTCTCACTATTCGTATTGATGACATACGCCGTGAATGCCCAATCGGTGTTATTGGTCTTTCGTTGGTTATCGTTGAGATGACTCGTAGTAACACGTTGATAATTTTCGAATGCCGCTATCGCGTTACCCACGCCGGATATGATTGGATCGCCAGCGCCATATATACTTTCTCTGGTACCCCATGCCCTGCCAAAGGGATTCGCCCCATTGACATTCCACGCCCAAGTGGTGTCGATGTAAAACGTCAACTTGATTTGCGAATCGGGGTTGTATATGTCAAATTCGTACTCCCAGAAATCCAAGCCTGCGTTGACTTGGGCTATGACCCCCGTAATCTGGCTGTTGGTCCACCACGACACTTCGTCCCGCCACCGTACCGGATTCCCGTTGTTTAAGTATCTGGGATTGGTGTCCTTATCCTCCGGCAGACCCGGATCAAAGTCTGGATTGACTGCCCTGACCGGGACTTGATAACCACGATTAACATCTAGTCCGAGATCCCAGTATTCAAACAAGACCAGCGTTACCCAAACGCTTCCGGTCATGTACTCTGATGTGTTATTTTGTTTGGCACCAGAAGGGACAGACGCTGGACGATTCTCCCCCCAATTGGGAAAAGGCGCGATGGTAGGTATATCGGCAGGCGCAGCGGCAATGATCGCGCCGCTGTCAGTTTCGCTCAGAGCCGAGGACGCGGTGGTAAAGTCCAAAAGCGTCGCCGGATCGGCTGGTGTTACCGTTGACACGGTTGCCGTTGTCGAAAGGTTGCTGGTGGTCAAGGTGGACAATCCCCGAACGGCGATAAGACCGTCATAATCCTTACCAACGTCAAAACTCCACGTTTGACCGACGATTTCCATTCCGCCAAGTGCCACGTCGCCGTTATTGATACGAAACGCACGGGACATTCCCAGGGTATCCACGATAAGCGGCGTGTTGGACGAAGAAAGCGACACAATGGCAACGGAACCGAGCCACTCGGAGTTCACGTCGATGGTGATCGGACTCCCTTGCAGCGTGAGCGTATGGTTTTTGGCGTCGGTTCGGACGACGATCAGATCGTCCTGGACCGTCTCGGCGGCGGCATCGACCGCCGCTTGCAGAGCTTGGGCGGAAAGCTGTGCGGCGGTGATTTCGATGACGTTGTAATCCCCCATGTTTGCCGAGAGGTTCAGTCCGGGATTCGCCGAGCGGATCGCGGCAAATTCGACAGCCGAAATAGAGAGCATTTCCCGACTTTCGAGCGGCTCAAGCTGTAATTTGCGGGACCGCGGGGCGTTGCTACGGTTGCTGTTTTCCCGATTGTTGCCGAAGAATTTTTGAAAGAGTGGACTCATGGTAGCGGGGGAAATTAAGGGTAAAAACTTGCGAAGTCTGACCTAAAATAGAGAAAAAGACGGCAACGGACAAACCGCCACCCTAAAACAATTATAGCATAGCGATTCTGGGTAAGCAAGTCAAAATGGGAAAATTTGTTAAAAGTTGACGGTCCACAAATAAGTTGGGGGTGCAGACGCGATTTGAGGGGCGTTTTCATCCGAAATTTTCGAGTCCAAAGAAAAAGGCTCGTAAACACTGGATTTACGAGCCTTTGCGAAAATTTGCGACTTGGTGCGGGGTGCAAATCAATCATCAGTGGCGGGGTCAGGTTGCAAACCACCCCGATTACCCCCTGACACGACTCTTTTCTCGCGTTTTTGACAAAGTACCACAACTCAAAGTGTAAACGGATTGGTTATGAGGCCGGAAAAAGTGTTGAAATTTAAGGGCATCGGGCATAGGGCATAGGGCATAGGGCATAGAATTATATGACTTGTACTCCCATCCATCGACGACGAAAAGGTGGAAAATACTACTGGTGAATTCGGCTTGGTATTTCCCTCATTTGTCCCTTGTTTTCCGGGTAACGGGTGCTGTTCGCGCCCTTAGTAGCCGTGTGAGTCACCAATCAACGCGCCCTTATTTCCATACCGATTGGAAAATAAGGGCACAGTATCGTGGATTACCCCTGGCTACTAAGGGCGCGCTTCCTCAAACCCGAAACTGCACTCAAAAAAATAAAGGCAATACCAAATCAAATCCACCA
>CAZNVM010000168.1:0-5683 GCA_964576215.1 uncultured Planctomycetaceae bacterium
CAAATTTGACAGATATTTCCAGATGTACTATTTCGATACAACGTGACTGAAATACTTTACTTTCAAGGTCCATTATCTACTTTTCTGTTCCACATACCTCAAAAAACCTATTTTTTTACCCACAGATTCTGGTGGGGAACCAGATTTTGTTTGTATTTTTTCATTTCTCGTTGCTCAGTTATTTCTCATTTCTCATTTCTCATTTCTCACTTCTCATTTCTCACTTCTCATTTCTCACTTCTCATTTCTCACTTCTCATTTCTCACTTCTCATTTCTCACTTCTCATTTCTCATTTCTCACTTCTCATTTCTCACTTCTCATTTCTCACTTCTCATTTCTCATTTCTCACTTCTCACTTCTCACTTCTCACTTCTCACTTCTCACTTCTCACTTCTCACTTCTCATTTCTCACTTCTCATTTCTCACTTCTCATTTCTCACTTCTCATTTCTCACTTCTCACTTCTCACTTCTCACTTCTCACTTCTCACTTCTCATTTCTCATTTCTCATTCATGTCTACCACGCTTTTTTTGGAAGGAAATGTGACCCGGCCCTGGAGCGGTTTGCAACCGATGACCGCAAGTACGGAAGCACTCTTCCATGACTATCGGGGAATTCTTGACCGGCTCTGTCTGTATCGGGAAGAAAACCTGAAGTTTATCCGTCCGCTCGGCAGTGGAGGTCAAGGAATCGTCTATCTGAGCGAACGGCTCGGGAGCGACCTTTTCGCAGTACCAATCGCCGTGAAAGTCTTTTCGCCGGAACGGTACGAAAGCGACACGAAATACTTTCAGGCCATGTCGCAACTTGCACGGGTTGCGGCCAAAGTCTCGGGAATTCAGCACGATAACTTGCTCGACGTTCACAACTGGGTTTCTCACAACGGAATCCGGCTTATGATTATGGAATGGGTCGATGGATTCGACTTGAGCCAATTGCTGCACAAAAATCTTCTCAAGCAACTGAAAGGAAACGTTACCGAGCAGCGGTTTCGGTACGTCCAGGAGGTGATCGTAACAGACGGTCCCGTTCACCAGCGTTTGAAGCCGGGCGTTGCCGTCGCGATCATCCGGGAATGTCTCGGCGCATTGGCGGCCCTTCATCGCAACGGTGTCATTCACGGCGACGTCAAACCGTCCAACATTATGCTCAAGCGGACCGGCCATGCGAAGATCGTCGATATTGGCTCGGCGTTCGAGTTGAATCAGCCGGGCAGGCAAACCTGTACACCGGCGTATGCGGCCCCGGAAGTGCTTGAAGGAAGCACGGGAACGCCGCAGTCCGACCTGGCGAGCTTGGGGTACGTTCTGATCGACATGCTGGCCGGGGCGTCGCCGTTTGAGGGAATTACGGATTTCAACGCCCTGCTCGAAGCCAAACGGAACCTTCTTGCCAAATTGCCGGCCATCCTGCCGAAGGAAGTTCTGTCGAGTAAATTGCTGATGAACTTCTGTCGATCATTGGTCGCCCCGAATCCGGCGGACCGTTTTGCAAGCGCGGAAGCCGCCGACCTCATCAAGGAAGGGGCCGCCGACTTTCACCGTCAGCTCGTCAAAGGAGATCTTGCGAGCGAATACGACAACGAAATCCGCCTCTGGATCGAAGAACTGGGGGACCGTAAATAAAGGGGCCAATAAGCCATCAATGGCAAATTGTTTTTTGGCCTAAAACTCAAGCGTTTTTTCGGCAAGGATCGTCGGGGTTTGGTAAACGAATCGAAGCGTTTTCCACGGCGTCCCCCTCGGAACGCGAAAGGTGAATGTCCCGGAAAAACGGTTGCCGGACTTCTCCACCTGCTGAACCGACCCCTCCGGGAAAATCGTTTGACCGTCTTCCCCTTCCAGATGGGCCGGATTGGATTCCATCCAAATCAGATGCGATTGCATTGTGTCCCAAGCGTTGTCGTATTCGACGAGAAACCGGATTTTCAGCCGCCCGGTACGCGGTTCGTAAACGGTTCCCCGGATCGAAACGACCGCGTTTTCATGTCGCTTGATGTTTTCAGCGTTGTTGTCCAAGGGGAAGGTAAACGTGTGTATTCCCGTTGCAAACAAAAGATCACATTTTCCGTGAAACGGCTGGACCGCATCCCATGAAAACCGGACCGGTGCTTGCGTTTGCCGGGGAGCGACCGGAATATCAAAAACGCCGCGTTGTCCGGGAAAATCCAGGGGAAACCGCCAACGGACCGGTTGAATCACCGGGACGGAATCCGACCAATCGACGGTGATTTTAACGGCATTTTGACGCGGCGTTTCCGGCTCCAACGTAAAACGCACCTTGTTAAGGCTTTGGTCAATCGATTGTATCAAAAAGGCCCGACGCAAATTTTTAAGCCGTACACGAGTTTCCGGACTGACATTTTCGTCGTCCGGCAGGAGTTTTTCGATTTCGGGGCCAAGTTCGAGCAATTTTTGTTGCGCATCGTCCCGTTCGGAAAAAACCGGCGAATCGAGCTGCTTGACAAGTTGCCCGACGGTCTCCGCAAAAACCGGCCCGGCCAGAGTGAACACCAAAATTGCTGTGAAAATCCTCACGGTTCTTATGGGGGAATGAATGAATCGTTGCCGGACGGTCAAGAGAACTGCAAAGTCCCTGGGAACGCAGGCATCTTGCCTGCGCGAGGCAGGCTGGAAGCCTGCGAACCCGGGGGCAGGCAAGATGCCCGCGTTCCCAGGGGGGGCTTTAATTTCGATCTATTTTAAACAATGCAGTTCTCTTGGCCGGACGGCCTCTTGCCCGACCCGGTTGATCGTATTATACTCATCTGGAACGTTTTAAGTACCCCTCTATCAACGGTTTGAGTAATAATTTATGCGGTATCTTCTACTTGTATTTGGCTTCCTGTTTTTCGGTTTTATTGGTATTTCGATTTCGGAAGAAGCGGCGAATTACTATCCGGTCCGAAATTTTCAGACGAATGTAATTTCGTATTACAAGCCGGGGCCGAAGGTGCCGCTTTTCGAGGACAATCTCGACCAATGGACCAATACGAAGGGAAACCCGGTCCCGGACGGTTGGCAACTGAGTGAGGGAACGCTTTCCCGGGTCGACTCGGCGGGAGACATCGTCACCAAAAAAGAATACGAATACTTCATTCTCGAATTCGAATGGAGCATTGCCGAAAAGGGAAACAGCGGCGTGAAGTATCGTGTACGAAAAATCGACGGCAATTATCTCGGTTGCGAATATCAACTTTTGGACGATATTCACGCTGCCGAAAAAAATCTGACCGCTTCCCTCTACGACGTCTACGCCCCGAACAAACACAACTTGCTCAAACCGGTCGGCGAATTCAATCATTCGAAAATCGTCGTACTGGGGGAGCGAATCGAGCATTGGCTCAACGGCGAACGGGTTGTTCTCATTTACTCGGGCACGCCGGACTGGGAAGCTCACATCGCCGGCAGCAAATTCAACGAGACCAAAGGTTTCGGTGAAAACGGTAAAGGAAAAATTCTTATCCAGGATCACGGAAGCGAAGTTCACCTGAGAAATATGACGATTCAGGAGTTCAGGTTAATTACGAATTAAGAATTACGAAATCAAACTATTTGATGATTGCTTGGCCGCCTCGTACAAATCAGAGCCACGCACAAATCAGAGCCGCGCACGTAGTAAGCGGTTTTCACGTTTACACCGGGGTAACCGCTCCGTGCGCGGCTCTGATTGTGTCAGCTATAATCGCGGTCACTTGTATCGTTTTTGCGTCTCTCCTTATAATCTTTACGCCATGAGAAAATTCCTGCCGTTTTTCGTCTGTCTCGCTTTGATAATCTCTTTCACCCAGGCGACGTATTGTGCCGATCCGCTTGCCGTCGGATTCCAAACGCCGCCGGACAGTGCGAAACTCTGGGCCTATTGGTGGTGGCTCAACGGAAACGTTACCGAAGAATCGCTCACCCGCGACCTCGAAGGAATGAAAGCGAAAGGTTTTGGCGGGGCGATCATTTTCGACGCCGACGGCTCCAACCAAGACGGCAACGTCCGCGTTCCCGCCGGCCCGATGTTCGGAACCGACGAATGGCGCAAACTCTACAAGCATACGCTCAAAGAGGCGTGCCGCAGTCCCCGGAGATAACCAGGCAACAACCTCATTTCCACCTTCTTCCGAACAAAACAACCTTAGTAGCAGGCGAGAAAACCCAGAAACCTTAACCTTATTCCCTTATTTTGGGAAACAACCCCAATTACTTCTTCACGATTTCGATTTTCAAAACATCGGCATTTGCGATATACGAATCACCACGCCGTAGATTTTTGAACTGCACTTTAGCCCGATAATTGTCGCAGTTACGTACAAGCTCTTCAATATTGGCGGTGCTTCCTGTTACGGAAAGTTCAAGGAAGCCCCCACTCATGAAGCTGTTACCACTACGTTTTGAATTTACGACAATGCCAGGGACGGGAAACGATGGATTCACATTGACGAGTCTATCGGAAAAACTTGTCCAAATTGTTATCTTACAACTGCTTTCGTTGCCATAAACTTTTACGTCGCTGGCTTGATAGATATATTCGCAGAGGAATGTTTTTTGAGCAACCGTCGTTTGTGCTACCGTAATTTCCGCTTCCACTGCCCGAACCCTTGCTTCGGCATCTGCCTTTTTAAACGGGTCGTACATATCAGGATGACTTTCTGCTGAGTCCAATTTGTCTTTTAATCTGTCGTTTCCATATTGAGTAAAATCATTCAGTACACGATGAAAGTCATAACTTATTCGATCCTGGTTATAAAAACCACTTTTTCGAAGTTCCGTAATCAAGTCAACAGGTTCTGCCGCTTTTCGTTTTTCCCCCTCGATTCGTCTTTGTTCCGCCAACCGCTGTTCCTCTGCCTTTCGTTTCGCTGCTGCTCGTTCTTCTTCTAATCGCTTTTTTTCGGCTTCTTTGCGATCCTGCTCAGCCTTTACCTCAGCAGCTTTTGCCCTCTCTTTGTCCTCTTCCGCTCTTTTGGCGGCCAGACGTTCGGCAAGAGCGGTGGCAACTTTCGCAGCTTCTTCTTTTTGTTTCCGCTCCGCTTCCTCCTCAATCGTTCGACGTTCTCGCTCCTTCCATCCGGATGCACTCATTTCGCTTTTCAATTTGTCCCACTTCATCCAAATATTATGCGCCGGCGTAATTTTTTTTATTTTTTTCTGGATTTCATTGGCGTAAAACAGTTGTGGTGGCGATGTTTCAGGCAGTTCCAATGCTTTTTGTGCATTGTTTGTTTGTGGTGCCTCTTTTTCTTTGCTATTGGCGTTCCGCAAACGATCTTCCAATTCCAATACTTTTTTGTTCGCCTCCGTCGATTTTAGGTCGCTATTCACCGACGCAGAGTAGAACACCCAACACTGAACCATGAGGAGTACGCTCAAAAGAATAAAAACGATCATCACAATGATCGTACCTTGATCAGATTTCATGGTCGATAGGCTCCTAAAAAAAAGCGGACGGTTTAGTTGTCGATTGTTCTATGACGATTGGTCAAATAAGCAAGCATGGCATCCTGTTATCGCGGCAACATTATTCCCAATTTTCCAATTCGATTTTCAGTTGATTAATTTGACTGTATAGTGAGCTAACCTATTATTATCAAAGGAGTTATGGATATTCCTGATTTTCAAGTGTATTGAGTTGAATTCATTTGCTTCACCATTAAAACGTTGGAATTTCAAGTATTTATCCCCAATTGCCCAT
>CAZNVM010000169.1:0-5537 GCA_964576215.1 uncultured Planctomycetaceae bacterium
TTGCCACGGAAGAGCTGGGGGGGAGGGGAAATGGTTGCCGAAGATGAAGACGTGCTCGGTCGTCCTGTGACGTTCGTGGAACAAATTCAGAAACGGCTTAAAAAAGACCCGAATGATATTTCCGCTTACATCGACTTGGGAGACCACCATTTCCAGGCCGAACGGTACAAGGAAGCGGAAGAAGCGTATCAAAAAGCGATGCAAATGGACTTGGACAATGTTGACCTTTCGTTGCAATTGATGGACACGGTCAAACGGCGGCTTCACGCAGAACTCATCAAGCTGAAAACGGAATACGAAAAAACGAAAAAACCGGAACTTAAGGAACAATTTAACACAAAAAAGGCCGAATACGATCAAAAAACGCTCGAAGTCGCCCGGCAACGGGTCAAAATCGCTCCCGGCAACGCGGGGAATCATTTTGAACTTGGTGCGATTTTGTACCAGCTCGGCCAGTACAAAGAGGCGATTGCAGAATATCAGCAAGCGAAAGTCGATACGACACGGAAAGGGGAAGCCCTTCTCGCTTTGGGACAGTGTTTTCAGCAAATCAAGCAGTACAAATTGGCACAATCTCATTACCACGAGGCGATTGAGAGCATCGCGGACCAAGGCGAAAACAAGAAAAAAGCCTTGTATTTGGCGACAAAACTGGCAATCGGTCTGAAAGACTTTGCGTCAGCCGATGCTTACGCCCACCAATTGGCCGCAATTGATTTTTCTTACAAAGATATCGGGGAGCTACTGGACAAAATCGCCAACCACGGTGATAATGGGTAGTCCCCCGTAGTTTTCCGGGACCGCAGGCATCTTGCCTGCGTTCCCAATATTCCACTGTCAGTATAAGGAAACAATGCCAAATATTAAAAGTGCCAAAAAACGATTGAAACAGAGTCTCGTTCGCAACGCTCGAAATCGGGCTCTTCGCACCACTGTCCGTAAACGCTGCAAAAAAGTTGTCAAAACGGTCAAAGAAGGCAATTTGTCGGAAGCCCAAACTGCTTTTGCCGACGCCGTGAAAACCCTTGACAAAATGGGTGCCAAGCGAGTTCTCCACAAAAACGCCGCCGCCCGGAGAAAATCCCGGCTTTCCAGGATGCTTAAAAAACTCAAAGCGGCACAAGCATAAATCCTGTCTTTCCACGACTCCACGGACCGCTAACAAATTCACACGGGATACGTCGTTGCGCAGCGCAGTGACGGAGAAAACATAAAAAGTCGTCGTTAGCGGCTTCGGTGTGTTCCTCAAAAGACCGCCAAGTCTCCCTTATGAAAAATTACGAAATCCGGTACAATCACTGGTGTTGTTTCATCAAGTAGGGAACAATATAAAAATAACAACCGCATTTTGTGATTGGCAGCCGGGAACGTAACGCAGTGAAGTGACCGGATTTCCCAGCTGTTTGATCCGGTCACTGCGCTTCGTTCCCGGTTGCCATTGTTATTTTTATACTGTTGCTAGGTAATATCGACAAACGGACTTGGCGTCAATTCCCGAATTAATAGTCTCTCATGTCCCTGAGTTGGAACGAGATTAAAGCCAGAGCCGCCCAATTTTCCCGGGATTGGAGCGGTGAGCGTACGGAAAAAGCGGAAGCACAGTCGTTTTGGAACGATTTCTTCAATGTATTCGGTGTTCGTCGCCGAACGGTCGCGTCCTTTGAGGAAAAGGTGCGTAACATCAAAGGGCGTTTCGGGTTCATTGACCTGTTTTGGCGGGGCAAAATGCTTGCCGAACACAAATCGTTCGGCCAGTCGCTCGACAAAGCGGCGACACAAGCGTTCGAGTATATTCAATGCCTCAAGGACGAAAACCGTGACGACGAAGCACCCCGGTATGTGGTCGTTTCCGATTTTGCGACCATCGTTCTGTACGATCTTGAGCCGGACGAAGGGGACCCGCCGATTCTCACGTTTCCGCTTGAGGATTTCCCCAAGCACATCCACGCGTTCGCGTTCATTCCCGGCTACAAGGTTCACCGCCTTCAAAAAGAGGACACGGCCAACATCCGGGCCGCCGAATTGATGGGAAATATCCACGACGCTCTCGCCGCCAACGGGTACTCTGGCGATTTCCTCGAACGCTTTCTGGTACGTCTCCTGTTTTGCTTTTTTGCCGAAGATACCGGGATTTTTGAACCGAGCGGTTTTACCGTCTACCTCGAACAAAGTACCCAGGAAGACGGGAGTGATCTCGGTCCGAAATTGGGGAAACTGTTTGAAGTTCTCGACACCCCGGAACACGAACGCCAGGCAAACTTGGACGAATTGCTTGTTTCCCTGCGTTACGTCGACGGCGGCCTGTTCGAAGAAACGTTGCGAACACCGGACTGCAATCGGGCCATTCGTGATGCAATCCTTGTGGCAACCCGGTTTGATTGGAGCCGCATTTCGCCGGCGGTGTTCGGATCGCTCTTTCAAACGGTCATGGACCCGGATGCCCGGCGGCGTTGCGGGGCACATTACACGGAAGAAGAGAACATTTTAAAAGTGCTCCGTCCGTTGTTTTTGGACGACCTGCGGGCGGAATTCGAAAAAATCAAGTCGAACAAGTCGAAATTACGGGAATTTCACCAAAAATTGGCGTCGTTGACGTTTTTCGATCCGGCCTGTGGTTGTGGAAATTTTTTGGCGTTGGCCTATCGGGAATTGAGGTTGCTTGAAATCGAGGTTCTGGAGAAACTTTACCGAAACGAGCAGAAATTTTTCGGCACCGACTTTATTTCGCAGGTCGATGTCGATCAGTTTTACGGGATCGAAATCGTCGAGTTCCCGGTGCGCATCGCGGAGACGGCCCTTTGGATCATGGACCACCAGATGAACGTCGAAGCCTCCAAGCGATTCGGCAGGTATGTTGTCCGGCTCCCTTTACAAAAATCGGCCAAGATCGTTCACGGCAACGCCTTGCGAATCGATTGGAATGAGGTGATACCAAAGGAAAAGTGCTCGTATATCCTGGGGAATCCGCCTTATGTGGGGGCGAAATATCAGGATGCCGTGCAAAAAGAAGACGTTAAGTTGGTTTTCGGAAAAACTTCGAACGCCGGGTTGCTTGACTATGTTTCCTGCTGGTATTTCAAGGCGGCGGAGTATATTCAGAACACCACAATTCAAGTCGCCTTTGTTTCAACGAATTCAATTACGCAAGGCGAACAGGTCGGAATACTAGGGGCGGAATTGTTTAGGCAAGGTGTTAAGATTAACTTTGCCTATGCGGCATTCGTATGGACAAGTGAAGGAAGTGGAAAAGCACATGTCCATTGTGTGATCATCGGGTTTTCGCTCAAAAATAAGCCGGTCAAGCAAATTTTTGAAGGAGAAAAAGAAAAGATTACCGCGCGAGATGTACGTAATATCAACCTGTATCTCGTGGATGCGCCAGATGTACTGATTACCAACCGCTCCAAACCGATTTGTGCTGTTCCGGTGATCAACTTTGGTAATCAACCGATTGATGGGGGGCACTTGATTCTGAAACCTGACGAAAGAACGGAATTGCTTCGAGTCTGTCCCGAAGCCAGGGGCTTTATCAGGCCGTATGTCGGTGCGTATGAGTTTATCAACAATATCAAACGCTACTGCCTTTGGCTTAAAGAAGCGGAAACCTCAGTCATCCGCTCGTTACCGGAAATCAAAGCCAGGGTCGAAGCGGTAAAAAAATTCCGTTTGGAAAGCAAGCGTGCCGCTACACGGGAACTGGCGAAGACCGCTTCGGAGTTTGCGTTTATCAGTCATCCGGAAAGCAAGTACCTTTTGATTCCATCTGTTTCTTCGGAGCATCGTGATTATATTCCGATGGGATTTATGCCTGCAAGAACGATTGCGAGCAATCTCTGTTTGATCGTGCCGGGAGCGAGTTTGTATCATTTCGGCGTACTCACCTCAACGATGCACATGGACTGGATGCGCCGTGTGTGTGGACGGCTTGAAAGTCGCTACCGTTACTCGGCAAAAATTGTTTATAATAATTTTCCGTGGCCGAAGCCAACCGAAACGCAACTGAAAAAAGTTGAAGAGGCGGCCCAGACTGTTTTAAATACCCGCAAAATTCATTCTGAAAGTACGTTAGCCAATCTCTACGCGATCGGCTTTATGCCAACCGACTTGGCAAAAGCTCATCGCGAACTCGACCATGCCGTTGATCGCTGTTACCGCTCCAAACCATTCAAAAGCGAACAGGAACGATTGGAATTTTTATTTGAACTTTACGAAACGCTAACGAAATAACCGTTTTTTCAACCAAAGAGCGTTTTTTCATGCAAATGGATCAACTGGTCACTTAATGCAAGTGACCTGATTTTTCTGGTTCCCCACCGAAATCAGTGGGTAATCGTACGAATTATCACTATGCCCTATGCCCTGTCCTTGACTGTTTGAGTCAATGAAGATTAAACACTGGTTATCCAACGGAGTTCTTTTGGCGGTGTCCGGCGGAGCGGATTCCGTCGCTCTGTTGCGGCTTTTCACGGAAAACCGTCAATCCGATGAAACGCTTGCCGTCGCTCACGTGAATCACGGCTTGCGGGGCGACGATTCCGAAGAAGACGCACGGTTCGTTCGGGAACTTGCCGCACGTTTTTCGTTGCCGTATTTCGAACACCGAATTACGAAGCACGATTGGACCTCCGACGAAACCGGAAGCCGTGAATCGGCGGCAAGAAATTTACGATACGACTTTCTCCTTGAGACCGCCCAGCGTAACGGCTTGCGGTATATCGCAACGGCGCACACGAAAAACGACCAAGTTGAAACCGTGCTCCATCGGATTCTACGGGGAACCGGAATCGCCGGGCTTTCCGGCATCCCGGCGGTCCGACCGATGAACGAGGCAGTGTCGCTGATTCGTCCGCTTCTGCAAGTTTCACGGCAGGAAATTCTGGACTACCTGAACCGACTGGACCAACCGTATCGGGTCGATCTTTCGAACGCTTCTCCCGAATTTACGCGAAACCGGATTCGGCTGAAATTATTGCCGCAGTTGAAGGCCCAGTACAATCCGAACATCGACGACGCGCTTTTGCAACTTGCTGCTCTGGCGTCGGAAGTCCAACAAACGCTGGACGAAAAAACGGCAACGCTTCGGGAAGAATCTGTTCGTACCATCACGGAAAACGAAATCGTTTTGGACCGAACCCGTTTGTTACGGGAATCGCCGTTTCAGATTTGCGAACTACTCGTCGCTCTTTGGAAGGAACAACGTTGGCCGCTTCGGCGAATAGGTTTTGAGCAATGGAAAAGAATGGAGCAATGGATTCGTGATCCGCAAACGCCGCGTCTGTTTTTCACGGGAGAAATCGAAGCCGCTCTGGATATCAAAACGGAAACCGTTCGGATTAGGTCAGTGGTCAGTGATTAGTGATTAGTGGTTAGTGGTTAGTGGTTAGTGGTTAGTGGTTAGTCAGGGCCAGCGCATGTTATTTTGCTTGAAAAGCGGGCTTGGCTTGGTTTCCGAGGATCAATTCCATCAAAAATGAAAAGTTCCATGCAGCCATTTTTCGTTTGGTGGCCATGCTTTTTTTCGCCGGGTGTTGCTTGTA
>CAZNVM010000170.1:0-1598 GCA_964576215.1 uncultured Planctomycetaceae bacterium
GAGGTAATTATAGTCGTTTTGAGCATTGATGGCGGGGTACTGAATCATATCACCGATTTCAAAGCCGCTGAACACCACCGGGGTCGGCCAGTCGGCAATCAGCTTTTTCGCCGAAGGGAGATCGCAATCAATGTTGTACTCGACATGCGTGTAGCCCGGTCCGAATATCCCGGCCATGATGGAGAGAAGGCGGACTTTTTTCCGGATCAACTCCAGACCGGTAAGCGGTGAAATTGCGTCCGGTCCGCTCTCCATCAGTCGGGCAAAATTCGTGGAAAAACCGACCTGGACGACAACGACCGCCCCATTCGCTTCGGCGGCGAGAGTTTTTCGAAGTACCGTAACCGCGTCGGGAACGTTGCCGCCGGGCAAAATGGTGCTGGGAAATGCGTCGCCCCCTTTTTCGGTTTTCATCAGGACAACCTGCTTGAGGTACTTGCCGTCGTCCGGCGTAACACCTCCCCGGACAATACCGACGGGAATGTTCGGGCGTTTGTAAAACGTGTTTACCGCACAAACCATCGGGGCGGCGTACTGGTTGTCTTTCGTGATTGTCACGGCAAGTAGTTGACACTCCGCCCGATTCTGCAACGCATGAATCACTCCCATTGCGAGTGTGTCGTCAACATCGTTACCGATATCCGTGTCAAAAATGATTCGAACCGGTTCCGGTCCTTGTGCGTTGACTGTTGGAAGACACAGAAATCCGAACAACGCGGCACAAACAAAAAGTCGTTTTTTCATGATTTTCAGAGAGGAAAGGGAAATGGCATACCACAAATGGTGAGAGCCCATTATATTTTCGCCCACCGTAAAAAACAAGAGCGTTTCACACAAATCCAGGCCGCAAACAAATCCACCAGAAACAATGGCAACCGGGAACGGAGCGGGTGGTTAAACCACTTGGCACACAGCCATCCACTCTCTGGATGGAGACCAAGAGTTTATGATTCCTCAATAATTGCGATCTCTTCGTCCGTCAAACCGTATAAAGCGTAAACCAATGCGTCGATTTTATGTTCCAGGTCACTTGTGTCCGTATTGAAATTCGCTTGTTTCGCAGAAAGAATCTGATCGACAAGGGCAATAACCGGTTTGGCTTGCTCCTTTGTTGCATCGAAAATTGGAATTTGCAACAGAGGCTCTTTGTCGAGTTGATAATTCTCACCTTGCATCTTCCCTTTGTTTTTCAGCCAGAATGCTACCAGTTTAGAATTGAGCAAGCCAACCAAATATTTGTGATTGAGGCGATTCGTTTTAATCACATAAAATGTAGCAGAAACGTAGCAATCAAAATTGGAATAGGAGAATGATGGTTTTTCTACACATTTACGTTGAACAATAATCTTTTCACCTTTGAAAAAATGTTCTTTTCTGGCACGGTGTAACCCGTAAGGTTTATTATCTGACGTGATTACGCTGGCAAAACGATCCAGATGTCTTTTCAAGTTTGGATAATCGGTTCCCCACCAGAATCTGTGGGTAAAAAAATAGGTTTTTTGAGGTATGTGGAACAGAAAAGTAGATAATGGACCTTGAAAGTAAAGTATTTCAGTCACGTTGTATCGAAATAGTACATCTGGAAATATCTGTCAAAT
>CAZNVM010000171.1:0-13980 GCA_964576215.1 uncultured Planctomycetaceae bacterium
GGATACCAAAATGGTGAAACGACGAGTTGCTTGGTCGATCGGAAATCGCGATTCGCTCGGCAAAAAGTTGGTGTGTCAGACCCGTCGGATCGACTCAATCCGAATATCTTCTACGGGATCCCTGACTTTTTTGCCCTTGACGTGCCCCCCGACACGTACTATTCCAAGGTCAAGGGTAGTATCGGTTCAAAACCGAAAACCTCTTGAGCAACAACACCTTTTTTTAGAAAATGGTAAAATTGCGCACTTCTGATAAAAAGGAGTCTCAGAACGGTTTAACGTGATTTGTCAATTTTTCCGAACAGTTTCGGCTCGTTATTCTTTCACTCTTCGGCAAAGTTTTACCATCTTTCCACAATGAACGCAAAATTCCTGTAAAATAGCCTTCTCATAAAACTCACCGACTGATGTGGTCCTTCCAACCACAAAGGGATTATCGAATCTTTCAATAAAAAAGGTTATTCCAATTTTAAGGATTTTAATTTTTTTTCCGTAAAAAAACACCAAGAGGATTGCAAAGTCGCTTTTTTCCTGGGAACGCAGGCTTCCAGCCTGCCGGTGAGTTCGTAGGCATCCTACCTGCGCAGAGCGGAGACTCCATTCCGCAGACTTCGCGCAGGCTGGAAGCCTGCGTTCCCAGGGACTTTGCAATCCTCCGTAAAAAAACGCTTGCGATTCTCTTGGGGTTGTAGACATCATGTTCTTCCAGGGCTATCTTATACTGGGACAGGGCACGCGAAATTTGCCGTAACCGCTACTGAAAGAATAAACCTCCACTTCCAATGAAACTCTTGTTGAGAACCATTTCTGTATACGTGATTCTGTCGGTGAGCGTCTTTGTCTTTGCCGACGAGAGTTGGCAAAAGACGGATTGGACGCCGGTTTTTCAAGGGATCGACACGGCCACCGGCCAAGCGGAGACTCCCCGATTGATGCGTGTGTACGCGGTGCGGATTGATCTGAAAGCCGACGGCCTTGAGTTTTTTTCGACGCCAGGAGCGACGGAGGATTTTGAGTTCGATGTAAAGGAAACCGTTCGGGAAACCGTTCCGCAATTCCTGGAAAAACATGATCTCCAGGCGGCGTTCAACGCGAATTTCTACAGCCCGTTCGATGCGAAAACGATGCGGACTCCCGGTCCGTCCAATCTCAGGGGATTGGCCGTTTCTCAAGGGCAACTTGTGTCGAAAAATGAAAAAGGCTGGCCCGCGTTCCTTGTTTCCAAAGACAATCGGGTAAAAATCGTTGACGTTCAGGATACCGCCAACCCACACCCTTTGGTGGAGACCGCTGTTGCCGGGAATCGTATCCTTGTCGATCAGGGAGTTGTTTTGCCCCAAACGGACCAAGATGTTCATCCCCGTACCGCCGTCGGTATTTCTCAAGACTCGCGTTACGTCTACTTCATCGTGATCGACGGCCGTCAAGGCGGATACAGCGACGGTGCCTCGTACAGCGAAACCGGGCAATGGCTTGTTTTATTCGGAGCATGGAACGGTCTCAATTTGGACGGCGGCGGCTCGACCACCATGGTAATCCGCTCACCAGACGGCAAAGCGAAAGTCCTTAACACTCCCTGTGGACAAAACAACGTTCCCAACACCTATCGTTACAACGGCAACAATATCGGCGTCCGTGCCAAGTCGCTTGCTCTTTAGATTTGCAATGAATTTCCTCCTACTTTGGGTCGGAGCCGCTTTCGTCGGAATCGCTCTTACCCTTTTTTTTCTCTACACGCAATCGTTTTTTCGACGGGACCGCTCGTTTGCGCAACGATTGATTCCGTACGAGCCGGGAAAACCGGTCCCCTGGAACGCCCTGGAATTGTCTTTCTTTTTCGCCGTTTGGGTTCTGATAATCTCCGCTTCAATCGGTCTTTGCCGGAATTTACAATTCAGTTCGCAAATCAAGGAAAACGTCTTGGAACCGGAGCGGATGCTCCAACTCCAAAAAGAACACGAAATTACGCAACTGATCGTCTGCGGACAAGACGACCCGCGAGTTTTTCTCGTCGTCCTTTTGGCCGGAGTGATGATCGTTCCCCTCGGCGAAGAATTTCTGTTCCGATTATTGTTGCAAGGCTATTTGGAAAAACAGGAAAACCACCTGCGAAAACGCTTGAAATGGACCTTGCCTTGCCTTGCCGTTCGCGGAGTGTTCCCCATTCTCTGTTCCGCAACGGTTTTCGCGGCGGTCCATTGGCGAAGCACAACGGCGGAACGCCCGGTTCAACATCTGTTCGATAATCTGTTGGGACTCCTGGTTGGTTATCTCGTCGTTCTTGCCGTCATTACGGCTTATTTGCTTTTGGTTTGTGGGCTTACCCTTCAGGAATTGGGAATTGACCGTCGCAAGATTTTCAGCGATTGTCTTTTAGGGTTTGGAGCGGCCGTCTTTCTTTTGCCGCCGGTCTATTTTCTGAACTATGGATTGACGGTTTTGATCGGCGACGTCGGTTTCGCCCTGGATCCGATTCCGCTCTTTTTTTTCGCGGTCGGACTCGGCGTCCTTTATTTTCGTACACGCCGGATTCTCCCGGCCGTCATACTGCATGGAATATTCAACGGGGTCGCCGCTGTCAGCGTGTACATGAACGCATATACGTATTTTTTGAACACTTGAAAAATCACTTCTCCTCCTGTCCTCCTGTTGCTTTTTTTCGGAAAATTGGTCAAAATGAAAGCATGTCGGCGCGGAGTACCGGCTAAAAGGGGAAAAAACGTTGCATGACTGCTGACCACTGACCAATTCCATGTTTGCCTGCCAATCGATTGTTGAGAACATTCGCAACCTGGTTGCCAATTACGGTTTGACGGGCGATGAGCCGACGGAGCCGCTTGCGGAATCCTATATGGCCGCCTGCAAAGAGGTCAATTCTCGGTTGCTCCGGTGTTCCCAGTTAATTCGCGGCGGCAACCTTAGCGAAGCGGTCCGATTGGCGGAAATCGAACCGCCCCTTTTGGAAACTTATGCCCTGCTCGATTTTCCAGAACGTCTGCAATGGGCGGAACTTACCCGGTTGCAGCAACTCCCGGTTCCCCCGCCGCTTTTTGAAGAACTTGCACGCGAAGTCAACGACGCTTTCGCGGCGATTGATCCGCTTCAACCGCTCTTGAAAAAGCACCGGTTGCTCGCTTTGGCGAGAGCACCGCTTGCCCAGAGGATTGCCTTGCTTCGGGAAATGGTGTTCATGGAGCCGGAGAATCACGGCTGGAAAGCGGACCTCCTCGCGTACGAAAAACTCCGCTTCCGAACGCTTGAACAAGAAATCACCGAAGCGATCACGGCGAAAAATGTGTTTCGCATGTCCGAATTACTTCAGGAACTTGAGTCGCAAAACTGGACACTTCAATTGCCGGAAAAACTGGTTGCGGCACTGCGGCAAACGCTGAGAACCGAATCGCAGCGAGGTGTACTTGTCGAATTAAGGCAAACCGCCGAGAAACTCACCCAGGCGGCCAAAGACGAAAACATTGAACTCGGAATCAAACTGGCCGACCGTTGGTATGCGCAAACGAAACTGCTGGGCGGAAGTATTCCCATCGATTTGAATGTCGAAATCCAAACGCCGCTCGATTGGGTTGAAGAGCAACGCCGGTACAGGGACCGCGTCCAATACTTCGAAGAGCAACTGGACAATTTTCGTAATCATATTCAAGCCGGACTCGGTACGGAACAAATGGCCGAGCGATTTGCGGCAATCGAAGCCGTTGCGGAAGACATCGGGCGAACGATCCCGGAGTCGATTACGCACCTTTACCATTCACGCATGGAATCGGGCCGAATTCGCGGAATACGGCAGTTTCGGGTGTTTCTCGTGGTGTTGGTTTTGCTGGGTTTGACGCTTGGAAGCGGGATGGTCCTGGCGATGCTTCATTATCGTAACCAAAATGAAACCCAAAAAATCGCCTCGACTTTGCAAGGGTATCTCGACCGCAAGGACTACGACACAGCCAACCAGTATGTTGAGGAGTTGAAAAAGAAGTCGGAAAAGATACTTGACTCTCCCGGCGTTGCCGAGGTTTACGCCGAACTTCGCACCGCGATTGACGGAAAAAATGAGCGTGAAATTCTTTTCCGTACCTCGTTGGACAAGGTGCGTGAGACGCTCAAATCAGGGGAACCGGACATGCTGGCCCTTTCGCAAGCGGAGACCAGGGCCTGGACCGATTCGGAAAAATTCGAACTGCGAACCACCAAGGAGGAAATTCGCAATTTTCAAGCGGAGCGGCAACGACAAAGCGATTTGGCGTTGCAAACGAAACTTGACGCCATTAAGGTTGCCGTCAGCCGTTTGGAACCGCAAAAAGGGCGGGAAACCGACGTAACGCTTGCTCAACTCGACGAATTGCTCAAGCAAGCTCTCGAAACCCGAAAATTGGAAGGTGCAAGTACCGCCGTCTTGAATTCCCGCGACCTTTTGATCGGACAACTCGAACAGTGGGTCGGCGAAATCAAACAACGTAAAGAATCACGGGGAGACTTTTCCGATCTGACGCAAGCGGTTTCCAGCCCGGACGCTTACGCAAGAACTTTGAAGAATCTTGTAACGAAATACCCGAACCTTCCCCAATCGAAGGATTTTCAAACACTGCTTGAGGAACATACGATCTGGGGTTTCATCGCCCAATGGAACGATGTCGTGAATCTGTTGCCCGGCGAGAGGGGGAATCAGGGTATCAATGAGGGAGTTGTTGCCAAAAGCGAAAAAATACGCAAGTTTCTGGGCGAGTGGAATCAAAAGTCGTCGCGGTTCACGGGTTTTCCCGACCATGCAGCGGTTGAATTTCGTATCCCTTATTACCGGGCAATGGAAGAACGAAACAATCGCGGCGAGTCGATTCTTTTCGGACTGGAAAAACAGATGCTTCAGCATAAGGCTCTTCCACTTTGGTTGTACTATGACAAAAAGGAAGACATCCGATACTACCTGCCCCAGGAACCTCAAGGGGAAAGAATTTGGTATCTTGCCGACAGACAAGGGGAAAAAAGAACTTTCCGAATTTCCGATGCGGCTTTGCTTGCGACGATTACGGAGGCTCCACATGTACGGTTTGCGAAACTTGCCGCCGAACGGATGGAGAAAATCGACCAGTCCGACGGAAAATCCTGGGCGGAAACGGCATGTATTCTTCTCCAAAATCTTCAGGACGATCCGAAATTCGATCCGTTTCTCAAATATGTTCTGATGAAAGATTTGATTGAGAAATTCGGGGCGGGCGATTTAAGTGTACGAAAAGGTTATGCCAAACACCTGGCAATCCTCAATGAGGCGGAGCCGGACGAAACCGTCGATTGGGTCAATCCGAAATCGGGCGAGGCGGAATACCAGCGGAAAATCACCAAAGCCGTTCTGGATCGGCTTCCTTCAAGTGCGTCGGCAGTTGCCGTCGTCCGGGCCGAAGTACGGGCGTACCGTGCACACACCATTGGAACGTTCGAGCGAATCGGCTGGGCGGAAAAAACCGACAATGGAAGTTGGATTTGTAACACGAATCGAGCATCGCTTCCCCGTGAGGGTTTCTTTGTGGTACGAGGCACAGTTTCCGAAGAAGGTGACGCCGTATTGCGATTTGAGGCCGTGCAAATTCTCGATGAGCAGAAAAAAACGATCACCGCGACTCCCGGTCTGCTTTTTGGTTCACCAATTCTATTACGTGTCATTTTTTAGCGGAAACGGCAGGAGGATTGCAAAGTCCCTGGGAACGCAGGCTTCCAGCCTGCGCGAAGGTTGCGGAATGGAGTCTCCGCCCTGCGCAGGTAGGATACCTACGAACTCACCGGCAGGCTGGAAGCCTGCGTTCCCAGGAAAAAAGCGACTTTGCAATCCTCCTGGCGGAAACGGCGACGTTTTTTACCCTCTCCTTTTCAAAACCCGGTTTTTCGTTTAGACTGGACCAGACCCGGAGTGAGGTTCTTGGTCGGGAATGAAAGCCCTTCTTTCAGTGTTCTTTCCCCTTTTGTGTTTCCATGTCGAAATTCATTTTCGTGACCGGCGGAGTGGTCAGTTCTCTCGGAAAAGGTTTGACCAGTGCGTCAATCGGTATGCTTTTGGAACGTCGCGGTCTGACCGTGCGGATGCAAAAACTCGATCCCTACATCAACGTCGATCCCGGCAAATTGTCCCCGGCACAACACGGCGAAGTTTACGTCTTGGACGACGGCAGCACAACCGATCTCGATCTTGGACATTACGAACGGTTTACCGACAGCAAACTCACTTGGGACAGCAGTTGGACAAGCGGCCAGATTTACCAAAGGGTGTTCGCCAAAGAAAGCCGCGGCGAGTACCAAGGGGCGACGATCCAGGTGATTCCTCATATCACCGACGAAATCAAGCATTGCGTTAAACGGCTTGCGGCCAAGGACGTGGACGTTGTTATCGTCGAGATCGGCGGGACCGTCGGCGATATTGAGTCGTTGCCACACATGGAAGCGATTCGCCAACTCGCTTTGGACGTTGGCAAAGAGAACGTTCTTTACGTCCATTTGACGCTTGTTCCGTACCTCAAGGCCGCCCGTGAACTGAAAACGAAACCGACGCAACATTCCGTCGGACAATTACGGCAAATCGGAATCCAGCCGGATATTCTCATCTGCCGTTGCGAAGCCTCGTTGTCCCGGGAAGACCGCGAAAAAATCGGCTTGTTCTGCAATATCGAAACCAAAGCCGTGATTGAAGAAAAAGACAAGGATTTTTCCATCTATGAAGTTCCGATCAGTTTGTCCGACAGCAAAATCGATCAATTGATCGTTGACAAACTCCATATCACCAACGCCGGACCGCTTGATTTATCCGATTGGCATGATCTGATTCACCGGATACGGCATCCGGAACAGGAAGTTACCGTTGCGGTCGTCGGGGAATACGCCGAACATCGGGACGCTTACAAGTCGATTTACGAAGCACTCGATCACGCCGGAGGTACGAATCGGGCGAGAGTTCGGATTCAACGGATTGCCAGCGTCTCCGTCTTGCAAAGCGAAACGCAACGTCAGCTTGAGAAAGCGGACGCGATTCTCGTTGCCGGGAGTTTCGGCGAACGGGAAATCGAAGGAAAAATCGAAGCGGTCAAAATTGCCAGACAACGTGGAATTCCCTTTCTCGGTATTGCGTTGGGAATGCAGTGTGCGGTGATCGAATACGCCAGAAACGTGCTCGGTCTGGCCGGAGCGAATTCGACGGAATACGATAAAGACACGGCCCATCCAGTCGTCTGTTTGAACGGCAATCCGAAAGAGAGCAAGGAAGAAGGGCCGAAAATCGGTGCTCACGCAACCCGGCTTCAAAGCGGCAGCCGAATTGCGGACATTTATCAAAGCGATGTTGTAAGCGAACGGTTTCGACATCGTTACGAATGGAATGGTGATTATCGGGACACCTTTACCAAAGACGGCGGCATGGTTTTTACCGGACACGACGAATCGGGCAAAAGTGTTGACGTTCTCGAAATCCCGGCCCATCCCTGGTTTATCGGTGTGCAGTTTCAGCCGCAGTTCAAGTCGCAACCGACGAAATCGCACCCCCTGTTCACGTCGCTTTTGGCAACGGCGGCACGAAAAAAACAAGTCCTGAAACCTGAAGCCTGAAACCTGAAGCCTGAAACCTGATGCCTGAAACCTGATGCCTGAAGCCTGATGTCTGAAAGAATTTTAGCTCTGGAAACGACGGAAACAAATGCGACCGTTGCCGCTTGGGAAGCGAATCGCTTGCTCGTGGAACTTCGACCGGAAGGACGCAGCGCGCAAACTCTTGCCCCGGCCATCCGGGAACTTTTGGATCGGCTCGGTTGGAAAAGCCGCGATGTTCAGTGCGTTGCCGTTGGAATCGGGCCGGGTTCGTTCACAGGACTTCGCGTTGGAATTACAACCGCAAAAATGTTCGCCTACGCAACGGGAGCGAAACTGATCGGAATCGACACGCTTGAAGCTCTTGCCGCAGGAGCTTCCAACGAAACCAAGCGGATTTCCGTTGCTGTGGACGCTCAAAGGGAGGAAATCGTCGCCCGGAATTTCCAGATCGTCGATGGTTTACCGGTTTCTTTGGGACCGCAACGGTTGATCTCAATGGACCAATGGTGGAGTTTTGGCCGCGAAGTCGGCGAGGATGTGATTTTCGCCGGACCGATCCTTCGGCGAATCGAAAAAAAGGTGCCCGACGGAATTGTCCTGGAGGATCGTACCCGCTGGAATCCGTTGGCGTCACACATCGGAAGACTTGCCGTAAAACGTTACGAACAAGGTCAATTCGACGATATTTGGACTTTGCTTCCCTGCTATTCCCGACCCAGTGCCGCAGAGGAAAGGTCTCCGAGTTACGCTTTGGGGACGCCGGCCCAGTCGAAATAATCGTCCGGCACCACGATCACGATTTCCTTCTCGTCAAGCCGGGAAACCTTGTGGAGTTTACCGCTTCGGTATTGATAAACCTGCGAATCGCTTTCACTGCGGTAATACCAATTCTCAAGATACCCGGTTTTCAGTGCCAGATAACCTTCTGTAATTTTTTCATAAAAGAACGGGTCTTCTTCGCCGCGACCGGGAATCGGTGAAAGCAGTTCGACCGCTTCGATCCCGGTTTCCTCCGCGTGGTCGTTCCAGCTTGAAATGACAATCATTTCCGGTTTGCGTTTGACGGCGTTTAACCATTCCCGCCGGTACCGTTCACCGTTTTCCCGCGAAATCGGGGCCAACGTGGTACCCAGGTTATTATGGCTTCTGGAAAAGCCCGGCGTGATACCATACACTTCCGACGTTTCGTATTGCATGTCGAACACCCAGCCGTACATGCCGGTTTTGTCAAGGTTGTGTTCCTTGTAAGCGTGAAATCCCTCCAAAAGATGTCCCGTTGCCGGACGCATCGTGAAGCGATTCTGCTTGTCCTGATAGCTGTAATTCTTCGCAATATTGAAATTGACGAACAACGGCTTGCCTTTCCAGAAAAAGGTGTTGTCCCGATATTTTTCGGCGTAATCAGCGAAAATGTCAAGTTCCGCCTGCATTCCGTTTACATCGCCGTCAATCAGAGGCCGTCCGCCGGCGAAACAGATTTTCGGGGCGTTGGTTCCCAGTTCCCGTGCCATCGCAAAACAGGCGTCAATGTGCCTTGCGATGTTGCCGCCGTCGTTGTAATGAGCATTGGTGTCATCCAGAATCAGGTAGTCGATTCCGATGCGGTGAAAAAATTGAAAATCGTCTTTCAGCTTTTCCGGATCGTCGGTCGCATAGTAACCGTGTTTGATCGGTTTGACACGGGTATTCGTCCCCCAATGGTGTTTGAAGTACACCGGGTCACGCTCCAGGGAATCCCACCAAACGGTGTACCACAAGCCGACTTGGGAGGGATAGTATTCGCGTTTGGCCGTTTGTGCCTCGCTCAAACCGGTTGTAACGGTCAATAACAGGACGAATATCAATACGAGTTGTTTGCGTTGCATGGTTGAATTCCTGATGATAAGTGATAAGTGATAAGTGAAAAACTCTCCCCTATTTCCTATTTCCTATTCCCGATGCCCGATGCCCGAAATTATCCCCGTTTGAACATTTTGTCAAGCTCGTCGCAGGTGAACACGAGCATCGACGGTCTGCCGTGTGGACAATGGTGGGCATTGATTTCCGCGTCGGCAAATTTCAGAAGCTGTTCCATTGCGTCGGGCCGGAGTTTTTCGCCCGCTTTCACCGCCGCCTTGCATGCAATTTGATGCAGTATTTCGTCGCAAAGATCGGTCGCGGTCGGCTTTTTCGACGAATCCAAAAGCGTGTCCAAAAGACCGAGCAAAAGGTCTTGCGGGTCCGTTTTTTCCAGAATCGCCGGATAGCCGGTCAGCAAAATCGTCTCGCCGCCGAACGGTTCGAACGTCAATCCGAGATTCGTCAAAAACTCCTTGTTTTCCTGCGCACAGGCGTATTCCGTCGGGGCAAGGTCGAGCGGCATCGGAACCAAAAGCCGCTGCGAATCGATTTTACCGGACGCAAACCGGACTTTCAGTTGTTCGTAAAGAATCCGCTCGTGCATCGCATGTTGGTCGATGATACCAACCCCTTTTTCCGTTTCCACAATCAAATAACGGTCGTGAATCTGAATCGTTTTTCGGAGAGCCGGATTCTGAGAATCCGGAGACTGGAGAGCCGGTTTTTCGGGAACCAGTTTCTGTGATACCGGTTGCGGACGATTGATCGTGTGAAATTCCAGCCGCGTCGGTTTCGGAAGCCCCCATTCGTTCGACGTTTTCGTTTCTTTGTCCGTTTTCTTTTTTCCATCGTCGTAAAAGTCGGCAAAAAACGGGTCACGCTGGAACGACTCCTCCAAAGTACGGTTGACGTCGAAGTTCTCCGGCTGCTGCGGGCTGGAAGCCTGCGGTCCCGTTGGTTGCTCTTTTGATTTAAGCGTTTCGACCTTCTTCTTGGCCCAGTCGGCGATTTCCTGACGCCGCTTTTGAATCGTCTCTTCGTCAATCGCTTTGCTCGGATCGTGAGAAACCGGCTCAATTCGTTTCGGTAAATCCGCAACGGAAACGGTCGAATTCATGTCGCTCGACAAAAACCGCTCCCGAATTGCGCCGAGAAAATTGGAATAGATTTTCTGCGCATCGAGAAACCGAACCTCCATTTTCGTCGGATGGACATTCACATCGTACAGCTCCGCCGGCATTTCGACCTGTAAAAACGCAATCGGAAAGCGTCCGACCGTCAAGAGGCCGCGATACGCTTCGGACAAGGCGTGTTGCAACGCCCGATCCCGAATATAACGGCCGTTGAGGAAAAAGTATTGCAGCTTGTTGTTGCTCCGCGAAATTTTCGGATGTCCGACGTATCCGTAAACGCTGATGTCGCCGCGTCGGCTTTCGACGTAAATGAGATTGTCGGCAACTTCCGCGCCGAACAGTTTGGCGATTCGATCCGTTCCTTTGCTTTCCGCCGGGAGATCATGGACGAGTTTCTGGTTGTGTTTGAGTGTAAAATGGATTTGCGGTTGCGGCAAAGCGAGGCGGATCATCGTTTCGAGGATATGTCCGAACTCCGTGGGAATCGAACGCATGTATTTCCGCCGGACCGGGGTGTTGAAGAACAGGTTTTCGACTTTGATGGCGGTTCCGACCGGCATTCCGCACGGGATAATTTCGCTAAACACACCGCCGTCGCTCCGGATTTCGGCCCCCTCGCCCGAGTCGGTGGTTCGGCTTCGCAAGACGAGTTGGCTGATTTCCGCGATGGACGCAAGGGCTTCACCGCGAAAGCCGAACGTCCGAATTCGGAAAAGATCATCGCTGTCGGCGATTTTGCTTGTCGCATGAGGTGTAAGGGCGAGCAAAAGCTGGTCCCGTGCGATTCCGCAACCGTTATCAACGATTCGAAGCTGTTCGGTTCCTCCTTTTTCGACTTCAATGTCGATTCGACTTGCCCCGGCGTCGACGGAGTTTTCGACCAATTCTTTCACAACGCTCGCCGGACGTTCAATCACCTCGCCGGCGGCGATCTTGTTAATCATGCTTTGTGAAAGAAGTTTTATGTGAGACATTATTGGAAATTACGAATTACGAATTACGAGTTACGAATTTAGTTTGAGACAACAAATATGATTATACCAATTGTATCAATAATTAACAGTGTTTTTTCGCAAGAAACATTTTTTTCGATCAAAGTACCGCCGAACTATCGGGCATAATAGGGTGCGGAGTTTTGTTATGAAACCGATTTCCTATGTCAACCAGATTATTTTGGCAGGGGCAGTTCTTTTCGGATTGTTTCCGCTGGGCGGTTGCGCACTGATTGATCGTTGGACCGGGAAATCAGGGAAACAAACCGCTCCGCCGACGGAAGTTTCGGAAAATTCCCACGTTACCGTACCGCCGATGTCGGAAACGGTTTACAAGCCGGAAATTGATCAGACGGAATACCTTCAAAAGCAGGCGGAAGAACTTTCCGTCGAAGTCGGGCGTCTTCAAACGGAATTGGAGGCCAAAGAGCAAACCATCCGAAATCTTGACGCTTCCTTAGAAAGACAGGCTGCGGTCGTTATTCCGCCGAACGCGCCGCTCCAGTACAATCCGGTCATTAAAATCGAAGGAGTGCGGGTTCTTCCCCGGGACGGAGAGACGATTCGAATTGCAATCGACGACACGGTTTTGTTCAGCCAGAACACCACCGCACAACTGCTTTCGAGTGCCGACGATGTTCTCAGCAGCGTCGTCAGGGAAATTCGTGTCAATTATCCGAACAATGTGATCGGAATCGAAGGACACGCCGACCCGATTCTCGAAAATCCGCAAAGTCCGATGTACACGCTCGAATTGACGTTCAGAAAAGCCAACGCCGTCGCATCCTGCTTGCTGGAGCAAAGAAAGGTTACGATCAAACAGATCAAAATAACCGGACACGGCTCCGCCCGTCCTTTGCCCGGCGCGCGGCCTGAAAAAAACAACCGCATCGAAATGGTTGTCTTTCCGTAATCAACGGTGCCTCCACCGTTTTACAGTTCTAAATCTCCGTAACGCCGGGAATCGCTTGCGGATAATTGCCATCGGCGTCCGGCATAACCGGAGCGGGCTTATCGAAACTCAATTCGGCAATGTTCGGTGCGAGTTCGACCGTCGAAGCCCAGGCGGCGTCCTCGGTAACGTACTTGCCCGTGTCAACGGCCATGCGTCCGAGAATCGCGACAAACGTTGCATTCATTCCCGTCCCCATTTCATTCCAGGATTGATTGTCCCGGATCGCCTTGAAAAGTCGGTTGTGCTCCGTTTGATACGAATCGTTTTGCGGTGAAGACGCCGTCCAACTGGGATTGCGAGGCTGGAACTCCCTGGCGTTGAACGCGGTGTAGATTCCCGGATGTTTGATCCCTTCGCCGAGAACGGCGTAGCCTTTGGTTCCCTGGACGGTCGCCTGAAAGGATTGCCAGGTGTTTGCAAAAAGTTTCGCTTGCATCATCATTCGCGTTCCGTCCTCGAAAAAGTATTCGACGGCGGCGACGTTGATCTTCTGGTCTTTATCGGTTCGCGTGATTCGTCCTCCTTGTCCCTGGGCAGCGACCGGCAAAGATTTTTTCGCCCAGCAACAGATGTCGAGGTTGTGAATCAGTGCGTCAACGATAAATCCGCCGCTTGTCCAGTTGAAACTGTAGGGACTGCGGAGCTGGCTTTCCAGCGGCGTTTGACCTCTGGGTCTGAACGAGCCGAGCGTGTGCATTCGATAAACCCACATCGACATAATATCGCCGAGATTTCCGTCGTGAATCGCTTCGACGGTTTCCGCCGTTCGGAAATAATGCCGGTTATTCAGACCGATACCGACTTTGAGATTTTTTTCGGCGGCGATTTTATTCGATTCCTGGAGCCATTTCAAACTGGGAATATCGACGGCGACCGGTTTTTCGGCAAAAACGTGCAATCCTTTTTCGACGGCGTAAGCGTAATGCAGCGGACGGAACGCCGGCGGAGTCGTCAAAAGAACGACGTCGCCAGGATTAAGGGAATCCATTGCGTTTTTGTAAGCGTCGAAACCGGAGAAGCTACGGTCGTCGGAAACAGAAACCTTTTCCGGCATCTCGTTTCGGAGCGAGTCCAGTGATTTTTGCGTTTTCTCGGGAAACACGTCGGCAACGGCCCAGAGCGTTGCGGCCGGATCGGCGTTTAACGCTTGCCGAACCGCTCCGCTTCCACGTCCGCCGCAACCGATGAACGCGATTTTCATCGTCTCGGTCCCGGCGGCATGAACTTTGGGGACTGTTGAAAGCGTAAGACCTGCGGTCAAAAGCCCTGCACTTTTGAGAAAATCCCGACGTGTGTTTCTTGGTGTTTTCATGGTTTTCAAAGCGAATCGTCTCCGGAAAAAATTGTAGAAGAGCTTGAAATTGATTAGCAAAATAGTAGCCTGGAACGTGACCGGTTAAACAGTGAACCCCCGTCGCTCTCGTTCCGGTCTGCCGTCTGCCGTCTGCCGTCTGCCGTCTGCCGTCTGCCGTCTGCCGTCTGCCGTCTG
>CAZNVM010000172.1:0-3620 GCA_964576215.1 uncultured Planctomycetaceae bacterium
AATTTGTCGCCGCGATTGACCTGGCGAAAATCACACTTGCTCCGACGCATTATACCGGCAAGGATGGTGACGAGCGGATCATTGATCTGGTGTTCCTTTGCCCTTTGAAAAACGGGTGTGGAACCCTGATGGCGGTTATTATTTTCGAACATCAGGGGGGCAGTTTGAGGAAAATCCCTCGAAAACTGCACAAGTACATCAGTGCGATTTGGGACGCCGAAGAAAAAGCGGGTTTGCCCCTGTCGGCCCCGTATTTTATTGTGCTTCGAGTGGGGAAAAAACCGCATCGAGGGCGATACCCGAAAATGTCGGATTCGTTGCCGAAAGACAAAGACGGTCAACCGATCGGTAAAGTTGTTGAAGTCGAGTATGACGTGGTGGACCTTCCTGCTTGGGATTTTGATAAATTGGTTGGTGGGCCGGTGTTGCGGCTGGCACTTGGTGTCCTGAAGAAAATGACCGAGGATGCCGGGCTGGAGTTTTCAGAGGCGTTGTTGCCGCTTCTGGAAATTGACGACGAAGAACAGAAGGTTGACCTGACGAAAGATGTATTTCCATTCATAGCGAAAGTGTTTGTTGCTCACGGTAAATGGCTCGACGAACCAACGGTAAGCCAAGCATTAAAACCAATATTCAAGGAGAAAACAGTGATTAGAACAATTTTTGAAGAAAAGTATGATATTGGCTATTCCGAAGGGAAGGCCGATGGTTATTTCAATGGGAAAGCCGAAGGGATAGCCGAAGGGGAAGCGATCAAAGGGAAAAATATACTCTTAAAAATCCTTCGTGCCCGCTTTCACAGAGTTCCTAGAGATGTCGAGAAGCTGATCAAATCAATGACGGACCCGGTGGCGTTGGACTCCTGGGCCGTCCACGCCGCGACATGCCAATCCATGAACGAAATTCGCCGAAGCAATTCGGTAGTTCTTCTCGCCGATTTGGTGAATGGTAACCAGAAACGGGACACAGCGAACTATGAAATACTATCGGGCAACGGCCTATGTTTTGATCGTCACTTGGTTGTCGTTTTGTTGGTTGGCAATGCAATTGCTCCATGAATTAGGACACCTTTTTGTAGCGCGGTGGTTGGGTGTCGAGGTTGTGCAGTTCCATTTTGGATTGTTGACCGTTTCGCACACAATGCTCAACGAAGCGGGGCAATCGCAGGCAACATTGCTCGCCATGACCCACAGGCAAATCTTTCCGGTTGTTTCTTGATTTCGTGGAAGCAAAGCGACTTCTGACATCTTGCGTTTTGACAGACTTGGAATACAATTCCCGTTTCTTTTGCACTGTCCTCGTTCCTGTTCCCAATGTCTCTTAATCCCGCTCAAACTGCCGCTGTTGAAACGCTTCGTGGACCGTTGCTCGTTTTGGCCGGGGCGGGGACCGGGAAAACCCGGGTCGTTACCTACCGTATTGCCCGACTGATCCGGAGCGGAATCAAGCCGAGCCGCATCCTCGCCGTCACCTTCACGAACAAAGCGGCCAAGGAAATGCAGCAGCGTATTGCCGAACTCCTTCCCAGAACCGCCGGGGCAGACAGCAAGGACAAACCGGAAATCTCGACGTTTCACTCGCTTTGCGTTCGGATTTTGCGGCGGAATATCCACCACCTCGGCTACCCGAACCAATTTGCAATTTACGACCGGGGGGATCAGGAATCAATTGCCAGGCAGGTACTCAAGGAAATCCGGGTCAGCGACGCCGCTTTGAAGCCGGGCGATCTGCTCTGGAAAATCAGCCAGTGGAAGTGTGCCGCCATCCGACCGGAACGGGCCGCTTCCGAAGCGTGGGCCGGCGTCGATCACCTTGCCTCGCTTGCATACGGAAAGTATCAAAAGACCCTCAAGACGCTCGGAGCCGTCGATTTCGACGACCTTTTGCTCTGTACGGAAGACCTGTTCGTCGGCTTTCCCGAAATCCTCGCCAAAGAAGCAGGCCGATTCGATCACCTGCTCGTCGATGAGTACCAGGATACGAACATGAGCCAATACCGGATCGTCAAAGGTTTGGCCCACAAGCACCGCAACCTTTGCGTCGTCGGGGACGACGACCAGGCGATTTACGGCTGGCGCGGTGCGGAGGTTACGCATATTCTGAACTTCAAAAAGGATTGGACCGACGCAAAAGTGATTCGGCTGGAAACGAATTACCGTAGCACAAAGGAAATCATCGATTGGGCGAACAAGGTGATCGTGTTCAATAAAGAGCGGCATCCCAAGAAGCTTCAATGTACGGTTACCGGCGAACCGCCCCGAATTTTGCAATGCAAAGACGCCGAAACCGAAGCGAAAACCGTCGTCGGGCAGATCAAAAGCCGAATCACGGAAACGTCGCGTCAGCCCCGGGATTTTGCGATTCTCTTTCGGACAAACGACCAGACACGGGTGTTCGAGATGGAAATGCGTACCCAAAATTTGCCTTACGTTCTGATTGGCGGACAATCGTTTTTCGACAAAAAAGAGGTGCGCGACATTCTCGCTTACTTGAAAGTGATTAAGCGTCCGCAGGACGAGGTTGCGCTGTTGCGGATCATCAACACTCCGGCGCGAGGGATCGGGCAAACAAGTATCCAAAAACTGACGGAAACCGCCGTTTCGCAGGGAAAACCGATTTGGTCGCTTTTGGAGACGGCAGACGGCGGACGGCAGACAGCGGACGGAATACCGCAGAAATCCTGGGATTCGCTTTTTTCGTTTCGGAAAATGATCGAGCGTTTTCAAGGGATATTTCGCAAGGAATTCAGCGTTGAAAATTTCAAGGAGTTGCTTGGTCAAATCAAATATCAGGACGAGATCAACCGGCTTTACCAGAAACCGGAAGAGCAGCAAAGCCGTTGGGATTCCGTTGGCGAGGTTCTTAACGCGGCCGGGGCGTACATCAAGGAAGCGCAGGAATCGGGAAAACGTCCGACGCTTGGGGAATTTTTGGACAACACGTCGCTGGCTGGGCCGGAGTTCAGTGCGGACAACAAGAAGGAGCTTGGGCGAAATGCCGTTGTGTTGATGACGCTTCACGCCGCCAAGGGGCTGGAATTCAAGGAGGTGTACATGGTCGGCATGGAGGAAGGGATTTTGCCGCACCACCGCAGCGTCGGCTCGGACGACGTGCTTGCGGTCGATGAGGAACGACGTTTATGTTACGTTGGTATCACCAGGGCGCAGCGACGGCTGACGCTAACGCTTTCGCTTTCCCGAATGAAATGGGGCAAGCAGCGACCGACGATCCCAAGCCGGTTTTTGTACGAAATCACCGGCCAGGCGGAGAATCCGAACTACCAAAAAGCGATACAAGGGAAAAGTGAGAAATGAGAAATGAATGTTAGCGGCGTGGGCTTGCTCCGCGTGGAAGCGGAAGAATGCCTCAACGAGCCGCGAACGTAAGAGAGCGAAACAAACGGAGACGCAATCGTGAGATTGCGCGAGATTCAAAAGAGACGGAGCGCAGGATTACCCTACATTCGATTCGGTCGCTTCACTACCTGTACTGTTGGAACTAAATTGTTGTAAAATTGATATTGTTTATATTTCCCAAATCTTGTAGTCTTCCCTTTTTTGACATGGAGGTGTCATGGAAGCGAGATTTTTGGCGAGAAAGCGTGAAATTGAACAAGATGC
>CAZNVM010000173.1:0-6929 GCA_964576215.1 uncultured Planctomycetaceae bacterium
GTGAGTTCGTAGGCATCCTACCTGCGCAGAGCGGAGACTCCATTCCGCAACCTTCGCGCAGGCAAGATGCCTGCGTTCCCAGGGACTTTGCAGTTCTCTTGGGTATCCGTCTTGTTTGCAGGGCGAAATTTCTTCGCCGCCGGTGTCGGCGACGTGAATTCACTCACAATCGAACCGAAAAGAGTTGGCAATCGAGTTGAAAAGGGAACGATTCCCGCCGAAACTTGTTTGACTATCGCCTATCGTAACGACGAACGTTTTCTCCTTGTGGAGGAACCAAAATTGGAATTGCTCCACCTGGAGTCCTTCTCCCAATTTTCCCTGAGAGTGACAAAACAGACATTCTTTGCCGCCGATTTTTTTGATTTTGAAATCCTTGATATCCACGTCCCGGAAAACCATTTCGTTTTCCCTTTGGATATCCTCCTTCGCGGTTTCGAGAATCTCCTTGTTGGGCGGTTGAAGTACCACGTTGATATACGGAGCAAAACCGTCTCGCTCTCCCATAACAACGACATGCGTCTCCGTTGTCTCGGCAGAAACCTCGCGCCAACCTTTGGGATAGCGAAAACTAAAACCATATTCGAAGTCTTCGTGCAATCCGGGAAGTGCCGTCCCCGCCCACATCCAGAACAGGACTCCCGTGAGGGCGACCATTCCGACAGTAAAAATCAGCCTCACGAGCAGGTTCGTTTTCGATGTTTTTTTCGCATCAGGCCCTTCGGTGTCGACACGAGGCACTCTTTGCTGTATCGTTCGACTGACTTTAAGTCTTGCTGCGGTGCTGATTCCCGTATCGTCTTTGACAGAAGCAATTCCTTCCGGATTGAGGTTGACACCGCAACAGTGGCAGTATTTTCGATGACCGATGGGAGCGGCACCGCAAAACGTACAGGCAACGGCGTTTTTCGCGATGGAATTACCGCAGTTCGAACAGAAAATGCGGTCGGCCTGCTCTGCCTTTGGAGGCGTCGGCGCAGGTTCATCCAATTCGGAAAACTCAAGCGGTTGCGCCAGCGGCGGTTCATTCTCCTCCTCTTCTTCGGGAGACTCAAGCACATCGAGGCCGCGATCCGTGTATTCCTCCTCTTCCTCGAGGACCTCAAATTCCTCGATGTCTTGCGTGGAAGAATCCCATTCGAGAACCAGGTCCTCCTCGGCGTCCGTCGGCAAATCCGCAACAAACGGTTGCAGTGGCTGTGATTCCTCTGGGGCCTCAAAATAATACTCTTCCTCGGATTCCTCCGGTTCGGGCAACTCGGCGTCAAGCGGCTGCGGTTCGTCAGACGGTCGTATTAGCTTTGGCGGCGACGACGCTAAATCGTAATAACCTTCTTCCTCTACAGGGAGGACTGAAATCGGTTCATCAGGTACATCAGATTCAGATTCCTCCGATTCCTCTGGTTCCTCCAGCTCCTCCGGTTCGGAAAATTCAACGGCAAGCGGTTCCTCTGGTTCCTCCGACTCCTCCGGCTCGGGAAATTCGATGGCAAGCGGTTGCGGCGATTCAAATTCATCAACTTTGGCCTCATCAAGCAGGACCGGAACCGGCTCGTCGGGAATATCGGATTCCTCCGACACCTCCTCCATATCTTGCGGAGGAGAATCCGGTTCGGGCAACTCGGCGTCAAGCGGTTGCGGCTCGTTAGACGGCAGTATCGGCAGTATTAGCTTTGGCGGCGACAACGCCAAATCGTAATAACCTTCTTCCTCCTCCGCAGGGAAGACCGGAACCGGTTCGTCGGGAACATCAGATTCCTTTGGTTCCTCCAGCTCCTCCGGTTCGGAAAATTCAGCGGCAAGCGGTTCCTCTGGTTCCTCCAGCTCCTCCGGTTCGGAAAATTCAACGGCAGGTGGTTCCTCAGGTTCTTCCGGTTCCTCTTCCTTCGGTTCTTCTGGTTCGGAAAATTCAGCGGCAGGCGATTCCTCTGGTTCCTCCGACTCCTCCGGCTCCTCTGGTTCGGAAAATTCAATGGCAGGCGATTCCTCTGGTTCCTCCGGTTCGGAAAATTCAACGGCAGGCGGTTGCGGTTCTAATTCATCAACTTCGCCCACAACCTCTTCATCGGACGGAACCGGTTCACTGGGTACATCGGGTTCCTCCGGTTCCTTCGGTTCCTCGCTATTTTGCGGTTGGCCGAACACAATTCCGTTGATTTTTCTTGCCGGACAAGGTTTACCATCGATATAGACGACCGTTTCCGGCCCAATTCTTTCCCGTACCGCAAGAGCAAAGAGCTGGTGTTTCGTTGCTCTTCTCTTTACTCCGTCAAGGATTATTTCAATGGTCATGTTCTGGCGATGGCAAATGGCGGTTCAAGACGCCCTGTTTTATGTAATTTGTTCCTCAAATGCAAGATGGGGGGATTTTGCCGATTTTGGCGACTTGTCTGTCAGAGCCGCAATCGTGAGAGAAATTCCGGTTATCTGGGCAAAACAGGGAAACCGGGTACAAAAAACTTGCTGAAAGTACCTGTATCATCTGTTTCATCTGTTGATAATTCTGATTTATCAACAGATGCTACAGATGATACGGATAAAAACAAGGGAAAAATAGCCGGAAACTCTCTGAGATTGCGCGAAAACCAACGCAATCTCACGATTGCGTCTCTGATTATAATTGGTTTCACCTTGTTTCTCCGCAAATTATAGGTTACAATCGCCTCGACCTTTCCCCGTTTTTCCACCAACTGAAAATTTGCCGTGAAAAAAATCGTCATTTTGCTCCTTATTCTCAGTTTTGGAACGGGTGCGTATCTGCTTCGGCGGCATCAGGAAACCGTGAGACTCCAGGAGGAACGCGATACTTTGACCCTGTACGGTAACGTCGAAATCCGGCGGGTCAATCTGGGGTTTCGCGTCGGCGGACGAATCGCCGAAATCCTGTTTCGGGAAGGGGACAAAATTTCAAAAGGGGAAACGATTGCCCGATTGGATCGGGAACCGTTCGAAGATAATCTCGCCGTCGCCGCAGCACAGATTCAAAGTGCCGAAGCGAATTACGCAAAATTGAAGGCCGGTAGTCGGCCCCAGGAAATCGAACAGGCGAAGGCGACGCTCCGGCAACGGGAAGCAAGCCTGAACGTCCTTGAAACCGACTTTGAACGGGCAAAGCGATTGATCGCCGACAATGTGATTTCGCCACAGGAGTACGACACGGTGATTGCCCGGCGTGACGAGGCAAATGCGGCCAAAAGACTTGCCGAAGAAACGCTGAATCTTTTGGTCGAAGGATTTCGGCGGGAGGACATTGCCGCTGGAAAAGCACAGCTTTCCGAAGCGAACGCGAATTTCAAACGGCTGAAAACCTCGCTCGACGACACGGAGCTTCTCTGTCCCAACGACGGAATTTTGCTGACCCGCGTCGAGGAACCGGGAGCCGTCGTTAATTCGGGCCAAACCGTTGCGACGCTCTCGCTTCAAGACGAGGTTTGGGTGTACGTTTACGTTCCTGAAAGGCTCAGAGGTATTGTCCAATCCGGCATGAAAGCGGACATTTTTACCGATTCCGAGCCGGAAAAACCGTACAGCGGACAGGTCGGTTACATTTCGCCGGAAGCAGAGTTTACGCCGAAAACCGTTCAAACAACGGAATTGCGTACGAATTTGGTCTACCGTGTCCGCATCATTGCCGACACGTCCGACAACAGCGGACTGTGTCAGGGGATGCCCGTAACGGTGAAATTACGGGTCCAAGGACGTTGAAACCGTCGGATCGCCCCCGAAATTCCAGAGAACTGCATTGTTAAAAATAGATCGAAATTAAGGCCCCCCCTGGGAACGCAGGCATCTTGCCTGCCCCCGGGTTCGCAGGCAAGATGCCTGCGTTCCCAGGGACTTTGCAGTTCTCTTGGCCCGAAATTCCAGAGAATCCGTCGGGGACCAACAGATGAAAGGCTGAAAGTCGTCGAATTGCAAGAAATACCCTTGTTTTTCGGGGCAGGAGGAAATAGAATAGGTTTACGGATGGAGATTAAGCTCAAACCATTGAAACAGGATCAATTCCCATGACTGAAAATTACGAAACGTCGCACGATCACCATTGTCCCCGGAATCCGGATCGCCGTCGTTTACTGAAAACGGCAGCCTTGGGCGGAGCAAGTTTGGCCGGGGCCTCTTTACTGAGTTGCGAAGAAAAAATCCTTGCCGCCAGACTCGAAGAAGAAACGACCAAAGCGGACGGTGTTGCGGGAGCGACCCGGAAGTTCACGAATTGGGCCAAACTCGAAGACCTCAAAGAAAAACCGCCGAAAGTCAAAATTGGTAAACTCCGGCTGAGCCGAATCATTCTCGGCGGCAATCTTTTCGGCGGTTGGGCGCATTCCCGTGATCTGATTTACGTGTCCGAGCTTGTCGCCGCGTACAACACCCCGGATAAGATTTACGCAACGTTTCAATTGGCCGAGGCATGCGGGATCAATGCGTTTTTGTCCCATTATTCCCATTATGCGATGATTGAACGGTACTGGGATGCCGGAGGGAGTATGCACTTCTTCGCCGACTGCCGTTTCCCGCAAGAGACGCAAATCTCGATGGACAAAGGGGCGAGTGCGTGCTATATCAACGGTGAAAAAACCGACGAGCTGGTTGCGGCGGAAAAATACGATGTTCTCGAAGCCCACCTGGAACAGGTTCGCAAGGAAGGGATTACCGCCGGACTCGGGGCGCACCGTTTGATTACGGTACAAAAGGTTATGGAACGCGGGATCACCCCCGATTTTTGGATGAAAACGTTTCATCACACGAACTATTGGTCCGCGCAACCGAAAAACGAGCACGACAACATTTTCTGCCGTGAGCCGGAAGAGACGAAGGAATTTATGAAAACGATGCCGCTTCCGTGGATCGCATTCAAAACCCTTGCAGCGGGAGCGATTCACCCGAACGAAGGGTTTCGTTTTGCGTTCGAGGGAGGAGCCGATATCATTTGCGTCGGCATGTACGATTTTCAAATGGTCGACGACGTCAACATTGCCGTCAATATCCTCAACAACAAGGATTCCCTGAAACGCGAACGACGCTGGACCTAATTTAGTGGCCGTTAGTGATTAGTTGTAACGATCCATATTACTGACCACTGACCACTGACCACTGATCACTAACCACTAATCACTGACCACTGACGTGTTAGCAACCCCACCACGTAATTTTCCATTACCGAGCATTCAACGATTGCCGGTCTATCTTCGTTTCCTCAAGGAACAGCGGGACCGGGGGGAACTCGTTGTGTCCTGTACCCGCATTGCGGAGGAATTCGGACAATTAAGCGTTCAGGTTCGAAAAGACCTTGCGATCACCGGCATTATCGGTCGTCCCAAAGTGGGGTACAAAATCGGCGAACTGATTGACGCGATTGAGGATTTTCTCGGCTGGAACACGAAAACGATTGCTTGTCTGGTCGGCGCCGGGAGTTTGGGGAAAGCGATTCTCGGATATGAAGGTTTTGTCGAACACGGACTCGATATTCGTTGCGCTTTTGACATTGCTCCCAACGTCGTCGGGACAACGATTCACGGTTGCCCGGTTTACGATTTTTCCGAGATTGAAAAAATCGGGGCCCAACACCAATTTGCGGTCGGCATCCTGACCGTTCCGGCAACGGCGGCGCAGTGGGTTGCCAACATGCTGGTCAAGACCGGCGTTCAGGCGTTTTGGAATTACACGCCGGCCCGGTTGGAGCTTCCCCCGAACGTGATTTGCGAAAACGTCAAGCTGTCCGCCAGTTTCGCCGTTCTTTCCCGCTGTATGAAGAACGGAGCGTCTCAGGAAAGCGGCAAAGGGTCTGTGCGAAAATAACCTGTCAAATTGTACGTTTATTGACGGGATCGCGCTTCGCAGGGCGAGGCGGCTAACGATTCATCAAAAAGTGATTTTGGTCACTTCTCCTGCTGTCCCCATTTTTCGCGGATGATTTGGAGTTTTCGCTCCACCGTGCGTCGGACACAGCCGAGTTTTTCGGCGATTTCGGGGGTGCGGTATCCTTCCAGGGCGAGAACAACGATTTTTTGCAAGGTTTCATCTCCCAGTGCATCAATCATTTCTCTGCAATTTTCCGCAAATCCAACCGCCAGCTCCGGGGTCGGCTCATTGCCAAGCACTTCGCCGATTCCACAGTCGCCGCCGGCATCAAAAATTGATTCGCCCCGTACACGTCCGCCGCCCCGTTTTTGGGCAAAGTGCTTTCGACGCTGCGCACAAACTTTTCTCGCTGTAATCGTTACCAGCAATTTCCAAAGTTCGTCCGCTCCGGCAATTTCGTCGAATCGATGAGCGGCCAAACCGCAGCAAAAACTGTTCATCGCACTGAGTGCAATGTCTTCTTCATCGGCACTCCGCAAGGAAAGCCCTTCCATTTTCCGGCGTGCCAGGCGAACCAGCTTGTCAAAATAACGTTCCCACAACTGTTGCGCCGCACGCTCCTCCCCCTGGGATAAGTCTTGCAACCATCGGGACAACTCTTCAGACATGACGAAAAAATAAAAATGAGAAATGAGAAATCACCAAGTAACTGTCAAGAATTAAAAATACCCGTTCAATGGGATTTTGAGAGGACTTGCAATAGCGCACTCTTAGTAACGGCGGCCACCAATCAGTGCGCCCTTGTTCCCTTATTGATACAAAAATAAGGGAATAAGGTTGGGGGTTTGGTTCACCGGTGTGCAAGGTAAACGGATAAGTTGGACAGTACAAGTAGAGGAAACACAAAATAGTGAACGACGCTCATTGTACCGGGCAAACGTTCCCCTGTAAACCACCGGCGAAGGGTAGTCTACGGCGCACTACGGCGCAGGGTGCGTAAAAACCTTTTTGCATTACGTAGCCCGAATCCAGTATTTTTTCCAGTGGCTGCTGTACCGGACGGCACACAGGACCGTCATCCGATTGAGGCGGGAGACCAGCCACTTCGCTCCCGTTTGCTTCAACCGCCT
>CAZNVM010000174.1:0-9970 GCA_964576215.1 uncultured Planctomycetaceae bacterium
TTCGTACATGTGTACCTGCCTGACTTGGAAATTTTTCGGAACCCATTCCCTTTTCAAGTCCTTACAGGTCGATTATAGTTGTAACTTGTTATATTTCAATACCTTAAAACGTTTTTGCGTTCAGTCCTTTGGACGCTAGTGACAGGACATGATAAATTTGAAATGTTATTTACGCGCACACCCTTACCTAAAATCACGGTTACACCCAATTTTTACTTGAACCGCTGCATCATTTCGTTGAGTCTGTGAATCTCCTGGTTAAGCTCATTCGCAACCGCCGCCGTTTGATTGGCCGTTTGCGAATTTTGTTGCGTCACGTTGCCGACCTGGGCCAATGTCGTGTCGATTCTGGTAACGTTTTCCACTTGTTCCCGGGAGCTGACCGCAATGCTTGACACCAATTCCGTCGCTTGAGCCACCTGTTCGGCAATGACATTAAGTGCTTCAGACGTTTGATTAACCATTTTGACGCCATCGTTAATTTGCGAATTGCTTTTCACAATCAGTTCCTCGGTTTCCTTGGCGGCCCTGGCACTTCTTGACGCAAGATTACGGACCTCCTCGGCCACGACGGCAAACCCTTTACCGTGTGTTCCCGCCCTGGCCGCTTCAACCGCCGCATTGAGCGCAAGCAAGTTCGTTTGAAACGCAATGTCGTCAATCGTTTTGATCACCTTTCGCATGTTGACCGCATTCGAACTGATCTGCGTCATTTGATTGATCACTTCGTTCATCCGGGATTGACCGACCTTGGCCGCCTGGACCGACTCGTTGGTGAGCCGATTCGCATTGTCCGCACTTTCCGCATTACGGCGAGTCTGTTCACTCATCGTGTCCATGCTGTTCGTGATTTCTCCCAGCGACGCAGCCTGTGCCTGCGAGTCGGAAGAAAACCGGGTGGAATCGGTGGTGATCTCGCCCATTTGGGTAACGACCTTGGCGACGATTTTTTCGATTTCCTGGGCCAATCGCATGATGTTTTCATGGTCGCTCACGTCCTTAAAGAACTCGATCATGCCGTTTTTCCGGCCGCCCGGTTCCAAAAGAAAATCCGTATAAATTTCCCAGTTTTTGCCTTTGAAATCGCACCGCGTCATTTTTTCCCGCCGCGATTCCAACGACGCAAGCGGTTTGTCCATCTCCTCTCCCCAAACCTTTGCGTGAGATTGATTGGTACAATCGCCCGCCGGCTTTCCAAGCAACGACCTTGCAATTTTATTGACAAACGTAATGCTCTTGTTCAAATCGACAACGGAAATTGGGGCGTAAACCGTATCGAGAATCTGGCAATACCAATGATCTTTTTCCTTGATTTTTCGGTTGACGTAATTGGCAAAAAAGAGACCAAGACACAGCGAAAAAACGAGAACTCCAATCCCGGTGTAAACGGCCCAATAGACGGCATTTTTGGCCATTTGGTTGGATTCATCGCGGCTTCGTTCCATATTTCTAACGACCGTGGCGACCACATTTCCCGCCTCGTTTCTCGCTCCCATCACTTCCTCCGGCGAAACGGCGACGATCACGGTCCACAATTCCGGAACACTGCCGAATTGCACCGGTATGTGAATCACGTGCATCTCCTGATTCCTGGAACCGCCGAGAATCGTTTGGCTGGTATACGCGACTTGCTTCCCCTCCTCGAGGTACTTTGCCGTTTCTTCCAAGCCGGGAATATTGGAAATTTCTTTTCGTACACGTTCTTTTTCGCCTTTGTCGTTTTCGACCAATTCCGTCCACTCCACGCTGTCTTTGTTGGGATGAACGACGAATTTCCCGTCAGGACTGACAAGTATTCCGACCCCTGTTCCGAGCGGTTTGTTGTTGTCGATAATTTGCTGCAAGTCGTCGGCCATGATGTCAACTCCGATGACTCCTATAACCCTGTTGTCGATTATCAAGGGAATGGAAATCGTTACGACCAAACCACTTCCGTCTTCATAAGGAGCAACGACGTACTCTTTTCCGGAGGTGTAAGCACCGGTGTAGTAATCCTGGTCCTCCAAGTACATATCATCGAGAAACCCCTCCAGAATTTTTCCTTCGCTCCTGTAAAACCAGGGAATGAATTGACCTGCGGAAACATAATCCGGGTTCGGAACCACATCCTCTTCATCCCGAACCTCCTGACCGATGAACGCTTCGTCGTTTTCGTCGAACTCGTTCGGCTCGAATCCGAGCCAGATTGCATGAAGTTGTTCGTTCCTGGCAAGCATCCCCTTGAGCAGGGCCTTAATAAGCGCACGGTCCGGTTCGACTTCGTTTTTGGCACAAAAATCCTTGTAAGCGAGAATGGTAGCGGCAACGGTCCGGACCGAAGTGAAGGGAACTTCCATTGCGCCCCGGATTTTGTCCGAAAGATCAACCGCAACCGTTTCCACTCGCACTTGTCCGGCCTGGGTCGTGATTTCGGCAACCTGATCGCCGAGGGTTTTCTCCTGATTTTTCTCCTCCTTTTCCGCTGGTTCCGCCGGGGTTTCGGCAACGGCTAAAATGATGCCATTTAGCTCCTGACGCATTTTTTTTGCGAGAGTCTGCATGTTGTTCATCAAGATTCCCGTAATCAGGATCGTGATAAAAACCGATAAACCAACGATTCCCAAAACTAAAACGCGACCGATGTTCATTTTTCCGAAATTGGGGAATGGGGGGACAAAGAACAGAAAGAAACATTTTTTCCCACTACTTCCTCTATCTTACCTTATTTTTTCGTCCCAATTTGCTTGCATTCGAAAAAAGCGTCTTTTCTTCAACGGAATATCAAACATATCGAAAATGCCAATTGCGACTGTTGTAGTGGGGCGTGGTGAAAAAAACTTGGAAATTATCGGGAACTTTTTCGAGACCGAAGAGGTCTTTCCAGTTTTTTATCTTATACTGGACTGAATGATTCCCCTTTTTTCCTAAACAAATCGTTTTTCCGCAGATGGACATTCAGATATCCATTTTTATCAACAACCAGCTTCGTGCGACGCGAGTGGCTTCTTTGCCGTGCGTGGTCGGACGGAGTCGACAGGCGACGCTCACCATCGGCCACCCGGTCGTCAGCCGCCGACACTGCGAGTTGTACTTGGAAAATGATACGGTGAATCTCCGCGACGCCGGGTCGCTCAACGGAACGTATTTCAAGGGGGAACTCCTCAGCGGAAGTACTCTCCTCACGCCGGGCGACTCGTTCCGGATCGGAGAATTGACGTTCGTTGTCAATTTTCAACCTCCCAAGAGCACGAACTTCGGTCTTGTCGGACCAACGCCGCAAAGCGTTGCCTCAATGCCCCATGCGTCCGTTCTGGCAAGCGATTCGTCCTCCGCCTTGGCTCCGCCGTCCAGTTTGGACATTATCGACTTGGCGACCTTAGGCTCGGCAGTTAAGCCAACCCCCAATCCGCAAGCAACCGCCGCAACAATGTTGCAACCGAGTGTTGACGTGGAATAGCTACTACACCCCGTCGCAAACGGTGTTCATTAAGCCCCCAACGGGGGTATACAAAGTAGCCGGGGGTAAGACGTACTCGTCGAACCCCCGGAAAACAGGCCCCAAGCAAGTATTGCACCCCAACGGGGTGCCACAATTCGCCGTTTTGTGCGCCACCGTTGGCGGCGTTTTTTTGGGGCTCCTTTACCGGGGGTTCGCGGGATACCGCTCACCCCCGGCTACCCTGTTTTGCCCCCTTGGGGCGTGATAATGAACGTCATTTGCGAAAAAGTGTACTACCAAAAAAATTCTTTTGGGAAACTCTTGCTTTTTCAGTTGACTATTGGCATAATGCGCTAAATCGTTAATTTCTATCCCCTCTCCTCTCGTCCACAATGAAACGAATTTTACTCGCTTTCGTCGTTTTCGGTGCTTTGCTGACCGTCCTGTCCGCCGACGAACCGATTGTCCAATCACGTTACGCCCTCGAATTGGGCGACCAATTCAACACCCCGGACGGAATGGCCGTCGATTGCCAGGGAAACATTATCCTTGCCGTTCCAAACGCTTATGCCCGGGAAGGGGGAACCTGGCTCCTCAAAATCACGCCGGACGAAAAGGTCGAAAAATACTTCTGGCTCAAGCCGCACCCGCAAACGAATAAGGCGTGTCCGCTCGGAATCGTGTTCGGTTCGGACGGCCATCTTTACATCTGCGACGCACAAGGAATCGGCGGCGACACAACGCACAAGTCCCGGATTCTCCGCGTCGTTCACCAAAACGGCAAACCGGTCAGCGAGGAAACGCTCGTTACCGGGTTAGTTCAGGCAAACGGAATCGCGTTTGCCAACAGCAATATCTATTTCACGGAGACGCAATTCGTGGAAGAGATCAAGGAATCGCCGATTGAAAGCGGCGTTTTCTGCTTTTCGCTCAACGAATTTCGAAATTTACATCGTCCGATTCAGGTCGGTCCCAACGGAAACGACCGGCATTGCATTTTCAAGTTCAAAACGGAAAATCCCGATTGGCCGATTGGGGCGAACGGAATCGGCGCAACACCGGACGGCGGCTTTGTTTACGTTGCGAATTTCGGCGACAAGCAGATCATCGAACTGACGCTCGACAAAATCGGGTACAAGGTTCTTTCTTCCCGGGTTTGCGTTGAAGGAGGACCGATTGAAAGCGTTGACGGCTTGCGGGTCTGCCCGAAAGGTTACATTTTCTTCGCCGATTTTGCCGGGAACGCGGTTCACGTTGCCAACCCGGCCAACGGAAAAGTGTTCGTTCTTGCGAAAGACCCCATGGGCGGGACTGGAGCTGGGGGCGAATTGGACTGCGTAAGCGAAGTTTGCCTGCGGGGTTCGAAGCTGTATTGTTCCAATATCGACTTGCCTTACTGCGGAAACAAAAACGACCAACCGCACACTCTCTCGGTGCTCGATTTGGAAGGAATCGACTTTGACGAACTACTGAAATGAGAGTTGAAACGTGGAGCTAAAACGCTACAATCATGGTAAAGCAAACAAAAACAAAAATGAAAAAGGGGGAAACCGATGACCTGACAATTGAGCCGACATCCGACATTTTTACGGCAGTATTGTGGTCAGCCCCAAAGAATGAGCCGATTCTGCGGAGTTTCCTCAATGCAACATTGATCGACGGTCAACAGCCGATTATTCAGCAAGCGACGGTCCTCAATCCCTTCAAAGTCAAAGAATTCGCGGTTGATCGGCAACTTGTTCTGGACGTACGTGTTCGGGATGAAATGAGCCGTTGGTACAACATCGAGGTTCAGACGGCAGCCCACACGGCTTTTCGCGAACGGATGTTGCTCCATTGGGCGGATATTTTTTCGTCCCTGTTGCGAACCGGCGATGATTTTACCAAGCTGGTTCCGGTGAAGAGTATCGTACTTGCCGCTTTTCCGATTTTCCCGGAATTGCGGAATTTGCACGCGGTTTTCGAGATTCGGGCAAGGGAAAATCCTGATATTTTGTTAACGGATTATTTCCAGATGCATTTCCTTCGGCTGGGCGACCTGATCCAGCGACAGATGGAAGGCTTGAACGAATTACACGATGGATTACGCAATTGGTTGAACTTTTTTACTTTTGGTGCAACGGTTACGGAGGATAAAATGGCTCAATTAGTAGACAACAATCCCACGGTCTTGGCGGCTTACGAGGAATTTCAGCGTTTTAGTTCGGACGCCGAGATGCGAGACTTGGAGCGACGGCGGCGGCGGTTTATTGAAGATCAGCGTATATACGTGGATGCCGCTAAGGATGAAGGAATCGCCATCGGAAAAGCCGAAGGAAAAGCTGAAGGAAAAGCCGAAGGAAAAGCTGAAGGAAAAGCTGAAGGAAAAGCCGAAGAGAAAGCTGAAATCGCTCGAAACTTGAAGCAGGCAGGGTCGGACTTTGCTTTTATCGCTCAAATGACCGGTCTTTCCCGCTCGGAAATTGAACGTTTGAACTAAAGTGGAAGGTTAAAGTTAATCACTAATCACTATTTTTATTATGTCAACAAATACAACGAATCCAATGATCTACCCGCGACTTTGCGTCGCTTATTTTTTACAGTTCGCCATTTGGGGAGCGTGGGCCATGACCCTTGGTGGGTACGCCGACAAGGTACTCAGCCTTGATGTCGGCATCCTCTACACGGCGATTCCCCTTGCGGCGGTGGCAGCTCTTTTCGTCGGTCCGATTGTCGACCGACTTTACAACGCCGAAAAAGTTCTGGGCGTTTTACATTTAGTTGGGGGTATTTGCTTAATCGCCTGCGGTTTTCTCTCATCATTGCCGCTGTTGTTGACCGCGATGATTTTACATGGTCTGTGTTACATGCCGTCGATTCCGCTTCTCAATTCGGTGGTTTTCCGGCATATACCGAATTCCAATAACGCTCCCCGGGTGTTCGTGTTCGGGACCGCCGGCTGGATTGTCGTCAACCTGATCATCGATATTTTCGGGGGCGGGGCCGGCAAGCCAAACTTCTTTTTCATCGGCGGGGGGGCTGCGATATTACTAGGACTCTATTCGTTTACCCTCCCGGCAACTCCGCCAACGGCCAAAGCGGTCGAACCTGGGCAAAAAGGCGGGTCGCTCTTTGATTCCTTGAAAATGTTCCAAGACAAAACGTTCACTGTTTTTGCGATTTGTGTGCTTTTCGCAAGCATTCCGGCGTGCGGCTTCTATTTCCCAATGGGTGTTCCACTCTTCATCGAACGGGATTATCCGTCGCCGGTTGCTTTAACGACGCTTAATCAATTCTCCGAGTTGCTTTTCATGCTCGCTCTTCCGTTTTTCGCTTCGAGAATTGGCCTGAAGAAGTGCCTTTTACTTGGAATGGCGGCTTGGATGCTTCGATACGTTTTCTTTATGCAACCGGCGTTTTTGTTTGCGATTCTGGGACTGCTTTTACATGGTTTTTGTTACAGTTTCCTTTATGCGGCGGCCTACATGTACGCTGATAAGAAAGCACCGGCGGCACTCAAGGCAAGCGTCCAGGGCCTGATTGCCTTCTTGCTCCTCGGAGTGGGGCAAGTGGGCGGTTCACTTTTCGTGAGCTATCAATTTTCCCAAAATCCTGCCCCGATTTCTAATGTCAAAATCGCTTCACAGGAGAAATCGATTTCACTTCCGATGTGGAACGATCCGGCACTAGAAAACTCTGCCTGGAAGTACTTGAATCTTTCCAGCACCGTCAAGTCGATGCTCGGCATGAAATTGGATCCCGTGTACCACCTCGGAGAGATTGCTAATAACGGCGTGATTACCACCGAAGAAATCGCTACCATCCCTGAAGAAGGGGTGAAAAACGGTGTCGGCGGTGATGCAAAAACGTTTTCTAAAACCGACATCGAGGAAATTTTCGGTCAAATCGCCAAGCATCTTGGAAAAGATGATGTTTCCGTGTCGAGAAAGGAATGGTTAAGCGTACAGACGAAAAACTGGAATAAAATTTTGTTCCTTCCGATTATCTTCGTTGGTGTGTTCGCCGCCGCTTTCCTCGTTCTCGGAAGAGACCCGGAAGAAGCGAAAAAATAGTTGGAATATTTGTTAGCGGCGGGGCTTGCCCCGCCGCTAACTTTTCATCGACACAACAAACCCAATGAAACACCTCCTCACGCTTGCCTTACTGTTCGTCAGCTCCGCCTGTTTCGCGGCGGAACCGGTAACGTTCCTTTCGGCCAACGTCCGGGTCGGCGATGCTCGGGATGGAGAAAACCGTTGGGAACTCCGCAAGGATTTTCTGCTTGAGGTTCTCAAAGAAGGAAACTACGACTTTATCGGCGGACAGGAAGTGCTAACCACGTCCGATGCGAAGTGCAACCAAATCAAATACTTTTTTGAAAACCTTCCGAACTACGGAATTCTTTTTCAAAATCGTGAAAAGGAGGGAACCGTTCGCGGGGAGGGAACCCCAATTTTCTACCGAATGGACCGCTGGCGACTTGACCCGGAAGATTACGGCTCCTTCTGGCTGTCCGACACACCAAACGTCCAAGGTTCCATCACTTGGGAAGGGCAAAGCACCTGTCCCCGGGTTTGCACCGGCGGCCTGTTCCACGAAATCGATAAGAACGGCAAGCTGACCGGCAAGACGATTTACGTTTACTCGACACACTTCGACCACGTCGGCGAAATCCCACGCCAGAAAGCGGCGGCGGTCATTTTCGAGAAGTTCGCTGACCGGAGAGAAAAAAACGCTCCAGTGGTGCTGATTGGCGACTTCAACTGTGGCGAAGATTCTCCGGCGATCCGCTTTCTCAAAGGGGAAACCGTCGTGCTTGGCGACGAAGAGAAGGTTCCGCCGATGAGCCTGCTTGACACCTTCCGCGTTGTATACCCGGACGAAGAGAATGTTGCGACGTTCAACGGTTTTCGCTCCGGCGAAATCACCGGGGCCAAGATCGACTACATTTTCGTCACGCCGGACCTCAAAGCGACCGAAGCGGAAATCCTCCGCACCAGCCGCAACGGTAAATATCCCAGCGACCATTTCCCGATTCGCGCAACGGTTGAGTTTGCCCGGTAGTAATGCAATCATGTCCAAAATAAAACAACAATCCCTCTTTTTGCACCAAACGGCCTCGCAGGTTAAGGAATTTGCGAAGGTCAAAAGCGAAATGGACCTCCGTTTAAAGGTCAAAGACACCTTTTTCGGCGACTATTCCGTCGATGTCGAAGACGAGCGGATCGATTTCTTGGTCTACTACGAGCGAACCGGTTTTTTCACCGAAACCTTTCTCTGGGCGGAATCCAAGGACAAGCCGACCGACACCTTTGAGATGTTCGCTCAGCTTTTGCTGACGATCAAGAAAAAAGTCGATACCGGAGAAATGCCGCCGAAGTACCTGGGCGTCTTTGACAGGGAGAAAATCGCCTTTACGGAGTTCGAAAATGCTCAGCCCATCTTCAATTTGAATGATTTTAACTGGAGCGAACGCCCTTCGTCGGTGTCGAAGAAAACGATCAACCAAGTCGCCCGACACCTGAAAAACATTGTTGAATATCGTTTCGAAAACAACGTCACCGAGATCGTGGAATTTATCCGAACGAATTTTTCTCTCGGAAAAATCGGCACAACAAAAGCCCAGATTAACAAAAATAACTTCGTCACTGTTTATAATAAGTGGGTCAGGGAAGTGTTACCTTCCATCGGTTTGAGCGATAAAGACTGGAAAAACCTGAAAAGGAAAGGGATCGGCGATTGCGAATTTTACCTCGCCGATTTGTTAAGCGAAGAGAACAAAACGATCAGCGACAAACTGAATATTGTCTTGCAATCGACCTATTATGAATCGAAAATACGCTCTACGGATAATTTGAAATTTTATTACGAAAAAATCAGCTTTCGCGATAAGGGGGAGGCCCATACCAAATTCTGGACCAGGTATGAACGACCGCCAAAACAGGAATATCACAAGCATATCATCGAACGCCGCGACCTTTTGAGACCACAGGACATCCGGGAACGCAAAGGAGCGTTTTTCACTCCGCAGATTTGGGTCGAAAAATCGCAGGAGTACCTGGCCAAAGCCTTTGGCGAAGACTGGCAGGAGGAGTACTACATTTGGGATTGTTGTGCGGGAACGTGTAACCTCCTTGCCGGATTGACGAACCCGTACAATGTTTGGGCCTCCACCATTGATCAGCCGGACGTTGATATTGTCCACGAAATTATTGATCGCAAAGCACTCAACCTGCTTAAATCGCACGTCTTTCAATTTGATTTCCTTAATGGTGATTTTTCAAAACTCCCCAAAGGATTGCGTGATATTATCAACGATCCAAAAAAGCAGAAAAAACTCATTATCTACATGAATCCGCCGTATGCGGAAGCAATGAACCGGCGTGATACGAAAAATGCAAAAACAGATGTGAATCGCTCTCTTGTTGAAAAAAAATACGGTTCCCCACCAGAATCTGTGGGTAAAAAAATAGGTTTTTTGAGGTATGTGGAACAGAAAAGTAGATAATGGACCTTGAAAGTAAAGTATTTCAGTCACGTTGTATCGAAATAGTACATCTGGAAATATCTGTC
>CAZNVM010000175.1:0-3567 GCA_964576215.1 uncultured Planctomycetaceae bacterium
CCATGCGATATACGGAAGAATGTGACACCACTTTTTGCCTCCTACAAATTGTCCACACGAAGACATAAGGACACATGACGCCACACGTTGGCGTATGACGCCATGCAGGTCGTCCTCGCCCATAGGTCCGCAGGGGGCAAAGGAACGCCACACGCGGCGAATGTCGCGGTCACAAAACAAAAAAACGGGTCCTCCCTGGCGAATTCTTCTCCCTGGGGGCAGAGGGAACACAACCCGTTTTTAGACAGAGTTGCAGAAAAACGACGCGGATTCCTAAAGCCCGACGTTGTAAAGAGTTACGACGATTTTACATGCCGAAAACAGCCCGATTTCGCCCGTTTTCCCGTGATCGAGCCGATAAGGAACTTTGGACCTGACCGGGTGACCGGCAAACCTCCCAATCCGCACATTCGACACAAACCGACGACAAACGCCAGGATTTGTCATTTTGGGTCGATTGTGTCGAGTTTGCGGAATACGCAGATTAGGAGGCACCGTTTTGGGCCTTTCGACACGGTTTTTGATCTTTGCGGGTCAACTGTGAATCAGTTTCCGTAACCCTTTGACACGTCGCACTTTAGGTCAAAGTGGCTTTATCGAAAAAGTCAGCTTGGGTGGGTTGGGTGGATTGTGAGGCACTGAATTTTGAGATTGACTACTGAGCGACTAAACTACGCCGGGGTCTCCGATTCTGCCAAAAAAGTTTACTGAAACAGTGGTGATACTGGAAAATACCCTATTCCAAAACCGGCGTCCCGTATCGGCTCAATGACCCTCCGGCACCGGAATTTCCGGGGCCTTGCGAAGTGCTACTGTTGAAAACAAACTGTACTTAGGGGGGTGATTGGTTCCCTTTGGCCGCAGGGGGAGGGACCGGCCCGGAGGACCCATTTTGGATCGCACAGGATCGCCGGTGTCGCGTTGTTTTACCTTCTGCGGGTCAATGGTCGACTAGCGAACGGTGGCGTCACGTGGCAACGTGTGGCGAACGTGGGCAACTGCGAAAGTTTCACTGTCACGGTCAAGTTCGGCGACTTGTGCAATGCACCAGTCGACGGCGACTGCGTTATTTGCGCAGTCGACTTTCCACGGTTAAAAATCGGTGGTCACCAGGTGTGGCTAAGCCGCATGTGATGCCGACGTTCGCCACCGAATTGGAATTCTCCAAAACCGATTTGTTCATTTGGTTGACTTCGGCAAAGTCGAAGTCGTTTTGAATTTTGCTCACCCTATTTTTTCGGGTGGCTTTTGAGACCACCTGCCCTTCAGGTGCGCTTTAAGCGCACCCGACCCTGGTTTGTGAGGTCTCCAAGCCCTTCCACCTTTCCCTTCTTGCTAGTGTCTTGTAAATGCTAAAAAATGGGATACGCCGATTATCCGGCAATGAGTATTTCACCGTAGTCGTTATGGGCAATCCCAAAATTTAAGTTTTACGAGGCACTAGAAGACTTTCGGATTCCGAAAGTCGCTTCCATTTTACGAATCTCTCTGTCTCCTTGGGCGACTTCGCCAACGACCTATAACCGTTATAAAAGTCGGCAATCACCGTCCGGCGACTGTCAATCTTTGCCAGTCACGTCGACTAAACGATTCGTTCAGTCGTTCGGGAAAATTCGTCCTGTTTGTCAGAGACTGTCAGAACCGCTCTGACTCGCTAAACCTTTACAACCATTGACTTTAAGGCGTTTGTCGGACTGTCGGAGTGTCAGAGGCCAAGAAGCGAAAAATGAAAAAAACGTTCGCGTCAGGTAATAGAGTAAGAATATTAAGCAATCGATAAATATTTATTTATTACTAATTATCATAACATGACTTCTCTATTTTCACTCATTCTGATCGAAAAATCACTGATTCCGCCGTTTTGAGTGGCGGTTAAAACTGGATAAAATGGGGAAATTGGTATTTCCCAAAATGGCAAAAAAGGCCATAATCCGCTTTGTTTTAGCGAAACAAGGAGGTGAATCATGGCCCCAGGAACGGCAACAACGCCATCCCCATGCGAGGATCGTACTATAATTTTACCCATCGGACAAGAGGAATATGAAAAAATCGTGCCGTATCCTCAACAATTTCGGGCGTGGATCGACAAGCATTATCACTGGAACGCCGAACTTTTTCCCGAAACTTTCGAGAAAGGATACAAGTTACACGACAAAAAGACCTCGGAAAAAACCGACGTGATGACGCGGCGAATCCAATTGCGAAACGGCCAAGTTTGGACCATTCGTCCCAGTTTTGTCATGCCTCACATGACCGGGTTTACCGAAGAGGTGGCCAAGGCGTTATCCTTGCGAAAATACGGTGTCCCTTATGAAGGGTTGGTTTATGTGTTTGGCAAAGATGAAAATTATTGGTATCGCATGGAAATTCAGTTCGGACGCAAAAGCATCGTTGCCACCACCGTCAAGACGGGCAAGATTCCCAAAGACCTGCTGGCCGATGAACACCATGAGAAGATCAATGGTGAAAAAGCGTACATCGCAACAACCGTAGCGGAAGGTGTCATTTTGGGAGCGGAAATGTCGCTGTCCCCTTCGACGGACGACCTGAAAAAAGCGTATGGTGTTTTCAAGGACGAGGCCAGGGAAATCCAACCAAAATACGCTCCAAAGACCGTCAATACCGATGGTTGGTGGGGCACGATGGGGGCATGGCTGGCCTTGTTTCCGATGATTGTTGTGATTCGTTGCTTCCTTCACGCATGGCTTCGAATTCGGGAACGAGGAAAAAAGTTGAGCCACTTTTTCGAGCTGGGTGAAAAAGTTTGGAATGTTTATTATTCTGAAACGAAAAGGATCATGGGACAGCGGATACGCCGTTTACGGGAATGGGCGATGAAGTATACCAGCGGAGTGGTGCAGGAGAAAACATTGGACCTCTGTGACAAGGAGGCCGAATGGAGCTTATGGTACGAAAACAAAAATGCTTACACGACGAGTAATGAATTGGATCGGTTGATGCGAAGTCAGAATAGGTATTTTGATCGCGGTCAGCATTTTCATGGAACATGGGAGTCCGCGAATTTACGAAGCCGGGCGTGGGCGATTCTGCACAATTATTGGGACTGGGGAAGAAAGACAAGGGCCAAAAACAAAGGCTATCGTTGTCCGGCGGAACGCTTGAACAAAAAGCGTTACGCCGACAACTGGCTGGAAAATCTGCTCATCGCTACCTCCGCCGTACCCAAGAGAAAAAAGCCGCCACTCAAAACAGCATAACCAGAAAAAATCTGTGTCTATCTGTTTCATCTGCGTCAATCTGCGGATTTACTTCGGAACCGGCCAAAAGCGAACGGTGGTGTCGAAACTTCCAGAGATGAGCTTATTCTTTCTCGAATCGTAAACCAACGCGGCAATGGTTCCCAGGTGTCCTTCGGGACCGGCGGTGTCGGCGATGGGTGATTTTAACTCAAGGTCCCAAAAGCGAATCACATTATCGCTTTCACCGGACGCCAGCAGGTTTTCACCGCAGAATTCCAGCGAAAACGTCTTTCCGGTTCGTTCCGGCAGGACCAGGCTTCGCTTACCGCTCCCCATGTTCCAAAGTGTGATATTCGGCCCATCCCCG
>CAZNVM010000176.1:0-1824 GCA_964576215.1 uncultured Planctomycetaceae bacterium
CCATGCGATATACGGAAGAATGTGACACCACTTTTTGCCTCCTACAAATTGTCCACACGAAGACATAAGGACACATGACGCCACACGTTGGCGTATGACGCCATGCAGGTCGTCCTCGCCCATAGGTCCGCAGGGGGCAAAAGATCGCCACACGCCGCGAATGTCGCGGCCACAAAGCAAAAAAATAGGTACTCCCGGCCCGAAATTTCTCCCTGGGCCAGAGGGAACCAGACCCCTTTTAGACAGAGTTGCAGAAAAACGACGCGGATTCCTAAAGTCCGATGTTGTAAAGAGTTACGACGATTTTTTCGCCCAGAAACGGCCCAGTTTCGACCGTTTTCCCGTGATCAAGCCGATAGGATACTTTGGGCCTAAGCGGGTGACTGGCAACCTTCCCAAGCCGCACATTCGACACAAACCGACGACGAACGCCAAGATTTATCACGTTGTGTCGAGTACGTCGGGTTTATCGAATACGACGGTTGTGAGGCACCATTTTGGGCCTTTCGACACGGTTTTTGAATGTTGCGGCCCAATTGTGAAGTAATTGACGTAACCCTTTGACACGTCGCACTTTAGGTCAAAGTGGCTTTATCGAAAAAATCAGTTTGGGTGGGTTGGGTGGATTGGGAGGCACTGAATTGAAAGATAGACTACTGAACGACTGAACTTACACCAAGGTCGCCAACCTCGCCAAAATTGTTCACTGAATCAGTGGAGATACTGAAAAACACCCTGTCCCAAAACCGGTATCCCATATCGGCTCAATACCCCTCGGGCTCTGGAATTTCCGGGGTCTTGTGCGCTGCTGCTGTTGAAAACAAACTGTACTTAGGGGGGTGACAGGTTCCCTTTGGGATCACGGAGCGAGAGCGGCCCGGAGGACCCAAAAATTGATTTTGGATCGCCTGTGTTGGCTCGTGTGGCGTTCTTTTGCTTATTGCGGGTCAATGGGCGAGGTTGGGAGGCCGCGACGTTGGCCAACGCGTGGGGAACGTGGGGCACGCCGTGATTGACTGGGGAAATTCCCCTGTCAGTGGACAAGGTGCAATTGATGGCACTTTATCCTTGAAAAACATGGCAAAAGGCCAGATATGGCACCGTGCGTGCCGGTGGTCGTGTGATTGATACTGACCGATTCTTTCTCTTGAAAAATAGACCAAGTGCGAAAAGCGGCTTACCACTTTTTGGCCACAAACCCAACAGGCGGAGGAAGGATTTCGATGGAAGAATTGAAAAACTTTACTCTTGGCAACGATACAAGATTATGGTAGAATGTGTCCGATAAGTGGCGTTAAATATGAATTTTGAAAGCAATTCCGATAAGAGTGAGAAACAAACAATGTCCCAACCACAAAGTGCAGTAACCTACGAAGGCGTTCTTGAATTGATCCGGCAAGTCACCGAGCAAATGAAGGCAACCGACCTGCGGATAGACCGGAGGTTTCAGGAAACAGCTGATCAGATCAAGGCAACCGACCAAGCGATCAAGGCAACCACGGAGCAGATGAAGGCGACCGACAAAAAGATCGGTGCCATCGATCACAAGGTGGGAATATGGTCGAAAAACTGGTTGGAGATGGAAGTCTTGTGGATCAATTCCGCAAACTAGGACACAGAGTTAAGACCCATAGCCGAAAAAAGGTGTTCGGAGAAAAAGGGACCGCCGAAAGCGGAGAGATTGACCTGTTTCTGGAGGATGGCGACATTGCCATTTTGGTCGAAGCGAAAACCACATTGAGCATGGATGATGTGATTGACCATATCGAACGACTTGAGAAATACAGGCGTTTTATGGATGCCGATGGGAGAGATGGGAGGCGT
>CAZNVM010000177.1:0-5500 GCA_964576215.1 uncultured Planctomycetaceae bacterium
GAAATCCTGCTTGAAGCGATTGAGTCCAGGGCAAGCGATATTCACATCGAATCGGAACAGGACGGGCTTTCGATTCGGTACCGAATTGACGGCGTTCTTCACGTTCAGCCGTTTCCGCCGGAAATTCACCGCTTTCAGTCGGCGATTATTTCCCGGTTAAAGATTATGTCGCGGCTTAACATTGCCGAACGCCGCCTGCCGCAGGACGGGCGAATTCAGTTGAAATACTCCGGCCGCGAAATCGACGTTCGTGTTTCGGTGATCCCAATGATTCACGGCGAAGGGATCGTCATGCGTCTCCTCGACAAGGACGCCATGGAGTTTTCGCTCAAAGGGCTTGGGATGAATTCGCGAATTTATGATACGTTTTCCAACTTGATCCGGCTCCCTCACGGTATTATTTTGGTGACCGGTCCGACCGGAAGCGGAAAAACGACGACGCTTTACAGTGCGTTGAACGAAATCAAGGACGAAGCGACGAAAATCATCACGACGGAAGACCCGATTGAATACCAGCTCGAAGGGATCAACCAGATTCAGGTTCACACCAAGGTCGGTTTGACGTTTGCGGCAAGTTTGCGGGCGATTTTGCGGCACGACCCGGACGTGGTGCTGGTCGGGGAAATCCGCGACTTCGAGACGGCGGAAAACGCGATTCAGGCGTCGCTGACCGGGCACTTGGTGTTCAGCACGCTTCACACGAACGACGCTGCCGGAGCGTTTACGCGAATGATCGATATGGGGGTGGAGCCGTTTCTCGTCAGCACCACGGTCGAAGGGGTCATGGCGCAGCGGCTTGTGCGGCGGCTTTGTCAACATTGCAAGGAGGAATACCAACTGGACGTGGTGAAACTGCCGGAGGATTTTCCGCTTACGCAAATGGCAGCCGAAGGGCGAACGATTTACCGACCGGTCGGTTGCCGGGAGTGTCGGCACACCGGTTATTCCGGTCGAATCGCGCTTTACGAATTGTTGGTGGTCAACGACGACATTCGGCTTTTGACCGGGCAGCGTTCCCCGGCGAACATGGTCAAAAAAGCCGCCCGAGCCGCCGGAATGATGACGCTCCGCGAAAACGGCTGGCGAAAGGTCCTCGCCGGAATCACCTCCATCGACGAGGTGGTGCGTATGGCGAAAGAGGATTGAATTCTATGAGGAGATTACCATGCAAACATTGACCATTGAATTGTTAAATCCCAAAGCGAGAAACATTCTCGATAGTTTGAAAGAGGCCGGTTTTATTGCAATCGGCGAACCGCTGAAGCCGCGCCGAATTATGGAATTAAAAGGTCTCGGCGCGGAGATATGGAAAGACGAAAACGCTGATGAGTATTTACGAAAGGAGCGGGAATACTTTGAAAGTTGGAGCGAATAACACCATGCCCACCAAGCTAAAACTGTATTTGGACAACTGCTGTTTCAACCGCCCGTTTGACGATCAATCGCAACTGCTCGTCCGGTTGGAAACGGAAGCGAAGTTATTTATCCAGGAAGGGATTAAAAAAGGGACGTTTGAACTCATTTGGTCTTGTATCCTTGATGATGAAAATGACCACAACCCTTTCCCTGTACAGAAGAGACGCGTCAGGTCATGGAAATCGTTCGCTGTTCAAGACATAGAAATTTCAGACGAGGTGTTGCAATGGGCAAAGCATTTCGGCAGTAAAGGAATCAAATCAATGGATGCCTTGCATTTGGCTTGTGCCAAGGTCGCCGCTGTCGATGGTTTTATTACAACGGATATCGGTATCCTGAAAAAGAAACTTACGGACATTCAAGCCTTGAATCCGCTTGATTTTGTCCAAAATATGAAGGGAGGTAAACAACAATGAATGACACAATTTTACTCGACAACGGCATGAATCTCCTTACCGAACACCTCGGCTTGGTAGAAGCGGAACGGTTCATCTTTTTGGTGAATAGTAATCGTTTCGACTATACCCAGTGGCATGGTGTCCTTTCTGAAGGCAAAACCATTGGGGAAATCGCCGAACGTGCCATGGAAAAACGAAAAAAGGAAAGCTCAACCCCCATACATTGACCAAAAATGGAAGCGATACGAATGACCATGAATTCTGCTCAACTGATGCCGATTATCGATTTGCCGGTTGCTTTGCATAATCGGGAAGTCGAGGTGATTGTTTTGCCTCAGTTGGAAGAACCGAAAGACCGAAAACCTCACTCCGAGCGTAAGAGTATGATGGGATGTCTCAGCGAATATGCCAATCCCGCTTTGCGTGAATTGGAAAAAGGAGCATGGGAACAGGCCGCCGTTGAGAAATACTTGGAGAAAATGAAAGATGGTCGTTCTTGACACCAATACGGTTTTGTTTTCGAAACTTTATTCGTTACAAGCGAAACGGAAGATGAATGAAAAGCTAAAATAAGAACAACAAAGAATAACACCATGCCCACCCCTGAAAACGGAAAAAATATCGAAGAGATGTACTGGGACCGAGTCCGCAAGTCTCCACCCGAAGTGAGAATGCGTCGATGTTTTTCGATGTTTCACGACTCATATCAAAACATGGCTTCGATATTCCAGCGGGAAAACCCTGCAATGAGCCTTCGTGAAATCCGTATTGCAATCGCGAAAAGGCTGTATGGAGGTGACCCGAGAACTATGAAGTTGATCGAAATGGCAGAAAACGATTTGAACAAGGAGTAATCAAAGATGGAAATCCCACTTCTGGAGCTTGCCGAACTCGCCCAAAAAATCGGCGTCATCCTGCAAAAACATGGCATTCCCTATCACTTGACGGGAGGTGTTGTCGCTTCTCACTACGGAGAAACGAGAAACACGCAAGATGTTGATATTGTCATCGATTTTTCGAAGTGTCGCAATAAAAATGCGCTCTTTACCGACTTGAAAAGTGAACTTTACGTGGACCGCCGAACGTTCGACGAAGCGATTCAAACAAATTCCATGTTTCAGGTTCTCGACATTGAATCCGTACTACGGGCAGACATTTACGTCAAGTCCGTGTTGCCCCAGTTTCCCAAAAATGTGTCGTGGGCCAATATTGCAGGAGACATTACCCTGCCGATCTGTTCACCGGAAGATTCGATCCTTTCCAAATTGGTTTGGATCAAGCTCGGCAGCGGTCGTAGCCGTAAGGATGTGGTCGCCATGCTTCGGGTGCAGGAAAACCTCGACAACGAATACCTGGAAGCGACCGCCGTGCAGCTTGACGTGAAACCGATCCTTGACGAACTACGAAAAATCGCGGAGAATTATGATCCGCACGTGATACTGTAACCCACTCAAATCGTAAACAGATGGGTACTCAAAACAGTCAAGGGCATCGGGCATCGGGCATCGGGAATCGGGAATCGGGCATCGGAGGAAGTTTTTCACTTTTCACTTATCACCTCAAACCGTAAACGAACGGGTACTCAAAACAGTCGAGGGCATAGGGCATAGGGCATAGGGCATAGGAAAAGCAGTAGCATTTTCCACCTTTTCCTCGTCGATGGATGAGAGTCGAACAAGTCATAATTCTATGCCCTATGCCCTATGCCCGATGCCCGATGCCCTTAAATTTCAACACCTTTTCCGGCCTCAAAACCAATCCGTTTACACTTTGAGTTATCACTTATCACTTATCACTTACAATTATGTCATTACAATTTGAATACCGTACGCCGAAAGGTGCCATTGTCCGTTCCGCTTCTCCCGCCGATGTTTGGCCTGACTGGAAAGGAAACCGCGAACGCTGGTTGTTCGTGTCCGCTCATGACGACGATGTCGTTATCGGGGCCGGCTTGACGTTTATCTGCGCCGCCGAAAGCGGGATTCCCGTTTACGCCGTCGTCGCAAGCACCGGCGAAGCGGGATACTGCCGACCGGAACACAAAGGGATCGTCCAAAACATTCGACGCCGGGAATGCCGGAAATCGTTCGAAATGATGGGAATGCCCGCCGAAAATTTAATTTTGTTCGATTATCCCGACGCCGATATGACCATTCACCTCGGACGCCGCTTGACGGAGGATCCGAAATGCCCGACGGCGATTGCCGGTGCGACCGGGTTGCAAAATTCCTTCACTTGGGCACTGCGAAAAATCGGCCCGACGCGGGTGTTTCTTCCAACGCAAACGGACATTCACCCGGACCATAAAGTGGTTCATGAAGAGTTCGTGATGAGCATTTTTCACGCCCAGGGCAACATCTGGCCGGAACTCGGCACACCGATCCCGGAGATTCCGAAATTGTACGAATATGCGACCTATTGCGATTTTCTCACGCCCCCGACGCTTCGGGTCAAAACCTCCGACGATTTATTCGAGCGAAAACTGAACGCGATTCTCGCCTATCAATCGCAGGAACAAATCACGCTGGTCCTTGAAAACCAACGGGCGTCCGGCCCCCAGGAATACATTCGGGAACTGGAATTTAACATTTTCAATCCGAGACAGTATGAAGCGTTGTTTCAATAGAACACGTTTAGCCGTGCGTCCTGGACGCCGGTGAAATGCACAATAAACGCCAAGCACAAGCATCCGCCATGAGGAATCATAAAAGCACCCATTTGCGGCTTCCCGTTTTTTTGTTGTTTCTTCTTGCATTCTGTCCGTATTTTAAAGCGGCGGAGGAATTGCCGTATGAAAAAGAGATCGCGGCTTACGAGAAGAAATTTCAGGAGAATCCACCGATTGAAAACAGCACGATGTTCGTCGGCAGTTCGACCTGGCGGCTTTGGGGAGAACAGCTCGAAGAGGATTTTGCCGAACTTCAGGCGGTCAACACCGGTTTCGGCGGAGCGGTGATTCCGGACCTGCTTCGGGCCGCCGACCGGATCGTGATTCCCCATAAACCAAAACGAATCCTGTTTTTCTGCGGGGGAAACGATATTGCACGAAAAATGGAACCGGACGTCGTGTTCGCCAATTTCAAAAAATATCTCGCCAAAGTCTGGGCCGCCGATCCGCTTTGCGAGGTGTATTACGTCTCGATCACTCACGCTCCGTCCCGCAAAGAATTCTGGCCGCAAACCCGGCAGCTCAACGACGACATCCGGCAACTCGCCGAAAAACTCGACGGGCTTTATTTCATCGACATTCGCCCCGCGATGAGCGACGAAAACGGCGTTATTCGTGAGGACTTGTTCCTGCCTGACCGACTCCACCTGAACCGTGAGGGACAAAAACTCTGGATTCCGATCATCCTCGACGCCGTGAAAAACGGAAACGAACTGAAAAACGTTACTGACTCAAAGTGTAAACGGATTGGTTATGAGGCCGGAAAAAGTGTTGAAATTTAAGGGCATAGGGAATCGGGAATTGGAGGAAGTTTTTCACTTATCACCTATGCCCGATGCCCTATGACTGTTTTGAGTACCCGTTCATTTACGGTTTAAGTAAATATCGTACATTTTAACAACGAATCGCAAACTGATGCAACAGATTGCAAGTCATTGTAAATAGAACACTTAGGAAAACGTCTATTTTCTGTTTCATAATTTATTTACGATTCATTTTTACTGTTTTTTGCTCATTA
>CAZNVM010000178.1:0-16698 GCA_964576215.1 uncultured Planctomycetaceae bacterium
TGACAGATATTTCCAGATGTACTATTTCGATACAACGTGACTGAAATACTTTACTTTCAAGGTCCATTATCTACTTTTCTGTTCCACATACCTCAAAAAACCTATTTTTTTACCCACAGATTCTGGTGGGGAACCGAAAAACGAAACCGAAATAAATTCGCAGAAATTGGACTCGCTTTTTGCAAAACACCGGGGCAATCTGCGGGAAATCCTGCTGGAACTTTACGACGAATGGGAGAAAAACCGGAAATCGGAAATCGAAAACCTGTCTTCCCCCGATTTCCGATTTCCGAATAAACGATGCAATTTCAACGAACAGGACAGCTTTTAGGTCAGGAGGCGTTATCGCAGATACGGCGGTCGTTTGTCGTCGTGGTCGGACTGGGTGCCGTCGGCGGCCAGGCCGCAGAAGCTCTTGCCAGGGCTGGGGTTGGACGACTTCGGCTGGTCGATCACGACACGGTTCGGGAAAGCAATCTCAACCGTCAGATTTTCGCAACGTGGGACATGCTCGGCCAAAAGAAAACGGAGGTCGCCGAAAAGCGGATTCACTCCATTTCGCCGGGCTGCCATGTTGAAACGCTTGACACCTTCGTTCATCGGGACACGCTCGATCAGGTTCTCGCAGACAAGCCGGACGTTGTAATCGACGCGATTGATTCGTTGAATCCGAAAGTCGAACTCATTGCCGAACTGATTCACCGCGAACAGTCGGCCATTTCAAGCATGGGTGCGGCGTTGAGACTCGATCCGGCGAAAATCCGTGTCGGCGATCTGGCGGAAATCACCCATTGTCCGCTTGCCGCGTTTATACGCAAGCGGCTCAGACATCGCCAAGTCGAACCGCATATTCCGTGCGTTTATTCATGCGAAGAAACGCGGTTGCTCCACCGTGACGCCGTTTTCCCGCCGGATGAAACGGAAATTCACCTTCAGGAAAAAGGGCGACGACGCTCTTCTCTGGGAAGCCTGCCGACGATCACCGGAATCTTCGGCCTGACCGCCGCCCATTGGGTGCTCATGCGGTTAAGCGGGTAAAGCTACGGGACACAGTTCCCGGCTCTCTGTTGAGTTCTCAAACTGTAAACAACTGAATTTTTTTGCCACGGAATACACGGAAAAACACAGAACCTGAACAAAGAAAATGAAAAAACTCTTCAAAAATATTTCTTGTTTCTTTTTTGAATCTTTTCCGTGAAATTCCGTGTTTTCCGTGGCTGAAACTCATTGGTGGTTTACAGTTTGAATTGAGTTAATCTTTCAGATATGCCGTCGTTGACTTTTCCGGGAAATCGGCCAAAATGGGAAGTGGAGGCACGATCATGTCGAGCGCAACTGAAATCATTGATGGAGAATCATGGGCACTCCCCAACCAACCAAGCCGTCTTTACGGAACCGGTTTCCGGTTGGTTTAAGCTTGCTTTGTCCCGGCTTGGGGCAGTTGGTGCAAAAGCGGAAAATCTTTGCGTATCATGCCGGTCTCTACGCTTTGCAGGTATTACCTCTCTTGTTATTTCTTTTCGAAGGTATTCAATTGATTAACGGTACTGTTTATCTTAAAACGAATCTGGCAGACAGCCTTTGGTTTATACCCGTTTTCTTGATCCTTCCTCTTTTCACGGCCCTGTTTTCCATGCGGGATGCCGCAACTTGGAAACCAGGGCGGCCTGCTCGTCCCATCAGGAATCTTGTTGCACTGACGCTCGTGTATTTTGTGGTTTCACTTCTTATTACGCAAGTATTTGTCACGCCAGAGTCGGCCCGGAGAACACTTTGTACCAATAACCTCAAAAATATCGGTCATGCTCTCCATAATTATCACGACAAATATCAGTGCTTTCCACCGGCTTACACGGTCGATGAAAACGGTCAACCGCTTCACAGTTGGCGGGTTCTCCTTTTGCCGTTTCTGGAAGAGCAAGCACTTTATGAACAGATTCGTTTGGATGAACCGTGGGACAGCGAATACAACAAGCAATTCCACGACAAAATCCCTTGCGTGTTTCGGTGTTCCACCGGCGGTTTGCTCGCACTTTCCAGTGTAAAGGAAAAAAACAGCAGGAAGTGCCTTTATTCCGTCGTCATCGGCGACGAAACGCCATTTCCGGGAGCGGCCACGACGAAATTTTCGGACATCACCGATGGATCGTCCAACACGATTTTGGTCGTCGAACGCCTTTTATCGGTTTGCTGGATGGCCCCCAACTATGAAATTCCGTTTGACATTGCCGTCAAAGGGGTGAACCGCGATGTCTTCGGCGTCGGCGGTACTCATACCGGAGGGACAAACGTCGTCTTTGCCGACGGATCAATCCGGTGTATTCCAGGCACAACTTCTCCTGAAACCCTGCAATCTCTCCTTACGAAAGCCGCCGGTGATAATATTGGTGAACGATAACAACCCCGCCGAATCTTCAACGTTCGCAGTGAAACCTCTGGAAGTATTGTTCGTTTCCGGAATGTCATTTCGCACCTCTTTCGTGTTCGTCATTCTCAGTTTTGAAAAGAGACCCGTTGACCGTGAATGAAAGATAGAGTATCCCCAACGGTCGATGTGGTGAATGGCAACAAAACAAAGGGTGAAAATCATGAAAACATTAACGGTGAAATAGCGGCTACTCGAAATGCAAAAAATCATTCTTGATACGAACGTTATCGTTTCCGCGTTGATTCAGCAGGGTTATCCATACAAAGTGCTTGAAAAGGTGTTGACATCCGGGAATACTACCCTTTGCGTATTTGACAAGCTCCTGCAAGAGTACCATGAAGTCCTATTCCGACCGAAATTCACCGGGTTTACTGATTTTTTCGTGAATGCCCATGTTTTGCTTTTACGAATGGAGACGATCAGCCGAAAATTTACACCGCAAATTGCACTCAACATCTTGCCGGACAAAGACGACAACATGCTTTTGGAACTGGCTCTGGAAAGCAACGCGGATTTTCTTGTCACGGGAAATACAAACGATTTTATGATTTCCAGCTATCTGCGAACAAGGATACTGACTCCCAAAGAATATTTCGAGTTAAGCTAAAAGGTCTACCACTCCTTTGCCTGAAACCCTTCCGGCGGCGGGATGATCTTGACGGTTCTACCCGCTTGGACGATGACGTACAATCCCTGGCGTTGGGCAAATTTTATGACATTTTCCGTAACGGAACCGGCGGCGACCGCTCCGATGAATTTTCGTTTGTCGGTGCTACCATTCTCGTTGGTATAACGCCGGTACTTCTTCAACTTTGTGATATGTCCTTTGACATCATCGATTTTGAGCGTGGTTTTCGTTTCAACAAGAATGGCCACATCGCCATTCTCTAAAAACAGGTCAATTTCGCCGCTTTCGCTTGTCCCTTTGATCCCAAAAATTTTATTTCGGGAAAGAGCGGTAACGGCGTATCCTAGCGTTTGGAATTGTTCAACAATATCTCCTCCGACCATATTTTCGACAATTTCCCCAACACGTGAGCCGAGAGACGAAATCTCTTGGCTGGTTCTCTTCACCTGCCTATCGGTTTCTTTCATCTGCCGATCGGTTTCTTTCATCTGCCGATCGGTTTCGCTTATTTGCTCTTTGAGTTCCCGAATCAGTTCTAAAACGCCCTCATAAGTCAACGGTTGTCCTGACATGGTTTTGCTCCTTTCGTTTGAGTGCATTTTATTTTACCACAAACCATGAACGTCGCAACGCGGGGAATTGTAAGCGATTGCGTTGGTTTTCGCGCAATCACGATTGCGGTGCTGTTTCTCGGAAATTTGACGGACTGGTAGGCCGGTGATCCGTCTCCTTGCTTAATTCCCGGTCTTGCCTTAGAATGGACGTTTTGCCTCTCCGTCCGATTTTTCCCCCGATTTTCACATGCTTTTTTCCCGCTTGTTTTTTTCTGTTGTGCTTCTTTTCATCGGCGGAAACGCTCTCGTTAAGGCTTCGGACCCGCCTGTATACATTACGGACGTTCTGGTTGGAATCGACGGATACTACAAAAACGGTTTCTGGACGCCCGTTACCGTTTCCTGGACCGTGGACCAAGCGGTCAAAAGCCTGGAACTGGAAACCGTCGATTCCGACGGGATTCCTCTTCAGTACCGATTCGACGTTGAACCGAACCAACACAGCACGACCGTTTCCATCAAACTCGGTCGCAATACCGGCGAGATTGTTGTACGGCTTCGGTCGAACGACGTAGTTCTTGCGGAAAAACGCATCAAGCCGGCGTTTTCGGACTCGACGGAGATTCGAGGGTTTTCCCGGAAAAGAACGGCTGTCGATTCTGACGGCGTACAGTTTCTTTCGCCGGTCCCGCCAGAAAGACCGATTTATCTCGTCCTCGCGGCAAACGACGCCGGAATTCAAGACGCCGTCAGCTTAATGCGATTGAAAGAAAACCGGCGTCCGATCCTTGTGATGATCGATTCCCTCGAAAAAATGCCGACGGACCGCTTGGGACTCGACGCCGTGGAATTGATCTGCCTGACGACTTCCTCTGAGAATTTCTGGGACGGAATTACAAGCGACGACGCCCGAATTCAAGCGATGGTTCAGTGGATGCGGCTCGGTGGACACGTACTTTTCGCCCCCGGCAAAGCAGACGCAACGCTTCTTTCCGGCAAAACAGGAGCGTTGGTTCCGTTTCTGCCCGGTCGATACGAAAGAATGGCGACCCTGCGGCAGGGAAAACCGTTGGAACTTTACACGGAAAGCAATCGGGCAATTCTCATGGACGGAAGCGAAGCAGCCCCTTTTCTGGAACTGCCGTTTCTTGCCGACCCGGAAGGCGTGGTCGTGCTGGCCGAAGCGGATTTGCCCTTGTTGATCCGCAAGTCGTGCGGATTCGGAACGTTGACTTGGTTCGGGGCGGATTTGACCGGCTCGCCGCTTGCCGATTGGCGAGATCGTGGACAACTCGTCTCGAAACTCCTTGATAGTGAGGAATCGAGATTCAAAGGAACGACCGCGTCCCACAACCTGATGCACCCCGGCTATCACGATCTTTCCGGTCAAATTCGAAGTGCGCTGGATCGTTTCGACGGAATCCGGGCCATTCCGTTTTCGTTGATTTTGGTCTTGATCGTCGTTTACATTCTTGTGATCGGTCCGGCAGACTGGTTTATCGTTCACAAAGTCCTCAAGCGACCGCGATTGACCTGGATCACGTTTCCGCTCTGGATCGTGCTGTTTTGCGGACTCGCCGTCGCTTTGGGAACCGGGAATCGAACGCGACCGCTCATGGTCAATTCCGTCCAGTTAGTCGATTTGGCTCCTTGCGACAATCTTATGCGAGTTACAACTTGGGGGAGTGTTTATAGTCCAAAAGACGCACGCTACGATATTTTTCTGGATGGAACGTATCCTGACGCACAAGTTGATTTTCATTGGCTCGGTCTTTCGGGGAGCAGTTTGGGAGGGATGGAACCGAAAACCGTTTCGTTGGACCTCTGGGACGAACCCTATGGTTATAATGGTCAAAATGCACTGAAAAACGTTCCCATGCGGGTCCGTACAACGAAATCGTTTTTTGGGCAGTTGACCGATAATTTTGAACCAATACAGGTGCCGTACCTGGCAGGAGAATTTCGAAACACCTCTTTGCGTCAAACCGGTGGAATTCCTGTTGGAACTTTGACGAATGATTTTAGTTGTCCTCTCGAAAACGCCGTTTTGGTTTACGGTTCCTGGGCCTTGAAGCTGGGGCGTTTGGAAAGCGGGCAATCGGTTTCGGTGGGAAGCGGAACCGTGCGTCGGGAATTGCGGATGCTGCTCAATGCGACTCAGGCTGGATTTGAGGACGACCTTTACTCGCTTCCCGGTCGCCAAGTCATCTCTTACGATACGCAGTCGCAGGAGATTTGGCCGATCTTGCGAACCATGACGTTTTTCAAAACGTTCGGCGGATTCGACGCGGTCGGGCTTCACAACACGTTGCATCCGAATTTGGATTGGAGTTCGGTTCTCGCAACGAACCAGGCAATTTTGATTGCACAGATTGCATGGGGTGATGATACCAAAAACGGAGGTCAAATCGGCGTTAAGAAGTCCAACACCGATCAATGGATGGACGTCCCCGGTCGGCGTCTTACCGTTCTTCGTGTGATTCTTCCAGTGAAAGAAAAATGAAAGTTGAAAAGAGGTATCCGTTTCCCTGTTTTGCCCAGATAACCGGAAACTCTCTCACGATTGCGGCTCTGATTGCCAAGTTTGCCGTCACTCGTGATATATTCGACGCAAACTGCCTCCTTTGCCCAGTTTGTCTGCGTTTTTTGAGGGACTCTCTTGATGAGAAAGGAAATCCGTGATACAATGCCGTGATGTTTAGTGAGACTTGGGACTGTTGACGTTCTGTCGGCGTTCCCAAGATGCCGTATGCCCTGGTTATGCCGTTTCGATTCGGCTTGTTTTAACGTTTGGCCGGGAGGCTTTTTCCCGGGAAACTCTGGTTTCGCGTATGGTCGATGTAAAACGAGATGAAATTGGTCTGATTTCTTCAATGTGATTGAGAAGTCGTTTCGTTTCGTTGTCGGTTCTTTTGTTGTTTCCGTGTCAACTTTACTTACTTCCTCGATTTACGGGCCGCTTTTTGCCATTGGAGTTTTGTTACTCGTTTCGCATCTCGTTTCGCGTGCCTGTTTCATGTCTTACCTGGTTCGATCGAATCGACTTTTTTCCAAAGGTCCGTGGTTGCCGCTCCGGGTCCGGATTTTGGGGGAGCAATTCACCCAACAGGAAAACGAAAGCGAACCAGTCGAGTTTTCCACCAAAGACGGTTTGACCCTTCGAGGCTCGTTTTTTCACCGAAATTCGCCGGTGGATCGTGGAACCGTTCTCTTTTTCCACGAACTCAACGGCGACCGCTGGAGCGTATTGCCTTACCTGGAGAATCTGCGAAAAGAAGGGTTCAATCTGTTCACTTTCGACCAACGGGGACATGGCGAAAGCGACTGTTCTGCCGAAACTCACCCGGTTCCCTGGGTTACGGCAAACGATTTGGAAGACCTCACCGCCGCAGCCGAATACCTGCACAATCGAACAAACGAGCAACTGGGAGTATTCGGTCTTGGAAAAGGGGCGACGTTGGCCCTATGCTGCGCGAGCCGGAATTCTCAGGTCCAAGCGGTTGTCATGGATTCTCCGGCCCCCGAAGATCAACTTTATGAAAAAAATTGCCTGACCGCTTTTGAAAAATTGGGCACCCATTTTGCAACGCACCACTTTTTGAAATTTGTTGCCCTTTCCGTCAAAACGCTGCTCTATTTGATCGCTTGCCCGTTCTTTTCGTTGCTTTCCGCTTGGCGCAGGTTCATGTTCCGCTTGTGGTACGGCGGAAATTTCGTCAATACCTGGCCGATCATTAAAAAACTTCGCAAGCCGATTTTGATCTTGCACGGCGGCTTGGATTCTTGCGTTACTCTTCCACAAATCCATGCCTTTTGCCGACGGATGCCCGTTCAGCCAAGAATTTGCCTGCCGGGTTTTTCCGCCGAACACGTGGCTTCCTTTTTCCAGCAAACATTGAATTCAAGCGAACCGCTTCGGACCTCGAACCCCGATCAAAGCATGTCCGCTTGTCCGGCAAGTCCGCAGTCTTTCGTGCTCGTCAAATGATGGTTTCTCCCGGCTATTTTTTCTGTATTCCGGAGATGTTCCACATCAGCGGCGTTCGTCCACCGACGGTAATGACGCTCAAACTTTTCGGATGAAACAGGACATTTGTGACCGGTCCCCCTTGGAAAGGAAGAATCATCACCGGCTTGGCCGTATTTACGTCCAACAGCAACGATAATTCCTCCGACGTTCCGGTCAACAGATATTGACCGTTGGGACTGACGGCAATGGAAGTCATTTTGTCAGTCTGCGTCTTGAACTCTTTCAGAGGCTTTCCTGAAGCAACGTCCCATTGAATTGCCTTTCCATCAGAAGCCGCCGAGTACAAATACGCTCCGTCGGGAGAAAAAACGACGGAAATTTCGCCAGCGTCGTGTCCGGTCAATTTCTGTTCCGTGAAAAGAGACTCTTCTCCCGCCTCAAGCGTCCACAATCCGACGGTGTTCTCTTCCGATCCAATGGCAAAGTGCTTTCCATCGGGGCTGAAAACGAGCGACCGAATTTTTTTCATGCTCGTTGGGATTGTTTGAACTTCCTGTTTTGCAAGAATATCCCAAAAAACAAGGGTGCCATCCGCAGCGGAGAGAAATTGCCTGCCGTTTGGCGTTACGGCAATCGCTTGCACGAAATTTTTGTGGACGGCAAAATCGCTCGTGTTGTCCTGAGCAAAATTCCAATAGCGAATGGTTCCGTTTTTCAAGCCGGTCAAGAGAAATTTCGAATCTTTCGTATGAAAACAGACTGCGGAAACCTGCTGCGGCGCATTGAGGAACTGAATCATTCTTCCGGTATCCGTTTCCCAAAGTGCTCCATCCCCCTGCTGCGTGTTCACGTCGACGAATTGCTGTCCGCTCGGACTGAGGGCTCCGATGTCGCTGTAATGACTTGTTTTTCCGTAACGGAAAGCGAGTTGTCCCGTCGGCAAATCCATGAGGGCATTTCGTTTTTTGGTACCGGCAACCACGGGAAAAGACCCGTCGGATTCTTCGGTAAAATTTTTTATCGGGACAAAAAGGGAGGGGGCGAGAATTTCCACGGTTCCGTTAATACAGCCGAGAGCAATGCCTTTGTTGATTTCGTTCCATTCGGCGGAAAGAATCTGCGAATTCCGCTTGGGAACGCCGGCCTTTTTCTCGCCGGTTTTTGCATCCCACAACAGGATCGTTCGGTCTTTCGAGGCCGTGAAAATTTCCGAACCGTCGGCACGGTAAGCGACCGCCGTAATATCGCCGACGTGGCCCGACAAGCGGTGTTGGATTGTCCCGTCAACGATGGTCCATACCAAGGCCGTTTTGTCTTTTCCGGCGGAAACGATCTCCCGTCCGTCAGGACTGAAATCGGCACGGAGCACTGCCGCCGTGTGTCCCCGGAACGTTTGGATCGGTTTCCGGGTCGCGGTATCCCAAACGATCACCATGCGATCACTTCCACAGGTTAAAAACGTTTTTTCGTTGGGACTGAATCGAACATGGTTGATTCCCAACTTATGTCCCTTGAAAGACGCTTCCAGTGTGGCGGGAGAATCTCCGACCTTTTGGTAGAAGACGATTTGTCCGTCCATAAGTCCGACGATCACTTGCGTTGCGTTGGAATTGATGGCAATGGAACTTGGTTCAAACGGAGGAGTCGGAAATTCCTCCAAGGGGTTTTCCGAATCGGTATCCCAAAACAGGACACGTCGGTCCGTGGAGGTGCAACTCACGAAATTTTTCCCATTTTTCGAAACGGCAAGCGAGGCAATTTCGGTTCGACTGCCCCGGTATTTTCGCAGTGCTTCACCGGTTTGCGGATTCCAAAGGATGATCTGGCGGTCCGCACCGCCGCTGAGAAGATTGCGAAAAACCGGCGAAAACGTGAGGGATTCCACAGGTCCGGAGTGTCCCGTCAAAGTAAAAACCTCGGTTTTGGGAGCCGATGCCGTCGGTTGAATCGGCTGTGCCACGACTTCCTGAACGGCGGTCTCCTGTTCCGGGATTCCGACCACGTTTCCCCAGAACTTTCGACCGGTGAACAGGGACGTTGGTCCGGAAACGGCGGCGGGGGCCGTTTGTGCCGACTCTTGCGGGGCCAACAACAGAACGAGGAGCAAAAAGTAAGACATCGTGGCAAGGGGCAAGAGGTAAGGACTTATCCCTTAATTATTTCGGAATAAAGGTACACGCGATTCGTTTTCCTTGTTGCTTGGGAGACGATTCGAGTTTACCGAAAGGCTCGAGTTCCGCAATAACATGGTCCATCATTTTTTCTCCTTCGTCAATGTGGGCCAATTCGCGGCCTTTAAACATTACGGAAATGAGAACCTTGTCTTTGCTACTGAGAAATTCCTTCGCTTTGTTGATTTTGACCTGGAGATCATGGTCGCCGGTTTTGGGACGGAGCCGCAATTCCTTCAGTTTCGACTGATGAACATGCTGTTTGCCCTGTTTCCTTTTCTGTTGATACTTGAACTTGCTGTAATCGATGACGCGGCAAACGGGCGGTTTGGCGTCGGAAGCGACTTCTACCAAGTCCAAACCGGCATTACGAGCAAGACTCAATGCGTCGTACGTGCTCATAAGCCCCAATTGTTCCCCTTCGGCGGAAATGACCCGAACTTGGGGAACACGTATCATTTCATTGATGCGAGGTTGCGGTCCTCGATGATTCTCCGGCCTTCTTTGATTCATACGGTCTCCGTGGTTGGCAATGATAAACGGTAATTCCAGGAAAAGTGAAGTTTTGAAAAAAATAACACGATAAGCGAGACTGAGTTCCGCTATTATCGCAGAAAATTTTTTTTTCGTCAACGGCAAAATTGATATTTTTTGCCTAAATCACAGGAGGATTGCAAAGTCCCTAGGAACGCAGGCTTCCAGCCTGCGCGAAGGTTGCGGAATGGAGTCTCCGCCCTGCGCAGGTAGGATGCCTACGAACTCACTGGCAGGCTGGAAGCCTGCGTTCCCAGGAAAAAGCGACTTTGCAATCCTCCTGGCCTAAATCATGCGTCAATTCGTTAAACGATTTTTGAAATTTTTACAGGTTGAAAAAAACGCTTCGGACCTGACGCTGAAGAGTTACGCCGAAGATTTCGAAGCGATCATCGAGTATTTGTCCGAGGCGCACCATAGTCATTGTCCGGAGCCGGCGGAAATTACGACGCTGGAACTTCGTGGATACGTTGCCGCAATGCACGAAGCCGGTTATGCCAGAGCGACGATTGCCCGGCGTTTGGCGTCGCTTCGCAGCTTTTTTCGCTTCGGTCTTCGGGAAGGCTGGGTCCATGAAAACCCGGCCAAACCGCTCCGTAATCCACGAGGCGAACGAAAAATTCCGCATTTTCTCTCGACGCAGGACATTGAAAAACTTTTAAGCGCACCGCCGCTCGCCGACGTTCTCGGAATCCGCGACCGGGCCATTCTGGAAACGATGTACTCCGCTGGCGTCCGTGTCGGTGAACTGGTCGGCATGAATCTCGGCGATCTTGACCCGGACCATGGTTTGATTCGAGTTCGCGGCAAAGGGAAAAAGGAACGATTCGCTCCCATCGGCTCGTTTGCGAAAAAGGCCCTTGCGCTCTGGTTTCCCATTCGAAAAAAGATGATCGCCGAGAGCAAGCGGCGCATGAAGGATTCGCCGGAGCAACCGATTTTTCTCAACAAATTTGCCGGACGCCTCACAACGCGCAGCGTCGGACGGATGCTGGAAAAGTACCTTAAAATCACCGGCTTGGACCGTCGCACGTCGCCGCACACCTTACGGCATTCTTTTGCGACCCATTTATTGAATCGCGGAGCGGACATCCGGAGCGTCCAGGAACTCCTGGGACACAAGAGCATTACCACGACGCAAATTTACACACACGTCAGCACGGCAGTCCTGCTCGAAATCTACGAAAAAGCGCATCCGCGAGCGAAATGAGTTTTTTTTCGGAACGCCTCGCAGGGCGAGGCGGCTAACAGGGCGAGGCGGCTAACTTTTAACTTCTTTGTTTTCGCTACGGTGAATGACTTCGCGGACCATTTCCTTGACGGATTCGTGGACGCTGTTGTCGATGATTTTGCCGATGAAAAAGCCGACCCCAAAAAAGAGGAACATAATAGGAAACGCTTTTTTCAAAATCAAATCCGACTCCGTACCGTTGAGCAGTCCCAAAAGAATAGCGACCATCATCACGAGGACCGAAAGATAGCCCGCGTAAGTGAACGGCAAACTGGCCGGTTTCGCCGGGGGGAGAATCTCGGCTTCCAGGTGATATTTTCGCAAAAACGCCTTCTTTTCACGGCGCAACCACGCCTCCAGAAGGACCGGGTCCATGTTCTCCGGAATCGTAAAAGACGCAATCAGACGATTGAACTCGTCGTCCAACGATTTTTTACGCTCCTCGGAGTTTTCCTGCGTTTTTCGAAATTGATCTGTAGACAATGGACTTCACCAATAAAAAGGCCCCCCGCTGTTCGGCTTTTATCGGTTATAACGGAAATAATATTGAATTATTTTACCCCGTTTTTCCAAACAAGGTTAAAATTCGAACGTGTCTTTGACGGTATACCAACTCTCATTTCTCATTCAATTTGCGCAGCGTTTGGAGATTCACGAGGTCCCAATCGACGGTTTGACCGTCGATTTCGGTCGTTCCCTTCGGCGTTTCCAGGTACATCGGGATTTTTTGGAACCGCCCGTCGTTGACCAAAAGGCGAAACGGTTCCAGACCGAGCGTGCCGTGTCCAAGATGAGCGTGCCGGTCAACCCGGGAACCAAGTTCCTTGACCGAATCGTTCAGGTGAAACGCTTTCAGGCGATCCAAGCCGACGATCCGGTCGAATAGGTCGAACGTCTTTTCGTATGATTTTTGGTCCGTGATCGGATACCCGGCGGCGTGAATATGGCAAGTATCGACGCAAACGCCGAGCCGGCCCGGATACTTCGACAATTCAAGAATTTTTGCCAGGTGCTCGAATTTCCAGCCGAGATTCGCTCCCTGCCCGGCGGTCGTTTCCAGTAAAACGCCGGTCTGTGAGACCGATTCGAGCGATTGATCGATGGCCGACGCGATGCGGCGCAAGCCCGATTTGACCGGGTCGTCTGTGGTGTCACCTGTCGGCGTACCGGGGTGCATCACGACATACGGAACGCCGAGTTGTTCCGCTCGCAAAAGTTCCCCGGAAAACGCGGCAAGCGATTTTTCGTACAAATCCGGCTTGGCACTGCCGAGATTGATGAGATACGAATCGTGAATGAGCGGATGCGTGATCTTTGTTTCACGGAGCGTCGTTTGGAACAGCACGGCGGCCTCCGGCGTGATCGGTTTTCCTTTCCACTGGTTGGAATTTTTCGAAAACAATTGAACGCAGTCGAACCCAAGCTCCGCCGCCGCCAGAACTGCCTGTTCCAGACCGCCGGAAATCGAAAAGTGAGCACCAAACAGGTTCATGGTAAGTGGTAATTGGTAAGTGATAAGTGAAACTTATTTCCTATTCCCGATGCCCGATGCCCGATTCCCTTACTATGGTTTGAGCAAGGAGTCGATTTGCGTGATGACTTTACTGTAATCGCCGATGAGTATGTACTGCAACAGGTTTTCTATCTCCGTGCCGACGCCGAAAACCCGTGTGTATTTTCGCAGATTGCCCGACGCTTTTCGAATCGCGGCGGCATCCAAAGAATCCAGCGCACTTCTCAGTTTGACAAGCTCTTCGCTCAGCAATTCCTGATCGACGCTGTCTTTCGGCATATCACCGTGGATTTCTTTCAAGACCGCTTTGATATTATTGAGGAGCTTTTTCAAATCCTTTAAAAACGGCTCGCTGCGGTTTCTCATAACGCCAACACTTTCTTCTTTTCCCGCTTCTTCCAGCAGGCTTGCCGTTTCGGAAAGGGTTTCGGCCCCGATATTTGCGGAGGCACTTTTTAACGCATGGACATAGATGACGTAAAGGGGCAGATTATTCGTATCGAGACAGACCTGAATCTCCTTGATTTTTTCGAGACCGTCCTTGTGGAACACGGCCAGCGTTTCCAGGTAGTTTTCCATGACGCCACCCGACAGGATAATCCCTTTTTTCACGTTCACGCCCTCAATTCTTATGTCGGTATCGGTACTTTGTTCCCCGACTTCGACCTTTTCCTCCAATTTTTCCCATCGGTTCTTCGGGATCCATTTGTCAAGGATCATGTTGAGACTGGACATGTCCACCGGTTTTGACAAAAAATCGTCAAAGCCGTTACGGATCAGCATTTCCCTGGTGCCGAAAACGGCGTTGGCCGTCAACGCAATGATCGGCATCTTCGCCAGGTGCGGGTATTCCCCGGCGAGTGCCCTGATCCTCTTCATGGCTTCCACGCCGTCCATTTCAGGCATCATGTGATCCATAAACACAAGATCGTAATGCGTGGTTTTTGCTTTTTCGATGGCTTCGAGACCGCTTTTACAGGAATGTATCTGCATTTTGTAGGGACTTAACAGTCCCTCAATCACCATCAAATTCGTACGAACGTCATCGACGTTGAGGATTTTCGCTTCCGGGGCAACGTACTTTGTCTCTCCGTGGCTTCTCAAATTGTCGAGAACGTTATTGGAAGCGACATCGTTGAGGAAATTGGCGACGGGTATCGAAAAGATCGGCGTGGTGATGATGCTGACATTTCGTTCGGAAATGACTTCGCCGAATTCCGCAACCAACATGATTTTGGCATTTGTTTTTATTTCGGCGTATTCTTTTTTGACGTTGTTGTACAAAACGGACGCAATGAAAACGTAGGAATACCGATTGCTGGTGAGTTCCTTGTAAAATTCCGAAGAGGTGGATACGATTTTATAGTGGACGCCGAGGCTGTCCATGGTCCGAACGATGGAATTGATCAGCACTTCACGGCGTTCAAAAATCAATACGCTTTTTTCCTCCGCGTTTTCAACGACCACCAATTTTTGATAATCTCTGAATTTTTGAGGCAATTTGACGGTGAAAGTGCTCCCTTTGTCACGTACCGACTGCACGTTAATCTCGCCGCCCATGGAGTGAATGAGACCTTGCGTAATGGCAAGTCCCAGTCCCGTTCCCTCGATATTTTTATTCTTCTCAATATCAAGCCGTGTAAATTTTTCAAACAGCTTATTAATGTCTTTTTGGTCGATCCCCCTGCCGCTGTCTTCAATCTGGATGGTAAGCATGACCGTGTTGTTCTCCGCCATGCTTCCGTGAATGGATAAGGCAACGAATCCTTTTTCGGTGTACTTGATGGCGTTACTGAGGAGGTTCAGCATGATCTGGCGGATTCGTTTGACATCCCCCAGAAGAGTGTTCGGCATGAGGTTATCGATATTGACCACGAACCGCAGGTGCGATTCAAACGCTCTCATTTTGATGATATGAACGACGTCGTTGATTAAAGAGGACAAGGAATACTCTTCTTGAATGACTTCGATTTTTCCGGTTTCGATTTTCGAAAAATCCAAAATATCGTTGATAATCATTAAAAGATTTTTTCCCGCCTGCTTGATGGTCATAAGGTATTCCCTGGCCGCTGACGGAATGTCTTCCTGTAAAGTCAGTTCCGTCATGCCGATAATTGCGTTCATCGGAGTCCGTATTTCATGGCTCATGTTGGCCAAAAAGTCGGACTTGGCCCGGCTGGCGTTTTCCAAAGCCTGTTGGAGTTTGATCGTCTCGGTTACGTCGTCGGTACTGCCGACGATGCTGACAATTTTTCCGGTGTCATCGTAGACCGGTGCGGTGTAAGAGTGAAAAAAATTGTCGTCGGTTTCGCTCAACCAGTCTTGCGGACCTTCCTGGAAGGTTTTTTTCACGTAGGAAATGAACTGGTCGCCGAGTTCGCTTTTCAACCGAAACGATTCAAAATTTTTCCCCTCGACACTCGCCGCATAGGGAATTAACGACTTCGTATACTTTCCCTTGAAGGCCGTGATAATCCCCTCATGGTCGATGCTCCAGATCAATCCCTTGTAATTGTTGGAAATAGCCTGCAAATTGTGCGCAATTGCACTGCGCTGCATGGCACTGACGATGAGCAGGCCCCACGAGCGTAGAATATTGATTTCCGTTTCGGAAAACAGGCGTTTCTTGTGACAACTGTCGATGCTGACATTTCCCCAAAATTTACCGTCGATAAAAATCGGGATGACTAAAATGGAAGCGGTCTTGGAGTGTGCAAAGAAAGAACGGACTTCTTCCGGGAAGTCGGAAATGGAACCGTTAATGATCTCGCCGTTGGAGAGCAGGTGTTCCCAGGTCGGCACATTGTCCTTATACGAGAATTCCTGTCGCCGGAGTTCTTCCGCTCTTCCCTTGTGATACCAGTAACAGACGCATTTCACATAAAGTTTTCTGTCGCTTTTTCGGTTATTCTGCCACAAGTAGACGCGATCCGCTCCCATGAACCGGCCGATCATCTCCATTCCCCGGACGATCGCGCTGAGATAATCTTTGACGTCCGTTTCGAGCAAAAGCTCGGCGGCGTCATTGGCAACCCGCATGAAATCCCTGGCGTATTCGGCCTCGTGGCGTGCCTCCGTACTTTCCGCAACGGCTTTTAAGAGGTTTAATTTTTCGTCCAGGTTGGTTTGCCGCTGCTGCTCCAACTGTTCGATCATGTGGTTGAAGGCTCTCGAAAATTCGCCCATAAAGTCAACACACTGCCGGTAATCGCCCATTGCGACTTGTTGTGCCTGCCAGGTCAAATGCAGGAGTGCCGCATGCAAAGATTTGAGCGGCGCGGCAATTTCATTGCGGGCCGACGGAACCGCACAGTCCAGATTCCCTATCGACAGTTCTTTGGCAAAAATTCTCGTTTCGGAAATCAGGCTGTTAAGATACTGCAATCCCTTGCCGACGTCTTTGAACGATTCGGGCAAACTTTCAATGTCCAGCGATGCGCCCAACGGATTGTAGATAATGTCACGCAAGTAGGTGAAAATAATGTCGACAACCGACTTCGGCGTATTTATCTTTTCCGAATTTTCTGTAGTTTGACTGTATATTTTAAATTCGTCGATGTAAGATGTTTTGTACACGTCGTTTATAGTTTTTTCGATGAAAGTGTTTTGCGGTCATGTTTCGTTGCATCCAACGGGTGGCGGTTTTCGCAACAACTTCCGGAGTGAAGG
>CAZNVM010000179.1:0-3168 GCA_964576215.1 uncultured Planctomycetaceae bacterium
TAGCCCTTGCGCCTCCGTGTCTTTGTGCGAGAAAAATACTGCAGTGGCCGCACAATGGTCCGCCGACGTTCTTGACATGTTTTTCGAGAGCTACAATGACACCATCGATTACGGCACGGCCAGATATTCTGATTTTTCGACAACATCCCATCAATGCGAGAGCACAACTCAAGTGCTGGACTGGAGTTACACCGTTACGAATGGTGTCATGTCGAACGAAAAGTATTGGGAATCGCGTGTTGGCTTTGGTGTCACGGTGGCCCATAGCGTTTACAATAGTAGCGGGCATAACGAGTGGACCGGTGCCGGGAGTGCCGGCTGGGAAAAACTCGACTGGACCGGCACGGAGAAATACGGTTACAATAAAGTTCGCACGGATCGTAACACTCCGCTGAGCATTGGTGCCATCTACACGATTGCCGTGAATGGGACCGACAGCAGCCTCTGGTGGTATTTGGGCGGCGGCGGAGGCGGACACAATGATTCGCACGATCTCTCGGCCACCTTCACGGTCGGAGTCGGTGGTGTCAACCTCCACGAATACATGCCGAAAATAGCGTACAACAAAGGCTGGCAGGTCAACGGCATGGCGTCACCAGGCAATGTCTATGGTGCCAAAGGCGTCACCGCCATCAACACCCCCGCCAAGCCGAATTTTAAAAACTACGCCGTTATTGACGCTGGTGCCATACTCAACCCGCCGGTGGTGGTGGTTGGTGTCACGCTGGCTGATCCGGTTGCAGGTTGGTCCTGGTATGACAGTATTATGGGGGGCGTTCAGGCTTTCTTCGGTGCCGCGCAAACCGTCAGCGGGACAATTATGGTGGCAGCAGGCTTGGGTCTGACCCCCGAAACATGTGGTGTCAGCTTAACACTCGTCGGCGTTGGTGGTGTCGTCGCTCTCAACGGTCTGGACAATTTCCAGACTGGTTTGCGTGCAGCAATCAGCGGCAAACATGTTGACACCGTGACCAAAACCGCGGTCGCTAACGTCACCGGTAGCGAGTTTGCCGGTGAGATTGTCGACCTGAGCATTAGCCTCCTTGTGGTCAATCCCGGCAAGATGATATCGAAACTCAGCAAGGCCTGTTTCACCGAGGGAACACAAGTTGTCGTTGGCATGGAGTACGACGAAAACAGCGTTTTCGTGCAGTATGTCACCATGAACATCGAAGACATCAAAGTCGGCGATTTGGTGTACTCGTACAATACCCTTACCGGCGAATTAGAGCTTGCGGCAGTAACGGCGACGTTTGCGTTGAAAAGTGACCATATCAATTACCTGACGATTCTTGATGAGGATGGTAACGAACAGGTTATCGAGACTACCGACGTTCACCCATTCTGGGTGGTGACAGATGATCCTGATTTGTCTCGCGCCGCGCGTAGTGTGGTCGACGAAAATGGCAATATCTTTTACCACGATAATCTCGCACCCGGATTGAACGGTTATTGGGTCGAAGCCAAAGACTTGCGCGAGGGCGACGTATTCCTTGACGCCAACGGCAAGTTATCAACGCTGACCAATATCGTGCGTGTAGAGCAAACCGGTGGTATCAATGTCTTTAACTTTACCGTCGAAGGCAACCATAATTATTTCATTCTGGCGAAGGAGTATGGTCTTGGGCAAACTTGTGTGTTGGTGCATAATGGTGATTGTACTACTCTTGTCGGACACCACACGATTCCGAAACAAATGCAGAAATTGCTGTCCGCCGCTGAGAATCCCATTGCATCCGATCCTCGCATCATCGGGATGAAGGGAATGCCGAATATCAAATATATTCCCGAGTGGCTACATAAAGCCATTCATCGAGGCGGTAATGGCGGGGCGTATAATGCAAGATTCTTGATTGAGATAGCAAAGGAAGGAGGACCTAAGAAAATTACAGTCGAACAAATTCTTAAAATTAGAGATGTTCTCGTCATGGAGTTCAGACTATGAAAATTTATATGCTTGGAACAATAGGCGGATGGGATAATAGTTCCTTTGCGTGCTGCTGTGGTGGTGGCCCTGGTGGATATTATTTACGCAATGGTGAAGTGGTGGAGTTAGCTGTAGGATACGCTCCGTGGTGGCAATGGGGAAGGGATGGGTGTCCCAATTGCCGGATAGCCTGTTGGCTCAACATTGCTCCTTGGCCAATGACATGGATGGAAGGGAGCGAGCGAATAGGTGATCTTGGTGGTACGGGATTCCCTTGCTGGGATATGATCGCACAAAAAGAGGTTATTGATTTTTTCCGAAAAAATGGCTTTTTCATCAAGGAGTTCGAAACATTTTTTGAAGAAGTGCCGCCGCCATCACCAAGGTCTCGAAAGCCTCGTGATTCAGTCGTTTGCACAACACCTTATGAAGGTCCTCCCTTTTGGCGATTCAGTCCACGATATGGTGTCAACATTAATGAAGAAAAATCGCAAAAAATTCGCAAGTTGAGTTGTTCTGTTTGTGGAAATATTATCTACGACACAGAAAAAGAATATTTTTGGAATAAATTTGTTGTTGATGAAGAAGAATGGAATGGATTAAAGCTGTTCGGCATTTTTGAGTTCGGTAGCTTACTTAGTCCAGGTGACGGCGTTTTCCTCTCGGAAGAGGGATATGACCTTTTAATGAAGCAAGGATTTACCAATGTCAAGTGCGTGGAAGTGGGCCGTATTGAAAAAGCTGGACACGGCAAAATGAAACCCTACCGCGAACAGGCGGATTACGATTTCTGGAAACCTGACGAGTATATTCCTCCGCCGCCTGTGGAAAATAAAAAACGAACGAAGAAATGATTAATACTGACACCAACAAGCCATTTTGAAAAAGAGAAAGCAATAAGGAAATGATACCTTTGCGCACCCCAAATTATTCCCTCAACGCCTTTGACCTGGTGTCAAACGTTTGCGGTGCGCCGTTGTTTCGCAGTCAGAAAAAGACTCGCGTCTTGGCACCAATAACCAATCCGCAGGAGAGCACAACCCAAGAGCTGGACTGGAGTTACACCGTTACGAATGGTGTCATATCGAACGAAAAGTATTGGGAATCGCGCGTCGGCGATAGTGTCATCGTGACTCATTACGGTTACAACAGCAACAATACCGACATTTGTGCTACCGCGAATGTCGGCTGGAAAAACCAGGGCACAGGACACCTGGATTGGACCTGCACGGAGATATATA
>CAZNVM010000180.1:0-11526 GCA_964576215.1 uncultured Planctomycetaceae bacterium
GAAATTCTACAAATATTAAGCGTAACAATATTCATCAAAACACCACTTTTGACGCTTTTTTCACAGGATTTTACACTTTTTAATAACTACTATAACCCTAAACAGTTGCTATTGTTCGACTTATGATCGGACGCTAGTGACGAATTATGAATTATGAATTCAAAGGCCGTTTACAGCAGATACGTTCCCTAACCCCCGCTTGTCGGGGGAAGAGAACCTTTGGACCTGTCTTATTTTACGCAATAGGTTATTGTTCGTCAAGATTGAAGCGGATTTCTTGCGCAGCAACAGTTTACAAATATAAAGCACAATCAGAGCCGCGCACGGAGTAAGCGGTTTTCACGTTACCACCGGGGTTACCGCTTACTCCGTGCGCGGCTCTGATTGTGCGCGGCGTTGAACAGTATGCGGCTCTGATTAACCCCCCGTTTAAGTCCAGGGAAGGTTACAACGTATGTCTTCGCCGTTGTTTTCGTTGTAAAAGACAATCCTGTTGCGTCCTCTTGCCTTCGCCTGGTAAAGAGCTTCGTCGGCCAGTTTTATTGCCGTATCCATATTGGTTGACGGCGAGGTCGAATAAATTCCAAAACTCGCGGAAACCGGGATCAAAACATCCCCGAATAGCACCGGCTCCCGACAGATGTTTTGCCGGAGACGTTCGATGAAGTTAAGCAGGTCCGTCTTATCGACATCGGTCATCAGCAAAATGAATTCCTCCCCGCCGTAACGACCGTATAAATCATAAGGCCGAATCGCCACTTTCACCCGCCGGGTCACTTCCTTGAGTACCGTATCTCCTGCCAAATGGCCATATTTGTCGTTGATGGCCTTGAAATGATCCAAGTCGTAAATAACAACAAAGCATTGCTGTCCCGTTCGAAGCGATTTTTTCATTTGGAGATTGCCAAGCTCCAAAAAATAGCGTCGATTGTAAACGTCCGTCAAGGCGTCGTTACTGGCGAGGACCTTTAATTTTCGGCTGAGTTTTATGTTTCGCAGGAGCAAAGAGACGGCGGCAACCAGCATCAATGACACCACGCAGGCAAAGATGGATATGAAAAACCGTTGGTTTTCCGCAAGTTTCTTCGAATAATCATACGTTCGGTTCATCCAATGGTTTTCAATCACGTCCGTCTGTACGAATTGTTGCGCTTTCGAAATGACGGAGCACAATACTTTTTCATTCTTATTGAAACCGAAACAGGAACTCATCGGCTTGGACAAACGCAGGTTGATCTTGAATTGCGGTTTTTCCAGATAATGCAACTGGGTAAGCAACACGTGCTCGGAAGCCATTAACAGGTCCACTTCCCCTTTCTCCAAAGCACTCAGGCAAGCACTGAGCGTATCGTACCTCTTAAGATTTCGGTTATAGGGGAAGAGTTCATTATAAACGTCCTCATAGCCGGACTGCTTCATCACGCCGACGGAATAGCGTGCAACCTGATGACTCAAAAGGTTTGGAAAATTGGACTTCGACATGACGGCATAATAAGAATGGGAGTAAGGAGTCTCGCTCCAAATGAAATGTTCCTCCCGTGGTTTCGTGCGCAAGAGCCGTGTTGTCATGGGAATCTCACCCGTTTTCGTTTTCTCATAAATCTCCGCCCAGACAGTTCGGACGTTCACGACCTCAAACTTTATATCAAGAAGTTTGCTGATTTCCGCCAAAACGTCAATCGCGATTCCCTGAAACTCCTTTTCATTTTTGTTGTAGAAATTCACGGGATAATCGTCAAACTCAAACGCGATGGGAACCGTTGCTTTCCGTTGTACCAAATCTTCGATATAAGCCTTTTCCTCTTCCGTAAGCAGTTTGCTTAGTTCATTCCTTGCGTAAATGCGTTCCCCTTCCTCGTAAAGTTCGACCAGTTTACGACTTCCCTCTTCCGTTGCGATGTATTTGTCGATTATGGAAATAACGGGAGTCAGTTCGGGATTGGCCGTCATGATCGATACCGGCGAGTGAATCAGCGGAAAAATGATCCGGGAACGAATAAAATCGTATTGCTCAAAGGCGGGAAGTGCGACCGCTTCCTCGATAAAACCGTCAATTTCACCGCGTTGAAGCATTTGTGCCGCCATCGGATAATTGGCAACTTCCACTTTTTTGAAAGGGATGTGATAAACTCTTTCAACATCGTCCGCCGTAATCGTGCCCTCCAAAAAGCCGATGGTCCGCCCGACCACGTCCTCTTCCGTCTGAATGTCGTTCGAGTCCTTGAGGGTGAAAATCCGAAGCATCCGCTCGGCAATGGGGAGCGACATCGAATATTTTTTCATGCGTTCTTCCGTTGCCGTCAATTCTTCCGTGAAATCCACGGATCGGGCCTCAAGTCGTTCGACCAAGGCATCCCACTCATAGATTTCCGCGACGACGGGAATCTCCAAAAAATCGGTGAGAAAGCGGGATAGCCTTACCAGAAAACCATCGTAAGACCCGTCGGGTAACGGCAGCATTTCTTCTCCGATCAAGACTCCCAGGGAAAACTTCTTTCTGTCGGCCTTGAGGGCCTCGATGACGGTAATTTCCTCCGCCGTCACGCCGGGAATACTCTTGTACGTCTTGATCGAATCCGCCGACGTTTCCTTTTTTTCACGGGACAAGTAGCATCCCGCCAGTAAGAAACCCAGCAATAGGGTTATGAAAAAAAGCAGTATGTAATCGATTCTCTTGCTCTGGGGAAACTTTTCGGTTTCCCGATACAATGAATCAGCAACGTCTGTTTGTGAAATTACTTTGGAAAAGAGCATCACATGGTGAAAAGGGGAGTGGGACCAGCGAGATTCCCGCTTTTTACCCGATTTTTCTCAAGAAAACAAGACCGTATTGACAAAATTTTCCTTTTTTTCCGAATTATTCCTTTTCCCAATAAAAGCCGGAATGGAGCGCAGCGCAATGACGCTCCCCGTGTGAACCTGTGAGGAGAGCGGTTTGCTACCGGGGTTCCCCCTTTCAGAAAACATCCTTTCATGTTTGAATGGTCTTTGCAACGTTGAAAATCCAACAATCCAACCCGCTCCTTCGTTTTGAACACTTCTTTGCCCCACCGCGTGCCGTCCACACCGCAAGAGCGGCAACGGATTCTTGCGCAGGTTCGACAGGAAGCTGCGGAAAAAAGTGCGACGTTTGCCGTCAACCGGGCTTCGCTGGAAACGCTGGGACGCTCGATTTTGCAAAAACTCGACTGTTCCGGGAATTATTTGGCCTGGACAATGGTGCTTCTTGGCAGCGAATTTTGGAAGCCGCGAATACTTACGATTCCCCAAGCACGTCGCACGCTCCTTTTACCGCACTGTTTGCGGGATTCGCAGTCATGCAATGCAACCTACGACGCCGAGGGATTACACTGCCTTTCCTGTGGACGATGCCCTCTTGCCGATTTCAAACAACACGCCGAGTCGCTCGGATATTCCGTCGTGATTGCCGAAGGAACGCCAATCGTCATGAAGTCGATCCTCAGCGGCAAAACCGACGCGATTTTGGGAGTCGGTTGCTTAAAATCGCTGGAACAGGCTTTCGATCAACTGCAATTGGCCGGAATCCCCGCCGCCGCCGTGCCATTGTTAAACGCCAATTGCAAGGACTCCACCGTCGATTCCGACTGGGTTCGGGAACTCATTGATATTCCGTACGATACTTCCTGGGAACGCGGGCTTCCAGCCTGTCCCATTGCAGGCAAGATGCCTGCGGTCCCAGGGAATACCTGGCTACATCTTTTGCGGCAAGCGGCGTCGCTTGCGGAGGAAATTTTGCCGCAAAGTCAACACTCTGCGGCCTCCACAGAGCGTGTTGCCTCTGATTTTTTGAAGGTCGGCGGAAAATATTACCGTCCGTTCATCACGCTTGCCGCGTTTGACGCTTTAACCGGTTCACGGGGAACGCACAGCGACGGCGCAAAACAGGTTGCCGCGTTTCCGTCCATCGTTAAACGCACGGCACTGGCAATTGAAGTTTTTCACAAAGCGTCGCTTATTCACGACGATATTGAGGACGACGATTCGTTTCGATACGGGCAACCGACATTGCACAATCAGTACGGAATACCGATTGCGGTCAATCTCGGCGATTACCTGATCGGATTGGGGTATCGCCTCATCACGGCGGAATCGCCGGAACTTGGCGGACAGGAACTTGGCAGGGGCGGTCTGCTCCGGGCCGATCTTCTCGCAAAAATAAGCGAAGCGCATCTCAAATTGTGCGAAGGTCAGGGAGCGGAACTTTTTTGGCGGCACGAGGCGAATCCCGAAATCACTCCGGCGGAAGTCCTGAAAATTTACGGACTGAAAACCGCTCCCGCCTTTGAAGCGGCTCTTTACGCCGGAGTACGACTTGGAACATTTTTCCGATCCGAAAAATCGGAACCCGACGAACGTTTTCTGGAAAAAATTACCGATCCGCTTGCCCGGTTTGCCCGATATTGGGGAACCGCGTTTCAAATCAAAAACGATATGGAAGATTGGATTCCGAACGAAAACAAGCGGATTCCGGCGCAAGACGTTGCTCAAGACCGTCCGACGATTCTTCGGGCGTTCGCTCTGGAATTGCTTCAGGAAAAGGACCGAACGCGGTTTTTGGAATTGGTCGCAATGTTAAGTTCGCGTTCCTCTTCCGATGCCGATCAGAAATTTCCGGAACAAATCCACGATCTATACGAAAAATCAGGGGTTTTCGAAAAAGCGAAACTGCTGATCGAAAAATACGTTGCAAGAGCCAAAGAAGCGGTGCAACAGATCGATCACGAACCGCTTCGGAATTTTCTGTACCATACAACTTCATCAATAAAGTAACTCAAACCACGAACGATTCCTCAATGCCTTTGTACGAATATACTTGTTCCAGGTGCCGTAAGGATTTTGAACTTTTGGTGCGCAGCGGCCAGGTTCCGCAGTGTCCCGATTGTGGTAACAAAAAATTGGAACGCCAGATGAGCGTACCCGCCGCAGCGCACTTTGCAGGGCCGGTTTGTCCGGGGGCCGGTGAGATGTGTCATAGCCAACCGGGACCATGCTGCGGTGCCAAAGGATGTATTCATTGACCCACTCACCCGCGTCTGAGACGCTGGGCTAAACATTTTTTGAACGATGAACAAACACGAAACACTTTGGGCTCCCTGGAGGCTGACATTTATTCAGCAGGAAGACCGGGAGGAAGACCGCGTCGAAGTCGGGCCGGGTTGCGATCCCGACTGTTTTCTCTGTCAGGCGGTTGCCGCAGTCAACGATTCCCGGCAGGATCGCAAGCGGCACGTTTTTTTCCGGTCGGAAACTTCCATCGGCGTCTTGAATCGGTATCCGTACAATAACGGACATCTCCTTCTTGCGCCGAAACGTCATATTGCGAGGCTCGGCGACCTGACGGAAGCGGAAATGCTTGACCTGACGCGGCAAATCACCCGATGGGTGGAACGTCTGGAGCGGGAAATGCAGCCGCACGGGTTCAACGTCGGCTTGAACCTCGGGCACGCCGCCGGAGCCGGTGTACCGGGCCACCTGCACTGGCACATCGTTCCCCGCTGGAACGGCGATGTGAATTTCATGCCGGTCATCGGTGGTGCCAAAGTGATCCCGCAATCGCTTGACGCACTTTGGGAAATTCTGACCGCTGATTGACTATTTCTCTCTCACCACAATCACACGATCAATGTAAACCGCCTGGACCTCTCCCTCCCGATTCGGCGGGGCGAACCAAATGTACATCGTCGTTGTGAGCGGCAGGAAATCGAACTCGACTTTTTTGTATTCGGGACCGGCAATTTCCGTAACATTGAGGCTTTTTTGTGCAATCCCTTTGCGCTCTTTTTCGTCATAAATACCGCAGGTCATGGCAGGGCCGTCCGTTGCGGTCGCATCACATCGGACATAAGCGATCACTTTGAATTTCGTATCAGGGCCGGCGTTTCCGAACAACGCAGAGGCGGTCGCCGGCGGAACCGTCACAGCCCATTCGTAATGACTGCCAGGCATCTTCGCCGCCCGGCCATTGGAAGCCGCCTGATCGTCGGCAATCGAGGCGAGGTTATTGTAGTTTACAGTCCGAAATTCGTATTCCTGTACATCCGTCCACAGGCGGGGATCAAGATTTTTGAACTCCTCCGGCGCAGGGGCCGGGTCGCCAAAACGGCGGAACATGTTCTCCCGGAACTCCTCAAAATGTTTCGTTGCATTGTATTCCCGGTAAGCCGTTACATTGTATTTTTCGCAAACCGCAAAGAAACTCCTGCACGCTTCCATCGGGTCGGCGGGACCGCAGAACGGTTTTCCTTTCGCTTCTGCGATCCGCTTGAATTGGTAGTATCCCCTGAGCCAAACATGCTCCAACGGCAAGCGTTCCCGACGTAAACGTTGTGCAAAAACGGATCCTTTGCCGTGAAGTTGCTCGGCAGCGTCAATCGCCTTGTCGAAAATCGTGGTCGCTTTGCAAAGCGTTTCGTAATTGAGCCAGTGGTCCGTATTATCATGGAAACAACCGATATGTTTTCCGGTCGATTCCGCACGGTTGATAAGCGTATCGAAATACTCCGTCAAAATCTCATACACTTTTTCACTACCGTAATACCCGACGAGGAATTCCCTGAAGAGTTCCTTTTCGTCGAGTGCGGGATCCCACATCAGCTTTGAGATCACCCAATTGCGCATCCGGACGAAATCGCCGACCGTGCAGTAGGAATCCCCCTGTTCGAACAGGCCGATGGTGCCGTGATCGACGAAGAACCGAATGTTCGGCGCAAGAGAACGAAGGTTCGGATGCGGCAAAATGTACGACGAGAAATTCGTTACGTAATCCCAGACGAAAAGCTGGTGGGCGATGTTGCTCCACCCTTCCATGTCGTCGCAAAGGGAGCGGTTCTGTTCGCCGAGGAGCGGTTGAACGAAGGAACACTCGATCGTGCAAAGCCGGACCACCACATTTTCACGCGGCTTGACCAGTTTCGGCGGTTTTCGGGTGTATTGATAGGCAAGCGTTTCGACGAACACCTCCGGAAATTCTTTTTCAATCTCTTCGGCGACCTGGTTGACGAACCGGATGAGCGGCCCGGATTGGGACTCTTCCTCTTCGGCGATTTTGTTACACTTTTCGCAAGTGCAATACCCGTACCAGTCGTTTTGGCTGATGGAAATGAATTGTGCGCCCGGATTCTTGCGGAGAGACTTGATTGCATTTTTCGTCAGTTCAATCCGCATTTCGTCGTTCGTGAGGCAAAGCTGGGCGCGTTCGTGCTTTCGCTCGCCGTTGATTTCGCTGAACCATTCCGGATGCTCCGCGAAGTATTTGTCCGGCGGTATCAAAGGAAAAAACGAGTGAACGAAGTAAACGAAGCGGTGGTGCCCGCCGTACTCCGGGGCGATTCGTTCATTCGACCCGTTGCACTTCATTCGCGTCGCAAAAATCGGATCGAAAGCGTCTTTGTAATACGCTTCCCGGTAAATCAGTTTCGGTGCGTATGAAATACTAAGCGGTTTCAGCTCGAACGTCTGGTGTTTGGGAACCATTTGCTCCGTCGAGGTCCACCAACGAACGCCGAGGACGTCTTCCAGGAACGTGTTCACGGCGTAAAGCGTTCCCCGCTGCTTGTGTCCGGTCAGGAGGAGCTTATCCCCTTTCAGATGTACCTCGATTCCGTCGTAAGGGATTTTTTCGGGATCAATTTCGGGAAAGAGTTTCCTGGCCCGGTCCGAATTTCCGATCAAAATTTGCGGAGCGTTTTCCGGCACGTCTTTTTCCGAGGCGACGGTCCAACCAATCCCGGTGATTTCGTTGAGATAGGTTTTCAATTCCTTCGCGGCACTCTGTTCAATCGGTTGCGGCGAGTCGGAAAGCACGATTTTGAAATCGGTTTTGCCGTCTTTGACGAGAAACGGCCCCGCTGCCTGAAGGTTGGGAACAAGCAAAAATAAAACGGCACTCAGCCCGAAAATTGCATTTTTCATAAGGTTTACGTTGTTAAAGGGATTTTTTGTGGCCTGTTTACGACCGGGATTATACGACATTTCAACGGGTAAAGAAACGGGGCAATGGCAGTCGGGAACGGAGCGCAGCGCAGTGACCGGATTTCTCCGCGATTCGGTCCGGTCGCTTCACTCCGTTGCGCTCCCGGCTGCCATTCATCGCATACCTTGCCCATTCTATTCCCCTATGCCCGAATGGTACTTCCCACAACCGTTTCATTCGGGTAGAATAGGCACCGTCGTGTTTCGGCGTGCTACATGCTACATTAGGAATATAAACTTGATATAGAGGAGTTTACCCTTGGACAAAAATAAGGTGAGTATCGGTGCGATTGCGGTGATTTTGTTCGTCGTGTTGCGTTTGTCAATCGGTTGGCATTTCTTTTACGAAGGTCTGCACAAGCTCAATCCGCGAAACGAGTTTAGCGCAAAAGGGTTTCTCGGGCTGGCGAAAGGACCGACCGCCGAACTCTATTACAGGATGCTTCCCGACTTGCACGGTTTCGTGCGGCTCGACATCGAACCCAAGGAAGATGTGAAGCCTTTCGAGTACGTCAACTCCGAAGGAAAACCGGAAACGGTTGACAAACTTCCGACTCTTCCCGTCTATGAAAAGGCATGGACCAATTTCAAAAATTCGTTCATCGCCCGGCATAACCTGAACGAAAATCAGAAGAAGGAGATCGACGCGATTTTCGGACAGTACATCCGTTCCCTGCGGGAATACGCCGCTGAAATCGAGGTGCCGGTCCGGGAATACGAGAAAAGTTATGACCGTTTCCTCGCGGAGGTCGCAAAGAAAACGAACGACGCGCCCCACCAACGCCAGCGAAATTGGGACGGTGAAATGGGCTATCGTGCCGAGGGGGAGACTTGGATTGCCGAACTCGACAAAAAGGGGAGCGGTTTGCAGTCCGCGTTTGGCCGTGTCGTTTCTTCGGAACTGGGAGGAAATCCACGCAAATTGGTAACCGATCCGGAAAAACCGTCCGTCCCGGTCCCCTTCTTCAAGTCACACATGCAAATGCTTGATCTGGGCGTAACGATTGCTTTGACCGCCATTGGGTTTTGTATGCTCCTCGGCTTTTGCAACCGGCTTGCCTGCCTGGGTGCAGCGGCGTTTTTGTTTAACGTCGTTTTATCGCAATTCCCCTGGCCGGGCATTTATCCGCCGCTCCCGGACATGATCGGACATTTTCTGTTCGTGAGCAAGGATTTCGTCGAAATGGTTGCCTGCCTGTTGCTTGCTTCGGTTCCTGCCGGACGTTGGGGCGGACTTGATTTCTTCCTCTACCACTGCGGCGGCAAAAAAATCGCCCAGGCGGTCGGACTCGAAGAAACGGAAAAATAAGGTGATAATAAGGTTTCCATACCAAAGAACAACCTTGTTTGACGATCCCGGACGTTACCTAAAATCATGGCTACACACCCAAAAAAAGCAATGAAACGTGTCCTGATACCTTTGTTTATATTCCTGATGATCTCGTCCGTTTTCGCCGCAGATCAGGAGGCGAAACGTCGGGAGATGATCGAAAAAGGGGTCGCTTTCCTTCGTAACGCTCAAGCTCAAGACGGCTCCTTTTCGTCGCACGCCGGAATCGGACCGACGGGAATCGTCCTGCTCGGCCTTCTCAGTGCCGGAGTGCCTGCCGACGATCCGATGATCGCCAGAGGATTGAGCTTTCTCGAAAAATCGAAATGGGAAGACGGCGGCATCTATACCGAAGGGGGACTGTACGGAAATTACGAAAGCTGTATTGCGCTCCAGTGTTTTACCATTGCCAACCGAAAACTCAAAGCCGCAAAGAACCTTGACAAAGGGCCTTACGAGGAACTTTTGGCGAACTGTGAGAGATTCGTTCGGGTCGGACAGTTTACGGAACAACGCGACATTCAATCGGACGATATGTTCTACGGCGGGGCCGGTTACGGCAAACACCAGCGGCCGGACCTTTCAAATACGCACTTTTTCATCGAAGCCCTGAAAAGCACCGGGGCCGGAAACGACGATCCCGCAATTCAGAAAGCTCTCGTCTTTGTCTCGCGGACTCAAAACCTGGAATCGCAGCACAACACCGCACAATTCGCGGCGAAAAATTCCGACGGTGGCTTCATCTACACACCGGTCGGCAAAGGGGAATCCTTCGCCGGAGAAACGGACAACGGCGGTCTGCGAAGTTACGCTTCCATGACTTACGCCGGCCTGAAAAGCATGATCTACGCCGGTTTGACGCCGGAAGACTTCCGGGTCAAAGCCGCTTACGATTGGATCAGGAAGCATTACGACACCGAATCGAATCCGGGGATCGGCGATTCAGGCTTGTTTTACTACTACACGACCTTCTCGAAAACCCTCAATGTCCTGAAACTCGAAACGCTCGATTCGCCGGACGGAAACGAGAAACATGATTGGCGCGGCGACCTGATCGAATCGTTGGCCAAGCGTCAACAACCGAACGGCTCCTGGATCAACGAGAATCCCCGCTGGCTTGAGGGGGACCCGAACCTGGTTACGGGTTACGCCCTGATCGCTTTGGCCGATTGCGAGTGATCTATTTCTGTTCGACGCGAACTTCGTCGGGCGTGAGAAAGCCGTCGCCGTTTTTGTCCAGACGTGCGAACTCGGCAAGACCTTTCGGAGAAAGTGTCGGATCAAATTCCAGCATCGACAACTGACCGTCGCCGTTTTTATCCCGAAGGACAAACCAATTCGGAACCCCTCGCAGTTCGCTCAACGGAACGTGATACTTCCGCTGAGCCGGGTTGAATTGACCGGCAAAAACCGTTTCGTAAAACAGCTCTTCGAGTTTTTCCTGCTCTTTTTCATTCCCGGATTCTTCCGCCGGTTCGGAGTCCACCGCGCCGACGATTTGGTTTTCGTCGATTTCCGCCGTCGGTTCCGTTTTGGGTTCGTTCGGTTCTTGTTTCGGTTTCGGCGGTGCGCTAAACGGTTTGAATGGGGACATCGTCGCCGGATCCCAGTTGGAACTTACAAAAGGCAACGGCGGATTCGGTCGGTGAATCGTTCGTATACTTCCGTACAAAACGATAAACCGGATCATTTCGTCGAGCGAAATGATGAAATCGCCGTCGGTATCGATGCTTTGCGGTGCGCCGGGCATTTTGGACCATTCTTCCCGCTCAAGAAAACCGTTTCCGTTGATATCGTATTTCTCAAGAATACGGCTTGCGTATTGAACAACTTTGTACGGAATACCAACATGAGAGGGCGTAATCGAACCGATTTGTCGCGGATCAACGACCGTAAGAGGCACCACTTGATCGGCGGGAGTCGCAAGCTGCGGAACGGTTGCGCTCGAACCGGTCGCTGATTGAGGAGCAGATTGTCCGGAACGCGATCGTCTTTCCCCTTTTTGAGCCGAAACCTCCAACGAGAAAACAATCAGCAAAATAAACGCGAGAAACAAGCGAAACATTTTTGGTTCCCCACCAGAATCTGTGGGTAAAAAAATAGGTTTTTTGAGGTATGTGGAACAGAAAAGTAGATAATGGACCTTGAAAGTAAAGTATTTCAGTCACGTTGTATCGAAATAGTACATCTGGAAATATCTGTCA
>CAZNVM010000181.1:0-8980 GCA_964576215.1 uncultured Planctomycetaceae bacterium
ACTCAAGTCGTCCGGCAGGTCTTCCGGTCCACAATAAACCAGAACCATGATCGGAACAGGTACTTTGAAATTCCGATTACTGGCTGGCCGTCCAGCATCGGTCCAGCGTTTGTACAAGGCCAGGATCGCTTGAACGGCGAGTTGGAGCAGGACATACAGAGTCGGAGCGGACTTGCGGACTGGGTGCGTTCCCAGGGACTTTGCAATCCTCCCTTGTCGATCTGAAAATCTCATGTAGAATGTCCCCTCGGTCGGTTTTGGGTCGGTTTTGGAAATCGTCCCCCGGTGGTGGACGAGAGATACCATGTTTCCAATCATTGTGAGAGAGTTATGCCAAGAACAGGACAAAAACGTAACGCCAAGTTTACTCAAAAGAAAAAAGCCAAGCAGAAAGTTCGCGGGAAGAAGAAAGATCCGCTCATCGTTGATGGTCAACTGCCCCGCCCGATGTTCGTCGACTACAAAGACGTCGAGCTTCTTCGAAAATTAACCAGCCGCCAAGGCAAAATTCTTAGCCGACGCAAAAGCGGTTGCAGTGCCGTCAGCCAGCACGCCATCGCCACCGCCATCAAGCGGGCCAGATTCATGGCCCTGTTGCCGTATAAAGCCGACTGAGAAATTACGAATTACGAATTACGAATTACAAAATCGTTTTGAGTTCGGATCGTCATTCGTCATTCGTCATTCATAATTCGTAATTCGTAATTAACATGGAACAGGCGATGCTCAAGGCCGACGTTTTGATTGAGGCGATGCGTTGGATCAGGCAGCATCGCGGGAAGATCAGTGTGATCAAAATGGGCGGTTCGCTCATGGAAGATCAGGCGGCGATTGACCATCTTCTTCTGGACACCGTGTTCATGGAACCCGTCGGGATGCGCCCGGTGATCGTTCACGGCGGCGGCGCAGCGATTTCCGCCGCCATGAATAAAGCCGGGATCCCGCCCCGGTTCGTACAAGGGCGGCGTTATACCGATCAGCCGTCTCTGGAGATTGTCAAGGAAGTTCTCGGCAAGGAAATCAGCAATTCGCTGGTCCAAAAAATCTCGGAATTCGACGGACATGCGAAAGCACTGAGCGTAACACTTGGAACCAACGTTCTTTACGGAAACAAATTGCTTCTTCCCGACGAAAACGGTGTTCCGGTCGATATGGGCTGGGTCGGCGACGTGACCCGAGTTGATACACGAACCATTCTCGACCTTTGTAACGACGGCGTTATTCCGGTTATACCGTCCATCGCTCTGATGGATAACGGTTCAAATCAGGCACTCAACGTCAACGCCGACACCGCCGCAACCGCCGTCGCCAAGGCACTTCAGGCGGAAAAACTGGTGTTCGTCAGCGAGGTCAACGGCTTGCGCACCAACCCGGATGATCCCAATTCGATGATCGAATCGATCAACGCCGAAAAAGCCAGAGAAATGCTCGCCTCCGGCGTGATTGTCGGCGGCATGATCCCGAAAATTCAAGCGTGTCTCGATTCGCTGGACCGGGGCGTGAAAAAAATTCACATTATCAACGGCCGCTTGCGGCACTCGCTATTACTGGAAATCTTTACCAGTATGGGAATTGGGACGGAAATCACCGATTTTTGAAGGTGCTATTTTCTTCCAAGCAGTTCATCCCTTTCGCGCCGGGTGGCTTCGAGGTCAAACATGATGTATTTCATATCCAAACGCAATTGGACGAGTGCTTCCTGAACGTAGTGGACGATCCGTTGACGGCGATTAATGTTCTCCGCGGCACGGAGGATCGCTCGTTCGAACGGTTCCCGTGATTCGTTTGGCAACGTTTCAATCAGGGAAAAAAGTTCGGTGAGTTCGGCAACTGTCGATTTATCTTGCATGAGAACCGAAATATGTCTGAAAATTTGGGATTTTTGGGGGAAATTGCTCTTTCCACAATTCGATAAATACGGTACTCTTCGCCGTGTTTTTCTCTCGATAAAGCCATTATACCATTTTCGGGATGCCGTTGCGTCTGTTTTTTCCGATCATTTGCACTTTTTTTGCGACTTGCCTCTTTGCGGTGGCCGCTGGGGGCGAAGGTTCGGGAATTTCCACGCCCCATCGCAACATTCCCGGCGACATTCCTGCGACCGGCATCCCGGCACCCGCCGATTCCGAAAGTAATCGCACTCTTTGGAAACTTCTCAATACGGAGAAAAGAACCGCGATTGTTAAACACAACCTTGACGGTAATGTTTTTCGTGAAGGGGAGAGTTCGGAGCACCTTTTTATGATCTTTCCGCAAAAAACGGACCTGTTTTTTGGCCGTGAAATTGATTTTCCTTGCGTGATCGAAGAACTTTCCCCGTCCGTTTGGGTCAAATCGAATCAACCCGGGCTGGTTCTCGGTGCTCAAATCGTGCTTCCCAACGAAATCAATCCGAACACGGGCCGTCCGATCACGTTTCTCATCGCCGGTTCCAGATATGCGGATGTCGGGGATTGGCAAGAACTCAAATTTGCGAACCCGAATCTTCACCAATCCGCTTCACAAACGGTCAGAAACCTGCGAGGCGAACTGGAGTATAAGCTCGACCTCGGCAATATGTACGTTCGGCAGCTGATTTTGTATGTCGAAGGTTTACCCTATCCCACAAACCGCCCTTCCGAAAGGCACGTCTGGATCGATCAGCTTCAAGTTTCCGGAGCTGTTCCTATTTGGGGGATTTTGGGGAAAGAAAGCAAAGAGTTTGGCCGCTTGGAACCGGAAAATGCTGCCTATTTGTATGAGTTGGACCTGTTGGAGCAAAAAGAGTATGGGGAAACACTGACGAGCCGCGAACGTGAAGAAGCGGACGAACCTGAAAAACCGCCGGTCTATCCAATCCACCGAATCGAGATCGTCGGCGGTTCTCCGCCCACCGGACCGGTCAAAACAGTCGAAGACCATATCTGTCGCGGTTTTCGGCCTAAATTTGACCCGATCAACGTGAGCGGCTTTTTGACGCAAGCCGTTTCCGAGCCGGTGTTTTCAGAGTATACAACGGAGATCTACGATTCCGGCAAAATTGTTTGGGATGCCTCGACGGTTTCTGGTCGAAATCTCGACGATCCTTACAACATTAAGTTGAGAGAAAAATTGAACGATACCGGTAAATTTCGGTTGGATCCGACGAGATCGTCTCACCTGCTCGGCTATGAGGAACGCCGAGGACAGGCTCCGAACCATGCGGACACGACGGAAACGGTCTATTACACGGGGGGTGCCTTGGAAAATGCAAGTTCCCCAACGCCGGTTCAGACGGTTCGACTCGAAGGACAGATGATCCGGCTTTACGATTCTGTCGGCAAAAAATCACTCGGAATTCGGGCAATTGAATACCGTGGTGAATCGTTGGAATTTCTCTACCGCATGGGCTTCAACACGATTTGGCTTTCCACTCCGCCCAGTCGTGAACTGCTTGAGGAAGCGATGCGGAAACGACTTTGGATCATTTGTCCTCCTCCGCCGGAAATCGGGGTCGAAAGGCCGGAAATTCAAGGGAGCAGTACGTTTGACCGGATCGCACCGACTCCGCCGGAATACCAAAACGTTCTCTGCTGGAATCTCGGCGAATACCTGGTCAAGCCAAGCGTTTCCGAGGTGGATTTACTTTCAAAAAAAATCAAGGCGGCGGATCGTAATGCCCGGCAGGCAGGCCGACCGTTTATTTGCTCCATCGAAAGCGGCGGACTCGACTTCAGTCGCCAAATTTCGGATTTGATCGTTCTTATGCGCCGCGACCCGCTCTTGACGTCGCTGGACCTCACGGAATACGGTCAGTGGCTGCGGGATTACGAGAAAAAACTGCAACGGAGCACACCGCGCTGGGCGGCGATTCAAACGCAGCCGGACGCAAATCTCGTGGCGCAGTGGGATTTATTTGGCGGACATCGTGAACAACCGGTCGTCGTTTCGTTCGACCAAATCCGTTTGATGGTGCGGCAGGCACTCGCCGCCGGGTCGCATGGAATTTTGTTTACGTCGCAAACGCCGCTCACCGACCAGAACCCGGAAACGGAATACCGGGTGAAAGCGTTGGCGTTGATGAACATGGAATTGATGCTGATCGAAGAATGGTTTGCCGAAGGAACCGTAAGCGGTTTTTACGAGTCGAATCATCCGCAATTGTCCGGATTCCTTCTCTATTTGGACAAAGCCAGACTTTTCCTTCCTTTGTGGAACGAACCGAACAGCCAATATGCGATGGGGCAAGCCGCCGTCAAGAGCGCGGTTTTCAAAATTCCGGTTCCGGAAACCTATGACAAATTATTTTTGACGCCGGGCGTTTTTGAACGGGTTCCGTCCGAACGAGTTGCCGGTGGAACGGAGCTTCGGATAAACGACGCTTCCATGAATTCCCTGATTTTTATGACGGAAAACGGATCGTTTCGCGGTAAAATCGAGATGCGGGCCAAGCTGTTCGGCGAAACGATGTCGCGGCTGGCACTCGATTTGGCCAAAATGCGGGTCGAATCGGACGAAAAAACGTTTCAAATGCTCAAACAGGCGTCGGACAGCAAAACAATCCCCGTATGGCCGAACGACAATATGTTGCTGGTCAATATTTACGAACAAGAAACGCTTTTCAACATGACCAAGCGGGATATTGAACTGGGGGAACACCTGTTTCAAGGGAGAGATTATTCTCCGGCTTACCTTCAAGCGGAGCTGGCAACCCGTGGTATTCGCGCGGCGGAGCGGCAAATGTGGCATGACGCCGCACGGGTGGACATCAACCGTTCCCTGACGCCGGTTTCAACCGGTTTTACGACGATTCCGTTTTACGTGTCGATGTACAATAATTTCCGCAGTGCAACACAGGGGCCGGAAATGCTTTTGTACGGCGATTTCGAAAGCCCGCTGGAGAGCTGGAAAGGGGGCGGCTGGCGGCATGAACAACACCAATGGGGGAAGGATATTACTTCCAGTGCGTCGTTTCTCACGGACAATCCGCGTCCCGGCAGTCCCGGCAATCGTAGTTTACGGCTACTTGTCCAATCGGAAAATAACGTACCGCTGGAAACGGCCCCGATTTGGATCACGACGCCGGGCATTTCGGTCAGCACGGGCCAATTGCTTTGCGTTTCCGGTTGGATCAACATCCCGGAACGCCTCAAGGGGACGGCGGATGGCTTGATTATTTGGGACTCCATCGGCGGCGATCCACTTGCGTTACGGTTCTATCAAACAGACGGCTGGCGGCAATTTGTATTTTTCCGATACGCTCCGTCGGACGGTCTTTTTGAAGTCCGCTTTTATCTGAGCGGAGTTGGTAGAGCGATGCTTGACGACATCTCGGTACGGCCGGTCGTTTTTGGAACGGTCCCGGATGTTCCGTTGCCGCGGCCGGTTCCGACGCCGACACCGGGTAACCGTTGGGGATTGGATCGTTTGGATCCGCGTCAATACTTCCCCTGGCGACAGCAACAACAGCCGTAATGCCAACCACGAAGGTAAAACGAGTTTACGAACGGTTGCGAGTCGAGTACCCAAACATGAAGTATCGGCTAAAAAAGTAACATGCTCGCGCTCAACGATGTTGAAAAATTTTTCCTGCAAGCCGATTAAAATAGGGTTCCGTCGGGGATTGAATCTGCTGTATCCGTTGCGATGTCCCTGCTGCGATGAGTTTCTTCCGGACGAAATGATCGAACTGCCCGGTTGGACGCAGATTTGTTCTCCTTGTCAAAAAAAACTTCTGCCGCAAGAAAAATCTCCGTGCTTACGGTGCGGTGCGTTTTTTCCGATTGTTGCGGCGGAACCTTTTCGAAAAGAGCGGCGTTCCTGCGTGCATTGTTCGAACGATATTCCCCTTTTCAAGCGAACCGTTGCATTGGGAGAATATTCCGGCGAATTCCGCGAAGCTGTTTTGCGTTTGAAGGAGGAAACAAACGGTGCTCTCGCAACGGCACTCGCTTCGCTTTTGTTCCAAATTTACGGCGGGGAAATTTGTGCGTTCGGCTCAGATTTCATCGTTCCCGTTCCGATGCACTATGCCCGCCGGATCGTTCGCGGAGTGAACAATCCGGAATTTCTGGCGGAGGAACTCGGACGCCGCTTAAAAATTCCGGTTCTTTCCAACCTTGTCCGCCGAATGCGGTCCACGAACGTCCAATTCGAATTGACGCCCAAACAGCGGGCGTTAAACGTTAAAGACGCGTTCAGATTAAAACCGGACCTTTGGAAACGCTTGTGCCGGACTTCTCCCGGAAAAATTCTTACCGGAAAAAAGGTTCTGTTGGTAGACGACATTTTGACAACTGGCGCAACGGTGAACGAAATTTCCCAACTCTTGCTTGCAAACGGGGCTGCGTCGGTCGATGTTTGCGTTTTCGCCAGGGCCGCCGGGGATTTTTAAACCTCGTCAGCGAGCCGCGCCCAATCAGAGCCGCGCCCAATCAGAGCCACGCACGCAGTAAGCGGTGCCCCCGGTGGTAACGTGAAAACCGCTTACTCCATGCGCGGCTCTGATTGGGTTCACGACAATTTACCCAGTCTGTTTTTTTGGAATAATCGCAATAATTGTTATGATCCTTCCGTTTTTGGGTCGATATTAGAGAATGATAAATTGTTCTCCCCTTCCCCGTCCCGAAACAGGAGCCTTTTTCATGGGCCGACAGCGAGCACTCAATCCTGTGAGTCAAAGTTCCCGAAACCCCGACTCCGATATTCGCATACCACCCTCCGTCGCATCCGAAGAGTTTCTCCCTGAAAAACAACCGGAAAATCCACCGGTGTTCATTGCGAGGATGCCGAATCTGGAAGAACCGCATTCTTTGCGTGCCGCCCTTTCTTCCCGGGCACCGCTTTGGAATCGCTTTCTGGAGATAAAGCATGGGATTACAGACCGTCAAAAGATTTGCGTGTTATGGTGCATTATCGCACTCTTGGTTTGCATGCTGTGTTTGAACATGGTCAATAAGCCGTCTTCCAACTCGTCCGATCTTGTCCAGACGACGACTTTTGTGGAAACGGCTGAAGAACCTTCGGCCCCCAACAGTTCCGTTCGTTCCGCACGGGAATGGGAAGACGAAAAACCGTTGCCGGCGTTATCGACGACCAGTATTGACCTTTCTCAAACCGCCGAACTGCCGGACGAAACTCCATCGGCTTTCGATTCCGACCAACGGTACGCTGCCTTACCAACGCCGTCTGCGTGGGACAGAAGTCCCCATTCCCTCCCAGTAACATCCGTTCCCTCCGGTGAAGTTTCAACGCCGGATTTTTCCGTCTTTGCCGCTCCGAACCCTGGAGCACCGCAACCGTCGGTGAACCGTTACAACGAGCCACAGGTGCAACAAGTGCAGTATCACCAGAATCCGACGACGGTTCCCAATTACACCGGTGTTTATCCGTCTTCGCAAACGCCGCAATCGTCCGTGAATTACGGTCAACAGGCTCCTTCCACGAATTTCAACGCGGCGGCGCAATATCAATCCCCAGCGAATTATCGGCAACCGGAACAAAGTTCGGGATATAACATGGCCGGTGCTCGCGAAGAGATTCCCGCGACATTCACGAACAATACCTATCGGAATCCGGGAACGCCACAAACGATGCCTCAAAGCGGATACGGACAATACAATCCACAACCGTATGCGGGCGGGGCACCCACGCTCCAACCTTCCAATGTTCCGCAGTACAACCAACCGAATTACGGAACCGCCGTTCTTCCCGTAAATACACTGAATCGATAAATTTAACTCATTTCAATCGTGTCAACGCTTCGTCAATTTTATTTCGAGACGGGAACTCTCGTGGAAGCTCCGCACACGGTCGATTGGGACACGGTTCTCAAACGTCAACGTGCGATTCAGGGAATTTGCGGTAAAACCCAGCCGGACTTTTCGGAGCAGTGGATTCAGCAAATGTCACGCTCGACGGAAGAGAAAGTTCGTGCTCTTCAAAAAACCGGGGCGAGCCGTTCTCAAAAGATTGTCGTAAACGACTGGCTTGATTCTCCCAACACGACGGCGGAAGCCCGACTGCGCCGGTTGGATTCAGGGCACCTCAAAACACCGAATACTCAACCGCAACCCAAAGAATGGGTTCAATGGAAGGCGGCTTCCCAACCGGTTGCTCTTTTCGAAGAATCTTCGAAAAATCCCGAAGCTCATTCCGCGTTCCTTTGTCAAATTCCGAATGTACAACCCGAAATCCGGTCTCCGGAAAAATTTCATCAATTTCTCGTAACGCCGGTTTCCGCTTGTTGGCCGTCGGCTTGTGAAAAGATGCGCCGCTCTGCGCCCGCTCAAGTTCGTCAGTTGGCCGATCATCTGGAATCTCTCAAGAATTCCGGCCGCACTCTTTTGAATTTCTGTAGTAACAAGCCGGGATGCGGTTGTACTACCATCGTGCTCCTTTGTGCAAGAGAAATTTCGTCGCGTGGTTGGAAAACCTTGTTGATCGACGGAAATTTTTCGCATCCTTCGCTTGCGGAAGCGTTTCAACTTTCTCCGAGCGGCGGTTGGGAATCTCTTCTCGAGAAAGGTACGAAAACAACGACGCTTTGGGCGTTGGAAGACAATCTCGACCTGCTCCCGCTCGATGCGGCGTTTGCGGAACGGGCAAATATCCTTTTTCAGGACGTTTGTTTTTCCGACTGGGCGGAGACTTTTCGAAACGATTATGATCTCGTGTTGATCGATTCCGGACCGTTGTCGGAAAGGGGAAAACATGCGCAACTGAAACGATTCTTTACGGACGGCGTTTTTCTGATCGTTGATGATCCCGAATCGTTTCATCGAATCCGGCAATCTTTGACGCAACACGAAATTGTGTTCCTCGGATTTGTCGAAAACCACGCCCGGTAATCATCTTTTGCGAAGAAATCATCATACCGATTATTTTTGGTTCCCCACCAGAATCTGTGGGTAAAAAAATAGGTTTTTTGAGGTATGTGGAACAGAAAAGTAGATAATGGACCTTGAAAGTAAAGTATTTCAGTCACGTTGTATCGAAATAGTACATCTGGAAATATCTGTCA
>CAZNVM010000182.1:0-1705 GCA_964576215.1 uncultured Planctomycetaceae bacterium
ATTATTGTAACTATATATCTCCGTGCAGGTCCAATCCAGGTGTCCTGTGCCCTGGTTTTTCCAGCCGACATTCGCGGTAGCACAAATGTCGGTATTGTTGCCGTTGTAACCGTAATGAGTCACGATGACACTATCGCCGACGCGCGATTCCCAATACTTTTCGTTCGACATGACACCATTCGTAACGGTGTAACTCCAGTCCAGCACTTGGGTTGTGCTTGCACGTTTGTAGGGCGTTGGGACCAAAATACGAGTCTTTTTCCGCACATTAAACAACGACGCACCGCAAGCGTTTGACTTCAAGTCAAAGTTGTTGTAGAAAAAATTTGTGGTGCGTAGTGGTATCATAACCTCGTTGTTTTTTTATTCTTTTCAAATCGTCTTTTTCTCTTTGGTGTCACATAAGTATCTGGTCGTACAACGAATTGTTTTTTCACACATTTCAAGAAATTTTTGGAAACAACACAAATCGATTCTACGTAATACAATTTCTTCTGGATAGTCCCTTGGTGGAAATTCAAGAATGGCATCAGCCGTGCTGGATTCCATTACTAAATGAGCTATCAGCTTCTCGTTAAAATAGAGGCCTAGTTTTCTATTCTCTTTTTCGCTTTCTTCAGAATACCGCATGTGGATATTGGTAAGTAACGTGCATTCATCTATACTTAGAGGATAGGATTTTTGAAATTCCTCTATTCCGATTTCAAGCAATTGTAAAAAACAATCTAATCCAATATGTCTCACAATCATAGTTTCTTCATATTCTTTAGATGGAAATTCGATGTCCGGTTTTTGATTTTCGGACTCTAGGATTATCATAGCAACATACTTGCAATCGTAGTATAATTCCAAGAAACAGGCTTCATGCCGTGGTTCATCTGCCCATAATGTGTGTAATGAGTACATTTTTTTCATTGCTCGGTGCTTTGTAATTTAAATAAAAAGCTTTCGTGATAGAATCTATTATTCAATTATTCCAGTTAGAAACCCCATGAATCCACCAGAACTATCATAACGGGCTCCTTTTCCAGTGATCGTATCAAAAATATCAATACCACCATATTTATTGGAGACAATGCGTTTTCTTTCGGAATTCAAAATAGATTTAAGAACTTCTTGCCCTGCTTTATTGACTTGATCTGGAGAACCAGAAATCTTAGGAAATGGAGATCCGGGTCGATCTCCATGTTTTTGCAAAGCCCGCCCCGCCTTTGTCAACATGTTACGATCCGATGCCTCACCAGCATTCAAAAGTTTTTGTAGAGCGGCGTTATTATCAGTTCTCGGTATACTCTTAACAGCGGCGACTGGCCCCTTCGTCGCCGCTTGCCCAGCAGCTTGGGCGGATTTAATACCCATGCCGACACCAAAGCTACCGGCGATGCCGATGAAGGCGTCGACGAGCTCGCCAGCGAGGTGGCTGCCAGACACCAATTCGACGGCCGATGACGTCACAGTTTGCGTGCATCCGCCGGTGATCGCCGTGCAAATGCCTGCCCATGTGTTGTCAATTCCGTGACCAATTAAAATGACGGAACCTACTGTCAGTGCAAGACTTGTGCCACCGGACCCCCCTGCACCGCCGACTCCCGCCATGACACCAGTGGCACCCAACCACACCTCCGCGATGCCACCAACGGCCTGCACGACACCACCGATACGCATGAGTTGTGTGCAACCCCAATCCCACCATGTGCGCCCGCCA
>CAZNVM010000183.1:0-28028 GCA_964576215.1 uncultured Planctomycetaceae bacterium
AACGTTGGAATTTCAAGTATTTATCCCCAATTGCCCATTTTAACACGCGAAATCACGGTCAACAGCAAAAAAACAGGAGATTCCATAACTTATTGTACCACAATGGGTTACAAACAAAATTTTATTATACAGTCAAATTAGCGACAAACCGTACTTTTTTGCCGCTTTGACGAGATCATCACGGTAACGTTTTTCAAACCGCAACCAAAGCTCCGCTGGAATCAACGTCGCTTTTTCCAGCTTGTCGGCCAGTTCCTGATTGAGCGGAATAGGCGGCACTGCGGTACTCTGCGTATTCTACCAGGCCGCTAATAAGTTGGCGATGAATGGCCGCCGGGAGCGCAACGAAGTGAAGCGACCGAACCGAACCCGACCGAATCGCGGGGAAATCCGGTCACTGCGCTGCGCTCCGTTCCCGGCTGCCATTATTATTGGTGAATTTGTTATCGACCTGCCCTAAAATATCGATTTTATGGCCGTTGTGTTGAAAATCCCGCCGTCGTGTGATAGAATGGGGCGGTGTCGAGCGTAACGCAACCCCTTTTATACACGTTTACGTGAACTTTCTATGGAAATTTGGCCTGCTATCGATATTCGTGGAGGAAAATGCGTTCGTCTTCGGCAAGGGGACTACGCTCAGGAAACCGTGTTCGGCGATTCTCCGAAAGAAATGGCTCTTTACTGGGCTGAGCAGGGGGCGAATCGTTTGCACCTGGTCGATCTTGACGGTGCCAAGGAGGGACGACCGGTCAACTTTCAGGCGGTCCAGGAACTCGTCGAAGCCGTTGATTTTCCGTGCGAACTCGGCGGAGGCATTCGCGACGAGCAGACGATTTGCCAATACCTTGATCTTGGCTTGGAACGCGTGATTATTGGAACCTACGCGCTCAAACAACCGGAGTGGTTTCGGGAAATGTGTTTGCACTACCCTGGAAAACTCGTGCTGGGAATCGATGCCCGCAACGGGATGGTCGCCACCGAAGGTTGGCTGGAAACGAGCGAAACGTCCGCGATTGAACTTGCCAGCCAATTTGCCGAGTCGAAGATTGCCGCCGTGATTTTCACCGACATTGCGACCGACGGCATGATGCGAGGCCCGAATATCGCGGCAGCACTGGAAATGAAGGAAGCGATCCACGTTCCGGTCGTCTGTTCCGGCGGAATCACGACTCTCCAGGACATTCAAAATCTTTACGACGCCGGAATCGATGCCTGCATCATCGGTCGTGCTCTTTACGAAGGAACGATCAAGCTCGCCGAAGCCAACGGAGTCGCGTTCGATTTTTGAAAAACGCAATCAGAGATTTTTATGAACCGAACCATTTCTCCCTTAAAGGCGGCGGCACTTGGAATCATGCTCATCGGGCTTTGGCTGATCGTGCAGGGGGGGTGGAACGTGCTTGGGCTGATTTACACCCTTCAATACGCATCAACCTTAACCTTTCATAAGGGCGCAAGCGTTACCGCGATCTTGATCGTTCTTTGGAAAACCTTGCCACTTTGGATCGGGATCACCCTTTTTCGAGGGCAGCGAGCTCTTGTTCACCTGTTTTACGGCCGGTCCATCACGGAAAAAGACGAGCGAAACCATTGGAACGACACCCAATTTCTTTCGACGCTGGTTCTCGGCCTGCTTGGATTGTTCCTCGTCGCACGCGGACTTACTTTGTTCTGTGAGGAATATAGAATCATGGGGTTGATTGTTCAAATCGACGATCCCACCATACGGAGGAGTATCATTTGGGAAATGTGGCCTTGGGAATATATGGTACAGACTCTCTTCCCGGTCGTTCTCGGAATGATTTTCGTCCTCGGAGCCGGTCGAATCGGGAACATTATGGGGCACCGCATCGAAAAATCACTGGAAAAGGAGGACGATTCGCCATGAAACCGCTTCTGGAAAACAGGCAAGTGGAACGCCTCCTGTCGCTGTTCATTATCTTGTACGGATTATGGTTGGCGATTCCGTATGCCGAGACAATTGTTGTGTTCACACAGAGATATGAAAATCTTTTCACTTGGCTCAATCTGGTACAACTCGTAGGTAGTTGCCTGTTGATTGTTTTCTTTTCATGGGTCGTTCGATGGATCGGCTATTTCGCAACCGCGGGAAAACCCCGTTCAGAGCGTCGCTGGTTTGCTAAAGAAATTCTTACCATCCCTTTGGTTCTGTACGTTTTTACCACGTTTTTCACCGTGTTTCTCGACGTTGCGAGCCTGCTCTCGGTGATGTTCATGGCATCGTTCATTCGTGATACTGAGTTCTCTTATCTTTTGCATGAATACGGCGTCGCTTGGTTTTTCATCTTGCTGGTCTATTGCGGTTTCGCGGCAGTGGTTCTGTTCAATGCCCGACGTATCGTGGTGTGGCTTTTGCGCAGTCCGTCGACAAGTTTCACCAAGAATAGCAGCCGGGAGCGTGAGCGACCGGTTTAGCGTTTAACCGGTCGCTCACGCTCCCGGCTGCTATTCCGTCCTCAAAATGTTACCTTATTGGCGTTTTACGGTATAGATAAGACCCCAAAACGGGAACTTGTCGACGGACTGGGCTTTTGCGAATATCAGGAACATCGCTTGGTATAGCCAAAAATGACATCATCAAGTAAAATTACCCCGGCTTTCAAACACAAGGGCAACTTGAGGTCGAAATTTTCGACTTCAAGTTTTAAGATCAAAATTTTTGATCTTAAACGAAATTTTCGACTTCAATAAAATCATCACCAGAAAACTCAACTTAACAAACCCGCCGACCGTGACCACGCTCCAAACCATTGAAAACAGCATTATTGAAATTCAAGGCGTTCCAACGATCCTCGACGCAGACGTCGCGGCTCTTTATGAGGTCGAGACGAGATATGTCAATCAAGCCGTCAAGAATAATCCCGATAAATTTCCACCCGGTTATGTTATCTCGCTTGAGGAAGAAGAATGGAGCAACTTGAGGTCAAAAATTTTGACCTCAAGTTGGGAAGGCGGGAATGGGGAAAGTGATCGTCTAAGGTCAAAAATTTTGACCTTAGACGACAATGAAAAAGGGAGCAAATCTCTAAGGTCGAAATTTTCGACCTTAGACAGCGGCGGAAGCGGTAGAGGAAAACACGCGAAATATCCTCCTAAAGCCTTTACCGAACAAGGTTTATACATGCTGGCGACGATCTTGAAAAGTCCCAAAGCGACGCAGACGACGTTGGCGATCATCGAAACGTTCACCAAAATGCGGCGGCTTGGGCGGAGCGTCCGGGAGCTTTCCTCGGCAACTTCGGACGCCGACAAGAAGCAACTCATGCAGAAAACCGGTGAACTCATCACGGACATCTTCGCCGACGATCTTGAACCGCTCGAAAGCGAAACGACGATCGAACTGAATTTTGCCTTGCTCAAGTTCAAGCATACCGTCAAACAAGGCCGAAAATCCAAACCCAAAAAGTGATTTTTTTCGATCTGGAGACGCAAAAAACGGAAAAGAGAAGTATAATTACAAGGGAATCGGGAGAGTTCTGTCCCCGGTGCCCTTGAATCATTTCCCGAAACTCCCATGAAATCCATTATTTTCGCCATTTTTTGCGTTTTTTCGACGGTTTGCGTTTCTGTTTACGCCGCCGAATCCGCCCCAAGCGAGAAAATGTCGTTTCCGTTGGCCGCCGAAGGGGTTCGTCTGGTCGAGTTGGAATCGAAACCGACCCCGGAGCAGATTCGCCGCTCCATCGGTCGTGCGGCCCAATACCTGATCGAAAAGCAGAATCCGAAAGGGAGCTGGGGCTCGGCACGAAATACGAAAGAACTCAATATTTACGCTCCGGAAAGTTCCCATGACGCTTATCTTGCCGGAACGACCGCTCTGGGACTGGCGGCTCTTCTGGAGACGGAAGCCATGCTGAAAAAAGAGTCGGGGGCGGATTTCGGTATTGATCCCGGTGCGTTGACGAAAGCGATCAACAAAGGGGAGGAATGGCTGCTTACCAATCTTTCCAAATTGCGACGTTCCTCGTCGGACGTGATTTACAACATCTGGGGTCATGCTTACGGACTTCAGGCTTTGGTTCGGATGTTGGACCGTTTCCCGGACGACGAAGCCCGTTGCGAAAAAATTCGCTCCGCCATGCAGGAACAGATTGGTTACATCGAACGATTCGAATGTCTTAACGGCGGCTGGTGTTATTACGATTTCGAGCACAAAATGCAAAAAAACGCCGGCTCGCCCTGCTGTTTCGTCAGCGCGGCAGTTTTGCTCGCTCTTTGGGATGCGAAACAACATGGAGCCGACGTGCCGCAAAGAATCGTTGATCGGGCATTGGCGTCGAACCTGCGTCAGCGGTATCCCGACTTTTCCTACGCTTACGGGGAATACCTGCGGCTACGACCAATGCAGGGCATCAACCGTCCGCCAGGGAGTCTTGCCCGATCGCAATCGTGCAATCTTGCCGCCCGGCATTGGGGGGACAAAGACATGACCGACGAGGTGCTTGAGAATTGGCTCAATCGGATGTTCTCGCGGAATGGTTGGCTCGACATCGGAAGAAAGCGTCCGATTCCGCATGAATCCTGGGCGCAAGTTGCCGGGTATTTCTACTATTACGGCGTCTTGTACGCCGCGTTTTGCATTGAAGAACTTCCCCAGGACAAGCGGGCCCCGTATCAAGACCACCTTGCGTCGCTTTTGATCGAACGGCAGGGGATCGACGGATCGTGGTTCGACTATCCGCTGTACGATTACGGTCACGCTTACGCAACCGGCTACGGACTCATGGCACTATTGAGGGCGTTACGATAAACACAGAATTGTTGGAAATCAATGTCAAAAAAAATTATCTATGCTTGCGAGTGTGGAAAAGTTTATCGGTTCAGCGACCGGTTTGTCGGTCGTACCTTGCATTGTGCCCAATGTCACCGCGAAAACGTCGTCCCTTCGGTCTCGCTTCCGGATTCCCGATGGCAAAAAGCTCCGCCGGTCACGTCGGAAGAACTCGGCCTGTATTCCCATTGGGAAATTTCCTCAAGCCAAGGCGATGGTTCTTCAAGCCAGGGGAACGAAAGGCTTGAAGAAGAAATCGAAATCGCATTGAAGACCGATTCCGTTGTTCCGTCGTCGAAACCGGAAAAATCGGTCGTTCTTGGTAAATACAAAATTCTTGAAAAAATCGGCGAAGGGGGTATGGGCAACGTTTTTTCCGCCTGGGATACCGAACTTTGTCGGGAGGTCACGATAAAAACTTTGAAAACGCAGAATAAGAGAACGGCCCTTTCCACGGCAAGGTTTCTCAACGAGGCACGAATAACAGCCCGGCTCAAGCATCCCGGCATTATCCCGGTTCACACTCTCGACTACGACGAGACGGGCAACCCGTACTTCGTTATGCAGTTACTGGAAGGGCGAACGCTCAAACAATTGGTGAAGCATTATCATCATTCGAAGATTTCCGCGCTTTCACAAAAAACGCTTTACGAATTACTTCGGCATTTCATCAATGTTTGCCAAACGATTGCCTATGCTCACGACCATTTCGTCGTTCACCGCGACATCAAACCGACGAACATCATGCTTGGCGGTTACGGTGAAACCTTCGTTCTCGATTGGGGTTTGGCAAAACAGATCAACGATCAGGCGAATGTCGCGGCACCATCCGGCGAGGAAGAGGACGGAACGCCATTGGCCGCGCCGGAAGACGAGAAACCGGATTTAACGCTTGCCGGAGCCAGGGTGGGTACGGTCGGTTATCAATCACCGGAGTATCTTCGGGAAGGGATCAGCCAACCTTCCGACGACATTTACGCCCTCGGTGTCACGCTGTATTACTTGTTATGTGACCGGTTGCCGTACAAGATTGCGCAAAATCAACGTGTTGTTTTTGACGTGGTGATGCCCAAGCCCGTGGCACCGCACCTGATTAACCCACACGTGGATCGGCCCATGTCGGCCATCTGCCTTCATGCACTTGCCCACGACAAAAAGGAGCGATACAGGCGTGCGGAACACCTCGCCGCCGACCTTCAACGCTGGCTCGACGGTGAACCGGTATCTGTTTATCGAATGGGAAGACGCGAAAAAATGACGCTCTTGTTCCAAAAGAGGGCGATATGGGTCGGAATCGCTCTGACGGCTTTCTTCGCGGGATTTCTGCTTGCCCGACTATTGATGTGAGAAACTCAAAGTGTAAACGAAATGGTAATGAAACGGAAAAAAGTGTTGAAATTTAAGGGCATCGGGAATCGGGAATCGGGAATCGGAAATTGGAGGAAGTTTTTCACTTATCGCCGATTCCCGATTCCCGATTCCCGATTCCCGATGCCCTTGACTGTTTTGAGTTACCATTTGTTTACAAGCCGCTAACAAGTTCCGTTTTCATCAACAGATGATACAGATGCAACAGATATGTAGAGAGAGAAATTCTGGCTTTCACAATAAAAATCTGTATTATCTGTAATATCTGTATTATCTGTTGACGAAATTTTGGTTGCGTGGGAAAACTTGTTAGCGGCCTGCATTTGTTTACGGTTTGAGTGAGAAACCTCTTGATCTTTTCGAAAAATCGGCCAAAATTGGTCGGAGCGTCGTTCGAAATGTGATCGAATTACTCGTGAAAACGCGAGAAGTATTGAAATTTATGCGGTGCGGCGTGGAAAGAACAACGATTCCCACGCCCCGCTCCCCACTCTCCACCTCGTTATTTATGGAAAAAACCCTTGTTTTGCTGAAGCCGGATGCCGTCGCCAGAAAGGTCGTTGGCGAAATCCTTGCCCGATTCGAAAAAAAAGGTCTGACGATTGCCGCGATGAAAATGTTGCGTATCACGCCGAAACTGGCCAAGCGACATTACGAGGAGCACATTGCCAAGCCGTTTTACCCGGAATTGGAACGCTACATCACCAGCGGCCCCGTTATCGCAATGATTTTGGAAGGTCCGGAAGCGATTTCCGCCGTGCGAACCCTGGTTGGCCCGACCAACGGACTCTTTGCCCCGCCGGGAACGATTCGCGGAGATTACAGCTTGAGTTACCAGCAAAATCTCGTTCACGCTTCCGATAGTCCGCAGTCGGCAGAATGGGAAATCGCGATTTTCTTCCCAAAAACACCATGATCACACCACGCACATTAAAAGGGTTCCGCGACGATCTTCCGGAGACGATGATGCATCGGGAAAAGATCATCGATCAGGTCCGCGAAATTTTTCGGTCGTTCGGGTTTTGTCCGATTGACACCCCCGCTTTGGAATACCTGGAAATTCTTTCCGGTAAAGGAAGCGACGAAACGGACAAGCAGCTTTACAAGTTCACCGATCACGGCGGGCGGCAGGTGGGGTTACGGTTTGATTTGACAGTGCCATTTGCCCGGTTCGCGGCGGAACATATCGGGGAACTTGGCACGCCGTTCAAGAGGTATCACATTGCCAAAGTCTGGCGGGGCGAAAACACACAGGCCGGACGGTACCGCGAGTTCATGCAGTGCGATTTCGACACCATCGGCACCGATTCGGTCGCTTCGGACATCGAAACGGGACTCGTAATGTACGAAATTCTGCACAAAATCGTCGGGCCGCGATTCAAGATACGAATCAATCACCGCAGAATCCTCAGCGGACTGCTTGAAAAACTCGATCTGGCGGACAAGTCGGTCGTGATGCTTCGCTGTTTGGACAAGCTCGGCAAGATCGGGCGGGACAAAGTCGCCGAAGAAATGGTCCAATTTGCCGAAGCGACGCCACAACAAGCGGACGCCGTGCTAAAGCTCACGGAGTTAAGCGGCACCAGCGAAGAAATTCTGGAATCCCTCAAACCGATGCTTGCCGGAAACGCAACCGGTGAAGAGGGAATTTCGAAATTGGGTCGGTTTTTCACGGCAATTGCCGAGGCCGGCGTTCCGAAAGACCGGATTGTGCTTGACGTTTCCATTGCACGCGGTTTGGATTATTACACGGGCACAATTTACGAAACGTTTTTGGACGACCTGCCGCAGATCGGGAGCGTGTGTAGCGGTGGGCGGTACGACAATCTCGCGGAACTTTACACGAAACAAAAATTGCCCGGAGTCGGGGCGTCGCTGGGACTGGACCGGCTGATGGCCGCTTTGGAACAACTGGGGCAAATGGAGAAATCGCAGTCGCCGGTCGAGGTTTTCCTGCCGTATTTCGTGGAGTTACGGCTCGGCGATTATCTGAAACTCGCGGCGGATTTGCGGCAAAGCGGGATCGGTGTCGAGTTTTACCCGGAACCGAAAAAACTCGGCCAACAGCTCAAGTACGCCGACAAAAAAGGGTTCCGGTACGCCATCATCGTCGGCGAAGACGAGTTCGCCAAAAACGTCTGCCAATTCAAAGACCTCAAGGAGGGAACCTCGAAGGAAGTCGGCTTGACGGAAATTCCGCAAACGATTGAATACGGAGCAACAACGACGTGAAATTAGCGGCCTGTCTCAAAAAGGAAAAAGATACCAAGCGAAAAGGCGGCTTGTATCATAAAACCCAGGTCGGTTTTGCCTACAATTCCAACAGAATCGAAGGGAGCAAACTGACCGAGGAACAGACCCGTTATATCTTTGAAACCCGGACGATTGGGTTCAAGGACCAGGAGGCGGTACCGGTCGATGATATTATCGAAACTTCCAATCACTTTATCGCTTTCGATTATCTCCTTGACACGATCAATGATCCGCTTTCAAACGCTCTTATCAAAGAATTTCACAAAATCCTGAAATCAAGCACTTCTGACACCACAAAGGAATGGTTCAGGATTGGTGAGTGGAAGAAGCTTCCCAACGAAGTGGGGGGCACCCGAACTTCCTTGCCCAAAAACGTGGAACGCGACATGAACAAACTCAATGAATGGTATCATTCCCTCTCCAAAATTGAGTTTGAAAACATCATCGAATATCATTATCGTTTCGAGAAAATCCACCCGTTCCAGGACGGTAACGGCCGGGTGGGGCGGTTGATTCTGTTTCGCGAGTGCTTGAAAAATGACATCGTTCCTTTTATTATTGACGACAATCACAAACAGTTTTACTATCGGGGCTTGAAGGAATTTGCACAGGTAAGAGGCTATTTGATGGACACTTGCCTGTCGGCCCAGGACACCTACAAGGAATGGATGAAGTATTTTTGTGGTAAAATTCTCAAAGTGTAAACGAAATGGTAATGAAACTGGAAAAAGTGTTGAAATTTAAGGGCATCGGGCATCGGGAATCGGAAATTGGAGGAAGTTTTTCACTTATCACCTATTCCCGATGCCCGATTCCCGATGCCCTTGACTGTTTTGAGTTACCATTTGTTTACGGTTTGAGAATATACATAATCGTTCCTTGCGGTACTTCCGGCTTGGTATCGGTTTATTAAAAGCCGGAATGGAGCGAAGCGCAATGACGGTTCGCCTTTCAGACCGTCATTACGGCGGAGTACCGCCTTCATTCCGGCTTTTATTGACGTAATGAATCACCACACTTTTTTTTACGGAGAAACAAATCATGATACAAAAAAGCATAACATTGATTATCGCACTCTTACTGCTTCCTTCCCTGGTTTTTGCTCAGGAAAGGTTCACGCTTGAAACGAAGGACAACGCCTTGATTTTGTCCAAAAACGACAACGGACGGGTCTATTATTCCTATTACGGACTGAAAACCAACGTCCCGGAGAAACCGACCCTGTTGCGGGAAGCCTATCCCTGTTCGGGCGGAGATTTTGTCCGGGAACCTGCACTCCGGGTGGTTCATGCCGACGGTAACACCTCCACGCTCCTGGTCTACCAGTCGCACGAAATTCAAAAAATCGATGACAATATCACCGAACTGCGAATTCGCATGAAAGACGAGTATTATCCCTTTCATGTTACATTGATTTTCAAAGCCTATTTTCGTGAAAACCTGATTGCGGCCCGGACGGAATTGGTAAACCGCGAAGAAAAACCGGTCGTCGTCTATGATTATGCGTCGCAGTCGATGCCGATCAGGGCAAACTCCTATTACATGACACAGTTCCAGGGGCGGTTTTTCGCCGAAGCGGAAATGACCGAAGAAAAACTCACGCCCGGTCTCAAAGTCCTTGATTCCAAACTGGGAATACGTGCCCATGAAATACGAAGTCCGTTTTTCCTGCTTGCCCCCAACCGTCCGGCGGAAGAAAACCAAGGGGAAGTTTATGGTGCCACGCTCGCCTGGTCGGGCAGCTTTAAGTTCGCTTTCGAAGTTGGCGGAAACCGGGAAGTCTGGAACGACCTTGGTATCACGATGGGTGTCAACCCATTTGCCGCACATTTCGCTCTGGAACCGGACAAACCGTTTCGAACGCCGGAAATGCTGACCGTGTACAGTGCCGAAGGAACCGGAAAAATGAGTCGGGACTATCACGCCTGGGGTCGAAAATACGGGCTGCGCGAAGGTGATAAAACGCGAAGTATCCTGCTCAATAATTGGGAGGCAACCTATTTCAATTTCAATCATGAGAAATTGGTCAAACTCTTCCAGGGGGCCAAAGACGCCGGCTTCGAACTGTTTTTGCTGGATGACGGCTGGTTCGGCAACAAATATCCCCGCGACAACGACAAGGCGGGTCTGGGCGATTGGGATTACAACCAAAAGAAACTGCCGCGGGGCGTCGCCGGACTTTGCGAAGAAGCCGAACGCATCGGAATTTCCTTCGGAATTTGGGTCGAACCGGAAATGGTCAATCCGAAAAGTGAACTCTTCGAAAATCATCCCGATTGGGCGATTCATCAACCCCATCGTTCGCTGAATCTGCAACGGAACCAGTTGATCCTGGACTTGACGAACCCGGAAGTCAAAGAATATGTGTACAAGATTACTGCCGATCTTCTCCGGGAGAATCCGTCCATCAGTTTTATCAAGTGGGATGCCAATCGATTCATCACGAACGGCGGTTCGAGTTATCTGCCGCCGGAAAGACAGTCGGAACTCGTTTGGCTTTATCACGAAGCTCTTTACGACATTCTGGAACGAACCGCGAAGGAGTTTCCGCATATCCGAATGATGTTGTGCAGCGGCGGACCGGGAAGGATTGATTACAAAGCCCTTTCGTATTTCCACGAGTTTTGGCCCAGCGACAACACCTTTCCGATGAAGCGTATTTTTATGCAATGGGGGTTTTCGCATTTCTTTCCGGCCATCACGCAAGCCGCTCACGTAACCACGAGGGGCGATACCGGCATTAAGTTCGCCTTCGATGTGGCGATGAGTTGCCGATTGGGAATGGACATCGACCTCGAAAAGACGAGCAAGGAGGATTTTGAGTTCATCAAATCGGCCATTGCGGAATACAAGAGAATCCGTGATGTCGTGCAACTGGGGGAACTGTATCGTCTGATCTCGCCGTACAATAGTCCGAGGTGTGCGTTAATGTACGTCAACGCCGACAAGAGCCGGGCAATCCTGTTCGTCTATCAAATGGAGAATGACGCCAATGGTAACAAATTGATTGCTCTTCAGGGGCTCAATCCCGACGTCGAGTATCGTCTTCGGGAAATCAACACAGCGAAACCGGTGTTGCAGGAACGGCAGAGGAAAGGTTCGGATTTGATGCGTGGACAAATGGCCTTTCCTCTGCAACAACAAGGGACCAGCATGGTGGTGGAACTGACGGCACCACACTGACGAAATGCAACCTGACCAAGGGCCGTGATCTGCGATCACGGTTTGGAAGTTTTTCGAGAAAAAAAATCAATTTTTCTCGAAATTTCGCTTGCAAGTAATGGTCATATCGATTACAACGGGGCGTCGACGGTGTGTTGTTGCGCGCCGTTTTGGTTTGATCGCAAGTTTTTTACCTTCATTCCCCCAAATACTACCCGGCTTGCCGGTTGGGCGACTGAAATTGCTTTGGGAGACATGTGCAATCCTCTTTATTTATGGGGATCGCCATGCCCAAGGCTTGCGGAGTTTCTGTGCTGGCGTTCCCGGCATTGTGCGCGGTTTGCGCGCACGCTTCGGTAGTATGGGGTGAAATTCTGCTTGGTAAACTTGGCGTTTCCCCTCTCTTTTGATCGGGTAATCGCCAACTTGCCGTTCTTGCCAAGATTATTCATCCCACTTCCCACTACTTCCCCATTATTCCCATGAGTACATCATTTTTTCAGAAATTATTTGGTAACGGTAACAACGTAAACAACAAGCAAAACAGCAACGCTCCGCAATCGCGGCGGCTTCGGTTCGAACCGCTCGAAAGCCGAGAACTCCTCGCGGTAAGTGCGGCGGAGTACAGTACGATCCGAGCGGCGTATGCGTTTGCGGCAAATGCTCGACTTGGATCAGCGGAATCTCGGAAAACAATCAAATCGTGTTACCGACATGATCCTTGCGGACGACGAATTGTTCAGCGACGAATGGTTCGATTTTGCCGGGGAAAGAAGTGATTTTTGGGACAACGTGTTCGAGAACGAACTGCTCACAGAGCTGGAATCGTAAGATTGCAGGCAAAAACGGCAGCTGAAAACGTGAGAGAGCGGAAGCTTGGTAACAGTCAAGAACCTATTTTTTGACAGTTTCTTAGCCTCACCCCCCGCTCTCTTGCGTTCGCGGCTCGGCGAATGAATATCTCATTTCTCATTTTTAATTTTTAATTTGTAGGCGTCGAACACCGGGCCGTCGTAGCAGGTTCTTACGTACTCGTAGTTCGAGTCGTCCTGTTGATATTCCACGACGCAACTGTAGCAGATTCCGAGTCCGCATGCCATTGGCGACTCCAGCGAGACGTCGCAGGGAAGGCCGAGTTTTTGGCACTCGACAAACGCGCTATGAAGCATCGGTTGCGGACCGCAGCAGAGAACTTTGGTGTTATTTGTGTCGGAAACGACAGTCGGAATGAGGTCCGTCACCGGGCCATGATACCCTTCGCTGCCGTCGTCGGTTGCCAAAACGACCTTTGTACCGACGTTGCGAAAATCGTCCACGCAACAAATCCGGTCCCTGGTTCTCGCTCCGAAAAGCAACGTTGCGATTTGCGGACCGTGTTGCTTGACAAATTGTTCGGCGAGCATCAGAAACGGCGTCTGCCCGATCCCGCCGGCGACCATGATGATTCGGTCGTATCCTGCTGCCTCGAATCCGTTGCCGAGCGGTCCCCAAATTTCCAGCGGGTCGCCAGCTTTGAGTTGAGCAAGCCGGGCCGTCATTTTTCCGACGACCAGATACACCACTTCCAGGAACCCGTCCGGCGTGGTCCGGTAGACCGCCAGCGGACGGCCAAGAAGCGGATCGCTCCGGTTCGGAAGCCGCAGCATGACGAATTGACCCGGCTTGACGAGCGGAACGATTTTTTCGGCGGACAAACGCAAACGCCAGGTATTTTGCGCAACACAAATATTTTCCGTAATGAAAACGTGATCGCTGATTACGGCCCTGGTGGAACAAAACGGATGAGGCATGGAACTTTGTTACTCAAAATGTAAACGAAATGGCGATAAAAGGGAAAAAGAGTTGAAATTTGAGGGTTTACTCGATCATTTTCGCAACCGCGTCTCTCGTTTTACGGATCACTTTCGGGTCGCGGGTAAAGTCGGTCAGGCTGGACGTAATTTCCCGGGAAAGTGTCTGAAGTTTTTCGCGGTCTTTCTGTTTTCGCCCGGCGAGAACGAGCATTTCATAGTCTTCAATCCCATCGCGGATCACCTCCCAACGGATCGACGAGTTCGGGGCTTTCAAAACCGGCTTACCATTGTTTCTTCCCGGCGTCGCGGCGTCAAGCGGCGGGTAAATGAACCGTCCGTCGCCGTTCCCCCAGTATTGCTTCGTCCCTTTCGGCAGCGCACCGGACGAGACGTATCCCATCGGGTCTTCGTAGGGGTTCTGGAACGAATCGGGGAACGCGGTGTCACTGGTCCACCAGCACGATTCCCAAACGAGCGAACCGGTGATACCACGCTGGAAAGCCTGCCAGTGCCAAATCCGCATTTCCGTGCCGCCGTGATCGATGAAAAGCGTACAGTACGGTTCTTTCGGGCCGCAGCAGACGTACCACCAAAGCGTTTCGCCGGCGGCAAGGCGTTTGTCGCACCCGTCCGGATCGTAATTGTAACTCACCGGGCACCAAATATCGATATTCGTGTTCGCTTTTTGAAGTGCGTCGAGAAAGCCGTCGCCCGGTTCTTCCGTTATCATTTTGCGAATCCCCGGAGCGGCGGCACTGAGTCGCCCGTAACTTTCGGCGACGAATTCGTAATCCTTCGGGTCCGGCTCGTCGAACCAATAAACGTACGCTTTGTCGATCCACCCCTTGTCGATCAGGTGCCGCTCCAGTTGCGTTGCGTAAGACGTGAAGAGTGCCTTAAACTGCGGCGTCTCTTTCGTAAACCCGGCAATGTTCGGCTCGTTGCGGGATTCGTAAGTTCCGCCTCCCATGCCGTGAATGGGGATTACGAAATTTGTGAAACGGAATTTTTCGAGAACCCGCTCCATTTCCTTGTCGAACGCCGCGAAATCGATCTCGGCACGCGGCGGATCGGCCTGCGTATTCCACTGAACCCGGATTGGATCAAGCGGCGTCGGATTGTAGGGGCTGACACGATGCCCGGCGAAATTTTCGAGGTACAATTCGATCACGGCCCGCTTGTCCGCCTCGCTTGTGCAATTATGGTACTGAAATACGCGGTGCCAACCCAGCCCGAACGCCGTTTCCAGCGTGTTACTTTTCGGAAGCGTAAAATCCCAGACATGCAGATTCAGCGGAAACGAAACGTGAATATCGTCCGCCTTCATTGTTACCGTTGCGGTGTAATCACCTGCGGCGGCGTCTTCGGGGACGTAAACCGTGAACCAAACCGGCAAAAGTTTGTTCGATTCGATGTTCACCGGTTCGTCAAACGGTATCAAAGCGTCCGGCCAAAAGTCGCTTACGCCGGTTTTGTCGGTCGGATGCTCGACAAAATGGTAATATGCGTACCGGATTTCCACGTTCGACGCCGCAATGGTGGCACCGCCTGCCGTTTTCAGATCGGAAATGGAAGCGGTGACACCGCGAACGGGCCTCTGAGCTTGGAGCGATATTTGTACGGATTCATACTCGTTTTTCGCTGCAAATAGTTGAAGCGGAGATTCTTTCGGTAATATACGCAGATTTTGTGAAAGTTTTTGTTCCGGGTATCCCCATGTCCACAACAGGCCGCCGCGTTCCAACAGGAATCCTAATTCAGCGGGGCGATGGTATTCCGGGATGTCATATTTCACCTTAATACGGATTCCCGGATAGATGGCTTGGATGTGATCCTCGCCTATCGTTCCACTGATCACATCGAACGGTACTGGAGCCGCATTGTCGGAAAATTTGAACCATGTATTAAGGTTATTGAAAAATAATGGTTCGACCGCCATTTTTGAGGCGTTATCCTCAAAAGTGATCTCCGGGTAAAGCGTTTTTCCGCTCATGGTAATATTTCCACAATCGGTCGGCGATTCAAAGGTTAAGCGGTTCACCTGGAACGATGCCTTGTTTTCCGCCTTGAGTTTCAGGTAAAGCGTTTCAGCCGGAAAAAAGGATTCCGGCACAATGGCGTCAATCTGCCCGACCTTGTCGATGGTGCCGAGTTCGGTCCACTCGTTTCCGTCACGGCTTGCAAGAAGCAAACATTTTCCGGAAACGTGATAATTGATGATCGCCGAGCATTTTCCGGACAAAAATTGAATCGGGGCGGAGGCTTCCAGGCGGATTATCTCAATCGGTTGCAACTCAAATTTGTACACGACCTCGCTTCCATTTCCAAAAGTCCAGCGGTCCGAATTGAACCCGGCCGTCGCTTTCCAAAGCGGACGGTGATCGTTACTCCCGTAATGATCGTAATCCGCTTGAAATTTGTACACACCGTCGCGAATCGATTCGCCGTCGCCGAGCCACAGAATATCGGTACGGGAACTCAACAGGGGGTGGATATCCCCACCTTGATAAAGCGGCATGGTCGGCTCGATTTTCGGATTACGGTACGTAAACGTTCGTTCGCTCGCCCATTGTCCGAGCCGAAACGGTGTCAAAGAGACATTATCAGGTACACGAAAAACATGGGAAAGCGTGGTACCACCTTCCGATTTTTCGACCATGTAATCCCGATTGGCAAATTCCGGCCCGCACGGCGCACTTCCGCCGCCGTTTTTCGAAGCGTTGGTGTCCACGGTAAACCGGTACGTTTTTCCTGACTCCAACGAAACGGCGGGACTGACCCACCAGGAACCGAAGTTCGGTCTCCCTTCGCCGATAATTTCGAGCGAGTTCTCTTGCTTGACACCTTTACCGCCGGCGGTGAGCGTCCACTGTGCAAGTTCCGGCACGGCAACGGGTTGCGGCATCGCACCAAAAGCGACGTTTGTCATAGCGGTCAATACGATCAGTGAAAAAAATGATCTCATGGTGCAGTATTTGGCTGATATTATCCTTGTGAGCGGCGGGGTTTGCCCCGCGCGGAAACGGAGTGAACCCAACACACGCCCCAGCGTGGGGCAAGCCCCGCCGCTAACGAAAAGTGCCGCTTGAAACAGACTCTACGAAAATTCGTACGGTTTTCGTGGTGTCCGCGATTGCATTGCTTGTGCTTCGCCGTCGCCGACGATTTCCTCTTTCTCCGGGTCCCATTTCAAAGGCCGTCCGCCCAGCCGGATCGAGATGTTCGTCAAGTGACACGCCGTAATCGAACGATGCTCGATTTCCACCGGAGCGACCGGTTCTTCCCGGGAACGGATACAGTCGAAGAAGTTCCTGATATGATCCAGCGACGGACGAGCTTTCCAGGCGTTTTCCGGGAGCGGATTGTCCTTGAGTTCATCAACCGCTTGCCCGAACAGGCCGCCGCGATTGACGAAAATACGTCCCTTGTCGCCGAGGAACATGATACCATTACGGTCGTACGTTTTGATTTCGTCCGGAACGCCTTCGCCGAAAAGCCAGTCGGTCATGCTTTGACCGGTTTCCACATGCGTTTCCACATCGCCGAAAAGTGCAAAATCCTTCATGCCGGAGAAATAGAGCAATTCGACGCCATTGGGATACATCATCCGGGAAAAGAACCGGTCCGACGTGTTGTAGCATTCCTCCTTTTCCGGATCATCTTCGTTCGGAAACAGGCCCCGTGCTTCGACGGAAACCGGTCCGGTCCGCTCGCAATCCATTCCCCAATGAGCAATGTCAACATGGTGATTTCCCCAGTCGGTTACGATCCCGCCGGCGTATTCGTACCACCACCGCCAAACGCGGTGTGACCGATTGACCGTGTACGGATAAAACGGGGCCGGTCCCTGGTAATAATCCCAGTCGACCTCCGGCGGCACTTCCTGCGGCTTGAACGGACCGCCTTTGGTTGAGAAAAACGGAACGGCCACCCAAACGGTTTGCAGCTTGCCGATTCGCCCGTTACGAACGAGTTCGACCGCCGTTTGAAATTCCTGGCCGCTGCGTTGTTGCGTTCCGGTTTGAAAAACGCGACCGGTTTCTTGAATCACTTTGCAAAGGAGCTTTCCTTCGTCGATGGTATACGTGAGCGGTTTTTCGCCGTAAATATCTTTTCCGGCCCTGGCACACTCGATGTTGACTTTCGTATGCCAATGGTCCGGAACCGCAACGATCACGGCGTCAATGTCCTTGCGGTCAAGGATTTTTTCGTAACGCTGGAATATTTCCGCGTTTTCCGCTTTGAGACGTGCTTTGGCGTTTTCCGCCTGACGGAGATCGGCGTCGCAGATTGCGACGAGTTCGCCGAATTTTATCGCCAGGCTGGCGTCGTGGGTTCCCTGACTGCCGGCTCCGATCAGGGCGAATCGAATCCGGTCGCTCGGAGACTGCTTGGCAACGGCTTTACCCGCTTGCAAGGAAAAAGGAACAGCTGTCAGCATTGACGCCGCTAATGACGCATTTTTCAAAAAGGTTCTTCGTTTCATCATGGGAAAGTCTCTCTTCTTTTACAGTAAATTGAAAACCCAACCCGGTCCGGGCATTATTATTCGTATTGTACGGGCAACTGCCGTGATATTCAATCGTGTTCCCCATTTCTTGTCAGGCCGCCAAGAAGTTTACGATGAGTGGCAGCCGGGAGCGCAACGGAGTGAAGCGACCGGATTTCCCGGTTTCATTTTTTCGCTTTTGCGAATTTTTCGACAAGTTTTTGCGCTGTCTCAAATTCGATGATCACGCTTCGCTCTTTGATCGAAAGACTGTTGAAGATACTGTCTGCCAGGCGTCGGAACTGTTCAATCTCGATTCTCAATGAATTGACTTCATGGGTCAGTGCAGAGACCTGGTTTTGTAAAGCGGACCGTTCCTCTTCCGTGTCGCCGTTCAAATTCTCGCATTGTTTCCAGAGCGTTTCCAATTCCCGCTCCTTCGTCTTGAGTCTGTCTTCCTCTTCGCCAACGAGCTTTAACGCTTCTTCGGCGGCAATTTCCAACGCTTCCCTGGCGAGTTGCTCCATTCTATCGGCAAGCATCACAGCGGCGACGATCTTGACCCTGGCACGCTCCAGCATGATACCGCTGATGCCAAGCACGATTAAAAACACAAACGCCGACGTGAGTAGTGTTACCGCCAGGGTCTTGTTTTTACGTACCCAACGCCACGCTTTTTCCCAGCGGGTCTCTTTTCGCACGCTGACGGATTCGTCGTCGAGCCAGTTCGTCAAATCCCGGAACATCGCCCTGACCGTGGGGTAACGCCGACTTTGCTCGTGATCCATTGCCGTCAGACAGATCGCCTCGAGGTCTTTTGAAACGCTTTTGTCGATTTCCGATGGCTTGCGCGGATGTTCCTTCTGGATTTTTTCGAGGACTTCCAGCGTTGAATCGCCGGCGTGAGGCAACTGCTCCGTCAATATCTGGTAAAGGATGACGCCAAGACTGTAAATGTCGGATTGCGGACTAATCACGGCGAATTTCCCCGACGCCTGTTCCGGAGACATGTGGGACGGCGTTCCGATGATCCTGTGTGTTTCCGCGGCTCCGGACCAGTTTTCAGGCTGGTTGTGCATTTTTTCCGCGGCAAGGTCCCCCAACGTGGTGTCGCCGCCTTTCACAAACGGTCTTGCGAGTCCCCAATCCATGACAAGCGTTTCGCCGAATTCGCCCAGCATGATGTTGGCTGGCTTCAAATCGCAGTGGATGATCCCTCTTTCATGCGCAAAACTCACCGTTTGGCAGACCGACGCGAGGCGGCGAATCAGATCACGAAACGCCGCTGTTTTGGTTTCACTTTTGTCCGGCAGAGTGTGGTAATAGGCAATCGCTTCCTGAAAGGTTTTTCCCTGTACCAATTTCATGGTGTAATACGGTCGTACCCTGACCGTCTGTGCCGAAGGCATGGACTGGGATGATACCGGGATGTTCGAGGCGGGCCGTGATTTCCGCCTCATCAAGAAACCGCTGTACGACTTCCGTGCGGTTTGCGGCACTTTCGAAAAGTTCCTTCAGTGCGACTTCGCGTTTGAGATTTTCATCCCGCGCGATACTGATTCGTCCCATGCCGCCGCTTGCAAGTTCACGTACGAACTGATGGTTTCCGTACTCCCGAAGACCGGCCGGTTGCGGCCCTTTCTCCGCCAGGGTCAGCAGGGTGAAGTCGTCAAAATTCGTGGTGGATGCACATTGCGAATACTCCGGAAATTGCGTTTGCGTCTTATTCGGAGCGGATACGGTGATATTTTGACCACACCGACACCTGACCCGCCGTCCGACAAGTTGATCCTCGAATTGATACGTCTTTCCGCACTGGCAGTGAAAAGTTATCATGGTGTCATTATGGGGTGGAATCGCGGGAAATGAGAATAATCATCCGGGCAAACCGGCAAGAACGGCAAGTTGGTGATACCAACCTAAAAAGGAGGGAAACGCCAAGTACCACCCCACAGCATTTCTCATTCCATAGCCTTGGAAGAGCGCATAAACCCAGCGCACGTGCTGACGATCTGAAGGGACTGCCAGCATAAAATGCTGCAAGTCCAGAGCATGACGACCCTCCCGTAAAGAGAGGATGGCACATGATTCTCTGGATTTTTCATTTCTCCCGACCGAAAATTCCGGAGGCTATTCGGAAGAATAAAGTGGTACAAACTTGCGATCAAACCAAAATGTAAAATGACGGCGATTTCACCGTCAAAAGGGATTCTATCCCGGTAAAAAGGCCGGTGCAAGACGGGCGGGAAAAATATTCCGCCCTCCGCCCAAGAGAACTGCAAAGTTCCTGGGAACGCAGGCATCTTGCCTGCGCGAGGCAGGCTGGAAGCCTGCGAACCCGGGGGCAGGCAAGATGCCTGCGTTCCCAGGGGGGGCCTTAATTTCGATCTATTTTAAACAATGCAGTTCTCTTGGCCATCCGCCCAGAAATTACGCCCCGGTTGATATTTCGCCTAAACTCGCTACTCTTACGGGGAATTCTCTTTTCCAAATTCCACTCATTTCCCGGACCTTTTTCGCATGAAAAACCAGAACATCCTTATTGCCCTTGCGGTTCTTTTCGTGATCGCCGTCATCAGTTTTACGTTTCTCGCCCCTCTTATTCCAGACTTTCTCAGTTCAGAAAATCCCGAACAGGAAGTGCCGGTGGAGGTGCCCATGCCGCAATTGACCGATCAGGAACGGGAAAAACTTGGCCCGAAAAACGAGCTTGCGGAACTTGACTGTCTCCCGTCCGACGGAATGTACGGAATGATTGCCCGTCCGAAACGGCTCTTGGAATCGCCGCTTCTTGCCGAAGGCCAAGATTTGCTCATGCCGGATTTGATTCGCTTTACGATGGTACCGCTCGATATGACGAAAATCGAGTTGCTCTTGAGTGCAACGTCCGTCCGACAAGTCTCGGTTCCGGCGCAGCCCGGTCAGCCGGCCATGCCGCAGGTTATGCCGATACCGTTCGCCTGTTATTACCTCCAAATGACCGAACCGGTCGACAAACAGGCGATTCTGAACCAATTCGTTCCGCCCAATAGCGGGCCGCAGCCTCCGAAAATGCGCATGGTTGCAGGAAAAGAAGTCTACGATCTTCCGACCGGTTTTCCGCTCACGACTCACGCCCTGGTTTTTCTCAACGAAAAAGCACTGCTCTACGTCATGGGAAACGAAGAAATGCTGAAAGACGTTCTCGACGGCAAAGCTCCGACCGGACCGCTTGCCGACCGAATGGCCAGAGTAAAAATCGATGACTGCGATGTTGTTTTTGTCGGATCGGCGGAAACCGGCCTGCCGAACTTACCGCCGGAACTAATCGGGAATTTCTCGATGGCCTACGGTCTTTCGGAAACGCTTGTCAAACTCCTTGTGGAAAATTTCCGTGCAATTCAACTGACGCTAGATCTCTCCGCTCCGGAAAATACGCCTCTATTAACGTTGAAATTCGAAACACTGAAACCGGAAGGGGCGAAGGAAATCGCGAAAAACATCAATGAACAGGTTGTGTTTTTTCGCAGTTCTCTCAGCTTGCTCCAGTCGAAAGATTCCGAACCGACTCCGGAAGGGAACGGGCAAAAGCTCGGCAATCAAATTCTCGATTCGGTTGAAATTTCGTCGCAAGACTCGGTCGTTTCTGCGACGCTTCAACATTTTCCGACGTTGACGACTTACGTTTCGGAGTATTTCCAAAACCGGCGGCAGCAGATTGCGGACTTGGCGGTTCAGGAACAGCAACAGATGATTTTTGGGAACATCTTTCAACGGATCAACACGATTCACCGTTACATGATTATGCACCATGACGAAAAGGGGCAATTTCCGTCCGCCGCGATTTGCGATGCCGAGGGAAAGCCGCTTTTGAGTTGGCGCGTCGCACTTCTCCCTTACATGGGAGAAAAGGCACTTTATGCCCAGTTCAAGTTGGACGAACCGTGGGACGGCCCGACGAACAGGCCGCTCATCGGGAAAATGCCGGCGATTTTTGGGGATGTAAGAGCTTACGATCCGACGCGAACAACGATACGGCTTTTCAATTCCGAGGGGACTCCGTTCGGCAAACCGGTCTTGAAAATGTCGGACCTATCCAGTCCGCAAACGACGGCCATGCTTGTCGTCGTATCGCCGGAAAACGCGGTTGAATGGACCAAACCGGATACGCTTGCGCCCTGCGAATCCCTGGAAGATTACGTTCAGCTTTTCGGCCCGATGATGCCCATTTTGCTTTTCGACAGAAACAACGTCATCATGCAGTTTAGCTCCGCCGCCGAACAGGACCGCCCCCTATTACTTGAACGCCTCAAAAACATGATCGAAGGAAAACCGATCCAATAAGGTATGTATGAATGGCAGCCGGGAGCGCAACGAAGTGAAGCGACCGGACCGAATCGCGGAGAAATCCGGTTACTGCGCTCCGCTCCGTTCCGTTCCCGGCTGCCATTGTTATTGGCGAACTTGTTATCGACCTGAATAAGCAGGAGGATTGCAAAGTCGCTTTTTTCCTGGGAACGCAGGCTTCCAGCTTGCCAGTGAGTTCGTAGGCATCCTACCTGCGCAGGGCGGAGACTCCATTCCGCAACCTTCGCGCAGGCTGGAAGCCTGCGTTCCCAGGGACTTTGCAATCCTCCTGACGCCGCCAACCGCCAACAAAAACAGCCTGAAATCGCTTGACCGAAAACCGCGAAACCACTACAATGGCCTCGGTTCCGTTGTCCGTTCAAACCGATCTGAGGATCAAAGTAGCAGAGAAATGCCGACTTCTGAAAATCCGCTCCGTCCCGATGAAGCTCATGCTCTCTTCTCGCCGGAAGTCGATTTGCACGAGCTGGGAATTCTTGCCAACGCCCAAAAACAGAAGATCAGCGGGCAAAACGTCTATTATAGCGTCAACGTGCATTTGAATCCGACGAACGTTTGTCGTTTCCGTTGTCCGCTCTGTGCGTTCAGTTGTGACGCCAAAGACGCCAAAGCGTACCGGTTGATCAACTCGGAAATTTTTGCACTGGTCGAAAACGCCGTCCATAGCGGTTGCTCCGAATTGCATTGGGTCGGCGGTATTCCGGACAACGTACCGTATTCCTGGTACGCGGCAACGCTCAAGGAAATTCATCGCCGTTTTCCGGAGTTGAGCATCAAAGCGTGGACCGCTGTGGAAATTCTCCACTTTGCTCAAACGACATGCCGAACGGTCGCCGACATTCTTTCTGAGCTAAAGAGTTTCGGACTCGCAGCACTTCCCGGCGGCGGAGCGGAAATTTTTGCACCGGAAATCCGAAAACGGATTGCGCCGGACAAACCGAACGCCGAGGCTTGGCTTGACGTTCACCGGACCGCCCATGAGCTTGGAATTCCGACGAACGCGACCATGCTGTTTGGACATTTGGAATTGGTCCGGCATCGAATTGACCATTTGCTACGGCTTCGGGAGCTTCAGGAAGAGTCGATCCGCGAGAATCGACCTGCTCGATTCGAAACGTTTGTCCCGCTCGTGTTTCATCCCCAGGGAACGGCGTTTTCGGACCGAAAAATGATACCGGCCCATGAAATTTTAAGAACGATTGCGATTGGCCGTCTGTTTTTGCACAATTTTTCGCATATCAAGGCGTATTGGGTAACGCTTGGCGTCGAATTGGCGCAAATTGCGCTCGGATACGGAGCGGACGATTTCGACGGAACCATTCAGCGGGAGCGCATTCACCACGACGCCGGTTCTCAAGTTCCTTTCGGTTTGTCCGAGCAGCGAATTCGGGAGTTGATCGAGGAAACCGGAGCAATTGCGGTACGCCGTTAACAGAGCCGCAAGTGCAGGCGGTACCTCGGCGAAACTTACGGTATCTTCGTGATTTCCTGTTTCCCTCCATAATTTGCAAAATAGATTGATCTTGCTCGCTCCCAAAGGACGATGATCGAAAGGATTTACCACTATAATCGGCACGATTGATACAATTGTTCCCCGGTGAGTAAACATTTGCCAGTTCCCGTCCTTTCAACTCTCGGGGAGACTTATGGTCCTTCGGAACATCACGGAACGCTGTTGGTCCTACAGCTTCGTTCGAGCCGCGAAAATCGTTTGTGTCTTTTTTCTCCTGAGCGTGTTTTACGGAGAAGGAAGTACGGGATACGCACAACTCAACCTCCTGAAGAGTAATCCTGCGCCCACACCAAGTCATCAAACGGTACAAAATCGACCTGCTGTTCAACAGAGGGCAGGTGCGCAAAATGCACAAAATACGCAAAGTTTGCAGCGGTACGAGACCCGTTCCCTTCCACTGGGGAATCGCAATGCCCGGCTTTTGGAAGCGACGAACAACCAAGTTGCCATGAAGGCGGCGTTGGAGGCAATTCCCTGGAACCGGCTGTCGAATCCGACAAAAGAGAAGATACATTCGGTCCTTTCCAGTAAACCGCTATATCGCCGTTTGCCGCAGGAATCGACTTACTGCGAACCGATCATGTACGACTTCCTGTTGGATCACCCGGATGTCGTCGTCGCAATCTGGGAAAACCTCGGTGTTACGCAAATTTCGCTCAAAGAACATGGACGACCGGGAGTTTATCAGCTTCGGGAAACGGTTGGATCCACCGGAATCGTCGAAGTGCTCTACAAAACCCGCGATTATTGTATTGCTTATTCCAAAGGGTCTTACACTGGTCCGTTTTTGCCGAGGCCGATTGAAGGGGAGACCATTTTGATTCTGAAAAGCGTTTTCGAGCGGGACGAAGACGGCGATCCTTACGTCGTCACGCAATTGGACGCTTTCGTCAAGGTCAACAATTTCGGCGTCGAGGTGTTTGCCAAGATGTTCGCCCCGATGCTTGGACGAATCGCCGACAACAATTTCGAGCAAACGATTGCGTTTCTCGGAAACGTCTCCGAAGCGGCACAAACGAATCCTGAGGTGATTAAGCGGCTTGCGCTTCGTTTGGAATCGATTCGCAAAGACGTTCGGGAAGAATTTATTCAGGTCGCTTATCACACGGCGCAAATGGCAATCGACCGGTCCGGCGATGGTTTGAACAGTCCTTACGGGCAACAGCTGGTCCAACGGCAAACGGCAAAGCAACAGCAGGAATTCGATCAGGAGCGAGCCAGGTATTTACAGAATCTGAAGCGGCTTGAGCAGTTGCAGAAAGAACGGCAAGAACAACAAAGGCAACAAAGTGTGCAGCGAAACGCCCTTCCGCCAACGTTGGAGGCACGTCGGGAAAAGACGCAACCGACTGTCCCGACGAGCAAACCGCCGACCGCATTGTTGGTCAAGCCAAAAAATACGTACACAATTGAGGATATGGGGCCGGCGAACGATTTTTCCCGGAACTTGGAGGCTTTTGACAAAATGCCCTCCGCTCCCTCGAAACCGTCGCAGAGTACGGCGCAGAACACGACGCCGTTGAACCTTGATTTGGACCTCGACCTTGGTTTGGAGAAGCCGGTCAGGACTTTGGCAACTTCAAACGCAACGAAGAATCAAAACGAGTCGTCCGATCCGGATCTCGATCTTAAACTGGAAACGCCGAAGGTGGCAACAAAAGAGCCCGCTTCAGACGTACCGTCCCAGCCGCCATTGGCCGCCGGAAAAGCCGGGGGTGCCGTGTTCGCAACGCCGACGATTTCGCGGTAAGCCTCTTCGTTGAAATGGTACGACACAGCACGGCACGAACACCGGGCCGGAACCTGTGGTCCCGACGTAAAACGATTCCCGTTTTCTTTCTCAGACGAAATCCGGCACGACCCGTTTGGGAACGATTTCGGCGTCATAAGCACGCTTGAGGAGTTCCTTGACCGCTTGCCGTCCGACGTCGCCGAAGTCGAGCGTCCAGTCGTTAACGTACATGCCGACGAACTCGTCCGCTTCGTCCCGCTTCAAATCACGGCCGAATTGCAAGGCGTAATCAAGAGCCTCGTTGCGGTTTTCCAAGCCGTACTTGATACTTGCGTGAAGCAAACGAACGACATCGGCAATCACCGGACCGGTCAAATCACGGCGGACCGCGTTTGCTCCGAGCGGAAGCGGCAACCCGGTTTCTTCCATCCACCAAACGCCGAGATCGACGACCCGTTCGAGGTTTTCCCGTGTGTACGTTAATTGTCCTTCGTGAATCACGACTCCGGCGTCAACCGGTTCCCCCTCGAACGAACCGTTTTGAACATGCTCAAACACGGAATCGAACGGAACGTCGAGCAAGCGGACGTTTGCCTTGCCGATTTTTTCAAGCCAGAGTTTCAAAACGAGCGTCGCCGTCGTCAGTCTGCCTGGTATCAGAATTGTTTCCAGATCGTCGGGAAATTTTTTCCCGCGTTTTTCCCGGATTTTCGGGCTGGAAACGACAATGGGACCGTACTTGTCCCCCATGCTTGCCCCGCAATTGCATAAAGCGTATACGTCGTTGAGATACGTATAAGCGTGAACGCTCACGGCGGTTAGCTCCAATTCTCCGTGAAACGCACGACGGTTAAGCGATTCAATATCGCAAAGCTCGTGCCGGAATTCGTAGTTTCCCGTGTCAAGTTTCCCGTTTGTCAAAGCGTGAAACATGAACGCATCGTCAGAATCCGGGCTGTGCCCGACGCGAATAAGTTTTTTGTTAGACATGAAAATTATTTATTGTCCTTTCGAGTAATTTTTCACTTGGTTAAGGGCGCACTTCCTCGAATCCGAAACAGTACTCAAACGATATGGAGTAATACCAGGCCGAATCCAACACTAAGTTGTTGCAAAATCAAAATTTACAACAAATTTTTTGATGGGCGTTTTTGGTTGCGGCTATGCCGCGCTAGGAGGTAGTGGTGTTTCCGGTTTGGTCCCCCGATAAAAAAACCGGAGACGGCACGTGCGCTTCGCCCCCGGTTCTTTTTTCCTTTTTACGCGGTTTTACGCGAATTCAGGACGCCGCTCTTCCAACTGCAGTTGCAGGCGTTCGATGATGCCGCTGTGCATTTGGCTGACCCGGGACTCGCTCAGGTCAAGCGTCATACCGACCTCTTTCATCGTCAGTTCTTCGTAATAGTAGAGGATAATGATGAGTCGTTCATTGCGGCTTAAGCCTTTTGTCACCAAACGCATTAAATCCGCTTTTTGGATCCGACAGGTCGGGTCTTCTCCTTTTTGATCCTCGACAAGATCGATTTCACTAATGTCTTTCGCTCCGTCGGTTTCAAAATACTTTTTGTTCAAACTGACCAAATTCACGGTGTTCGTGTCGAACATCATCCGTTCCAAGTCAGGCAGGGACAAATGCATGTAATCGGCCAGTTCGTCGTGCGTCGGCTGCCGTCCCAAACGGTCGGACAAACCCTTGCTGGCTTCTGAGAGTTTCTTGGCCCTTGCCCGTACCAAACGGGGGACCCAATCCATGCTTCGCAATTCGTCGAGCATCGCTCCACGAATACGTGGGACACAATAGGTTTCGAACTTTACACCGCGACTCAGGTCGAACGCAGCAATCGCATCCGTGAGTCCGAACACACCGGCGGAGACCAAGTCGTCCAACTCCACCTCGTCGGGGAGCTTCGCCCAAAGCCGTTCGCCGTGATAGCGGACAAGCGGCATGTAGTGTTCGATCAACAGGTTGCGTAATTCCTGGTTCGAGCGGTCTCGAATAAAATCTTCCCACAGTACTGCCACTTCCTCGGCAGGCAACTGTGATACAATCATGCAATCCTCCGTGATTGTTAAATCATTAGGAAAAAGGTGGTGATATATTTCCTCAAGCGACAGGGGGTTTGAGGTTTTTCGCGTTCAAAAAATCGGTACCACGGGCTACATACCCCGACCGCTAACTTTGAACGGACTCCAAGGACTTTGCGCAGTTCACGCAAAACCGTAAAACCGGCCCGATAAAATCGAAAATTCCGGTATTGCTTATATCGTCCGCAAAACTTACCACAATAAAAAATTATTTTTATTGAAGAAAGAAAGATTTCCGAAATGGTAATGTTTATTAGAACGCATATTTTTTCCCCATCCTTCAAGAGAACTGCAAAGTCCCTGGGAACGCGGGCATCTTGCCTGCGCGAGGCAGGCTGGAAGCCTGCGTTCCTAGGCAGTCCGTCGACAAGTTTACGATTTTTACTGATTTTACCGTCATTTCGCTTCGCTTCATTCCGGCTTTTATTGGGGGAGATGAATAAAAGCCGGAATGGAGCATCGCGAAATGACGGTCTCGATACAAACTTGTCGAC
>CAZNVM010000184.1:0-1783 GCA_964576215.1 uncultured Planctomycetaceae bacterium
AACGTTGGAATTTCAAGTATTTATCCCCAATTGCCCATTTTAACACGCGAAATCACGGTCAACAGCAAAAAAACAGGAGATTCCATAACTTATTGTACCACAATGGGTTACAAACAAAATTTTATTATACAGTCAAATTAAGAAACTGTCAAAAAATAAGGGTGTCCAAAAATTGCGGGACGAGTGTTTTTCAAACGGTTCCGCGGAATGTTCCGTTCGAGATTTCGCGCCCTTAGCAAAACGATGTTTCAGCCTTCGATTACAAAGGAGTGGTTGCTTGCCACGATGGAATTGGAAGGAGATGGTTTTGTCAACGCGGGCGGCGTTCGGGAAAAATATGCCGAAGGAGACTCAACTCCTATGAATCACTCTGCCCCTGTACTTGCCGAGCGTGATGTAAAACAAAACGTGGAATTTTCGCTTTCGTTTGCAGCTTTGCCCCGTGCAGAAGCGAGGTCGGATTGAACAAGCCGCAAACAACTTGACCATCGTGAGTTTTTTGGGGTGGAAATAACACAAAAAAATCAGTGAACCAGTCCCGTTGTTTCCGGAAATCCGAACATCAGGTTGAAGTTTTGGACGGCGGCTCCGGAGGCCCCTTTGATGAGGTTGTCAAGCACGGAAACCAATACCACACGGTCACGAACGACTCGGGCGGCAATGTGCGTCCGATTCGTTCCGCTGACATCTTTCGTTCCCGGCAACGTCTCCACAATTTGAACGAACGGTTCGTTCGCGTAAAAATCCCGGAGGACGGATTCGACCTCCCCTTGCGTGACGTTGGGATTTGTCGGAACGCAATACGCCGTCGTCAAAATGCCGCGATCCATCGGAACCAAATGCGGCGTGAAAATCACACTCGTCCCTTGTCCGGTGAAACGGGCGAGAATCTGCTCGATTTCCGGCCAATGCCGATGCGTTCCAACGCCGTAAGCGGAGAAATTTTCGTTGCATTCCGGAAAATGGAAGTTGAGTTTCGGTTTACGTCCGGCCCCGGACACTCCGCTTTTCGAATCGAAAATGATTCCCTCCGGCTGAATCACCCCTTTTTGAATGAGCGGAGCGGTGGGAAGAATCGCAGAAGTCGGATAGCAACCGGGATTGGCAATCAGCGACGCGCCGGTCAACTGGGAGCGAAACAGTTCCGGCAGACCGTAAGGAACTTTTCCAAGCCGCTTCGGGTCGGGATGATCCTCGTTGTACCATTGTTTGAACACCGCCGGAGTATCAAGCCGATAATCCGCACTAAAATCAATCACTTTGCAACCGCCGTGTTTAAGGAGTTCAACGGCAATTTTCGCACTCGCAGCATGAGGCAGACAACTGAAAACACATTCGGCCTGCCCGGCGATTTCTGCGGAGGAAAGATTTTTCAGTTGCAGATCAAGTTGTCCGGTCAACGACGGGTGAACCTCACACACAGGCCGTTGTTCTTCCCGGGACGTCAAGGCGACGATCTCCGTCCCGGGATGCCGAAGAAGCAATTTGATCAATTCCAAAGCCGTGTAGCCCGTTGCTCCGAGAATCGCAATTTTTATCATGTTATAAACTCAAACCGTAAACAAATGGGGGGATAAGTGGTTAGTGATGAGTGATGAGTGATAAGTGAGGGTGTCGCCGTGATTTTAGGTAGTTTTTCGTTTCGAAAACTGGGGAAACAACCTTATTTCCACCTTATTTTTCCTGACAAAACAACCTTAGGAACAGTATAAAAATAACAACCGCACTTTGTGAATGGCAGGCGGGGGACGGGAGGGGGCAAGCCAACGGCGTAAAACGCCAA
>CAZNVM010000185.1:0-3240 GCA_964576215.1 uncultured Planctomycetaceae bacterium
GTTTCGGGGCCGTATTCTGCGGTTCCCATGCGAATCGTCAATGTTTTGCCGGTTGCATTATACTGAAGCGTGAGCGTCCCTTCGCCGAGCATGGCGGACGCCTTTTTGATCGTGATGCCGGTCACGTTCGGGCCGGTGACAGTATCAAGTTCCGGTTGTTTGCCGGACACCTTCATGGCGAGCACTTCCTGCGACGACACGGTTTTGCCGCCAACGAACAATTTAAAAACGTCCCCGGCAACCGGTGCCACCGGCAACGGCGAAGTGATTTGCAGCTTGCCGCTTGTTTTGTCCCATTTGCGAACGTGGAATGTGACGCCGCGCAAGGCAGCCGTTGACGAGCCGCAGAAGAATCCGACGGCACCGTTCCAGTAATCGGTCGCTTCCGTGAGCGACGACGTATTAATATTGAGAAGCGTCGACCCGGAACCGACTGCCCGGTCGGGCAAGTTGGCACCCGGTGATGCAAGTTCCTTCGACGGATAATACAAACCCAAAAGATCGGGACTGGGAATCATAGTTTTGTAAGGCTTGAGGCGGGAGGCCGGAGGCTGGAGGAAATTTCCAACGGCATGTCCCATGATTGGGGGAAAAAATGATAGAAAGAAGACTCCTCCCTTCTCCCAACTCCGGTCTCCGGCCTCATGCCTCCAGCCTCACCGTCAACCGTCCTGTCTCCGTATCACGCGAGACAGTGAATTCGGGCGGTGGCGGTAAATCAACGGCGAAGTGCGGGATGATTTCATTGAGCGATTCATTAGAAAACTGGTCGACACTTTCGACGCGGAACGAATGCCAGCGACCGCCTTTCCCTTCGAGTTTGATGGGGCAGTCGATTTCGATGCGCTCCATCGGCACGGCGGGGATGTCGATCAGTTTTGACTCGATGCTTCCCGTATCGAAAATCGTGTGATAAACACGGTAAAGCATGGCTGCATCGACTTTGTTCCACGCAATCACTGGCTGGACAAGCGGCGATTGTTCAATCGAGGCGGGAACTTCGTCAGGGTCGAGAAAATCGTGAACGTCGACCTTGCAGGTGACGCCTTGCGGAACCGCAAGTTCGATGCTTCGCTCCTTTGCTTCGGCCATGAAGGGACCGAATGCGAACTGGCCGTTGATGGGTGTAGCCGCGATATTAGGCGGCGTTTTTTTTATTTTTTTTCATTTTGGCGTTTTTGTAAAGTGTGCAGAACGTTTCCCAACGGTCGGATTTTACCAGGGTGCGGAGGGTCAAAATCGTCTGGCCTCCGGTTCGTGTCCATCGCATTCCGCTGCGGCAGAGGCGGCACTTCACGATGCTTTTGCACGCCGCCTCGATCACGCCGCTGCCGATCGGCCAGCCGTTGTCGCGAAACCTCTTGTACTCCATACGGGATTTGTTGTTTTTGAAAAACTTCAGCTCACAGGCAAGTGATTTTTGGCGGTCTTGCGGGTACTTGTAGTTTTTTTGATAATACAACAGCGAACGATAAACGTCGTTTGCACCGTTTTCGGTCTCCAGCAACAACAATCGTTTCGACTCGTACCACGTTTCGCCTTCCGGATTGTTTGTGCCGAAGATCGCTTCCGCCGCATTGGACAGGTGCTCGGTCGTGTGATAATAGTCGATGATCTTTTCAAAATCATCAAACAGGGGATTCGTGTCGACCTCCTTGCGGATGCCCTGCGCGGCGTCGGAAACGAACACCTTCACAATGTTTTTCGGCAGGCGATTCAAGGTTGACGCCACCTCTTTGTCCAACTGCGACTTGAGCGTCAACGCTCTGTCTTCCGGCATCCTGGCAAGGTACCGGCTCTGCAATCGCAGCGGTGATTCCTCATCCGCCGGCACATCGCCATAGAGCGAAACCGAACCGACAACCGCGTTTTTGTACGACGTCGGCGAATCGAATTCGCCTTCGGTCGCCTGCTTTCGCTCGCCGGGACGCTGACGTTTGCGGCCTTTCTTTTTGCCGGACTCCTGCAAAAGAACATTGACGCCATCCTGGCTCACGGCAACGACCTTGACTTCTTCCATCGGCATCACCTCTTCCTTGCGAATCGTTTCCAGCAAGTCGTCGATGTTGTCTTCGAGATAAGCCCCCATCTGCTCCGCGATCTTCTTGAAGGACGATTCCGCGAGGCTGAACGTGGAACACTTGTCGAAAACCTGCCGGGCTTCACGGGCGGTCATGAGCGACTGGGCAAACAAAACGGCCTCGCGAACTTCGATGGTCGCGAACTGGCCTTCCATGTCCCACGCATGGTCAAGCGGCACGAAACTTTCGCCATCCGCGTTTTGATATAATCGTCTCTCGAATACGCTTTTTCCAAAAATCGTCGAAAACTCCTTGTTGCTCGTGCGGTTGAATTGATATTTTTGCCCGGCATGGACGACCGTGTTATCCCGAATTTCGTTTTCCTGAACATAGGTTTTGAACCCGGCGGCCGCAGCCTCCATGACCGCCCCCATGATGCACCTGGAGACCATTTCCGCATTTTCAGCAGTCAAGGCCGCGTCCAGTTTTTCGGCGTGGTTTTGCAAATTGTGCTTGACTTTGGTCATCATTTCCTCGATAATAACGTCTGATCTCATTCCGGACTCCTTTTGCGACTGAGACGTAACTTGTTTTGAACCAATATGTTACTATCTCAAAAAGGAGTCCTTTTTACGAGGTCAATTTACATAAAATCACGGCTACACCCCAAAATTTGGTGTTGCCGATTTCATTTGAACATGAAAAAACAATCACAAGTTCAAGTATTCCCAATTCGATTACCTTTGAACACCAATGTATTCAACCCGTAATCGTACCGACACAGGACATCATTGCTGAGAATAACCGACAATGGATGGAATTGATTGATCTGTACGATCTGCAAATGACTTACGAAGTGGGATGGTATCGCCTTGCCAAAAAATCGAACATGTTTGATTTTATCACTCCCACACTTTGTCCCACCTGTTGGGAAAAGTCACAAACAATCTCATGTATGACTTTAGAAACTGGTTATAGTGACGAAAACACACCATGGTTCTGTTACTGTGGCTTGTGTCAAACAAGAATAGACTTGAACCTTCGTTGCAAAAAATAAAACAAACGGATGTCACGTCATGACCATCCCAAGAAACGGCAGCCGGGAACGTCAGTGACCGGTTTGGTCGCTTAAACCGGCGATAACCCGTTGCTTACGCTCCGGGCTGCTATTGGAAATTAACAATTATCAACACAAAGGCAACAATATGAGCAGAATCAC
>CAZNVM010000186.1:0-30688 GCA_964576215.1 uncultured Planctomycetaceae bacterium
CTTGACTATCACCAGAACGTTATTCAAGTCTGCGTCATGGACCAAAGTCGAAAAATCCTTGCCAATGATACCGTTGTGAACGCCCCCGATGCCGTTCATCGGGTCGTTGCTCCTTTTGGTTCCAATGTCCACGCCGCTATCCCTTGACGAGTTGCTCCTCAGCAGAGCTCGCCTCCGTTTCACGGAAGCGACCGGACCGAATCGCGGGGAAATCCGGTCGCTGCGCTGCGCTCCGTTCCCGGCTGCCATTCATACAAACTTGTTAGCGGACTGGGCAAGCAACCCTCTTTAGGAATTGTGATTTTACGGTATAATCTCACCCTGTTTCGTTTTTCATTTTCGTTGGGAGAAATACCGATCATGTCGCAAAAATATCTCTTGCCTTGTTCCTGCGGTAAAGAAGTTTCCATTGAAACGTCTCAAGCGGGAGGAAACGTCCTCTGTGATTGCGGACTAAGCCTGAGAATTCCGAGCTTGCTCAAAATCAAACAGTTGCCGCCGGAAGGGGGAGTTCAAATACAATCGCCATCGGCTCCGGACGTCCCCGCCGAGCCAACTGTCAAAAAATCGACCAGCCGCCGGGTTAATTTCAACGTTTTTTTGATCGGGCTGTATCTTACGTTTGCCGCCGTTGCTTACTGCACTTATACGGTCTTATTTACTTTTCCGAAACCGCAGGATGTTTTGGACAAACAGGTCTACTATCATTATGCGGGAAGGTTTACTCTTCAGGACTCTACGCCGATTCCGATAGACGAAAGATATTTCTTCGAGATTACTGACGAAATCATCGACCACCTTAACCCGGTTGACGCGAGGAGCTACTGGAATCTGGTCAAGGACGGTCCGGCAATGAGCATGAATTTCCGGGAAAACTACGAAACGTTCAAGGATCGCTATATTCTGCGTTGCGTCGGGACCGGACTTTTGGTTGTTCTCGCCCTGTGTATCCTGATTTCCTCCTTCTTCCTCGGTCGAACCAAAACCGTCGGAACAAGACAAGGAACCGTTTGGAAATGAGAAATGAGAAATGAGAAATGAGAAATCGATTTCCTAATTTCGTAATTCGTAATTCGTAATTCGTAATTAAAAAAAGTAATTCGTAATTAAAAAAATGATTAAGCGAGCGATTATCAGTGTTAGCGACAAGATGGGACTTTCGGCGTTTGCCAAAGGGTTGGTTGCGGCGGGGGTCGAAATTTACAGCACCGGGGGAACGCGAAAACACCTTCAAACCGAGGGAATTCCGGTTCGGGACATTTCCGAGTACACCGGCTTCCCGGAAATGATGGACGGGCGTCTCAAAACGCTCCACCCGAAAGTGTTCGGCGGGATTCTTTGCCGACGCGATGTTTCGGACGACATGAACTCGCTGATCGAACACGGGATACTCAGTTTCGAACTCGTGGTCGTTAATCTTTATCCGTTTGAGGCAACCGTTGCCAAAGAAAACGTAACCGACGCCGAAGCGATTGAAAACATCGACATCGGCGGCCCGTCGCTCATTCGTGCGGCGGCGAAAAACCACCGTTTTACGACGGTCGTAACCAATGCCCAGCAGTATCCGCTCGTTCTGGAGCAAATTCAATCGACCGGTTCGACGACGCTCCAGTTGCGTCAAGCTCTCGCCAAGGACGCTTTCACGCACACGGCCTCTTACGATGCGGCGATTTCCCAATTCTTCATCGAACGAACGGAAGACGGAGCGTTTCCCAGCCGTCTGGCGTTGAATTTCAAGCGGAAAGACGTTCTCCGGTACGGCGAGAATCCGCATCAGCAGGCGGCACTTTACGTTGACACCAAGTCGGCCGCGGCCAATGTCGTTTCCGCCCGGCAACTCAACGGCAAAGAGCTTTCGTACAATAATATCCTTGACCTTGATTCGGCCCTGGCAATCGTCCGCTCCTTTACGAAACCGGCGGTTTCCGTCGTCAAGCACAACAACCCGTGCGGAGCCGGCTCTGCGGAAAAAATGGCGGACGCTCTCAAAAAAGGGATGGAAGGCGACCCGCTCAGCGCGTTCGGGTCCGTGCTCGGTTTCAACGGTCCGTGCGACGCGGACTGTGCGAATTATCTCTGCACGCCCGGCTTGTTCGTCGAAGCGATTGTCGCAACGGAATTCACGCCGGAAGCGTTGGAAATTCTGACGACGCAACCGAAATGGAAAGCGAACGTCCGATTACTTGCGTGCGGTTCGTTGGAAAAGAAACCGGCCCGGTGGATGGTCCGTCCGCTGGAAGGAGGAGCGTTGCTCCAGGAAGCGGACATTGAACCGGACGACGAAAGCCTCTGGCAAATCGTAACGGAAACCAAACCGGCGAAGGAACTGATGGACGATCTGCGTTTTGCCTGGGAATTGGTGCGGCACGTCAAATCGAACGCAATCACGCTTTGCAAGGATCAAATGCTACTCGGTGCCGGAGCGGGCCAGATGAGTCGGGTCGATTCCGTCGAAATCGCAATCAAGAAAGCGGCAGAGCATGCACACGGTTCCGTGCTTGGCAGCGACGCCTTTTTTCCGTTCCCGGATTCCATTGAAAAAATCGCCCAGGTCGGCGTTGCGGCGATCATCCAGCCCGGCGGTTCCCGGGGGGACGACGCCGTGATTGAAGCGTGCAACCGGTTCTCCATCCCAATGATCTTCACGGGAAAACGGCATTTCAAGCATTAAGCAGAAACCATGATAACTTACCACTGTGAGTGTGGAAAGACGTACCAAGTCAGGGATCAGCTTGCCGGACGGCAGGCCAGGTGTCCGTGTGGTCGTGGATTCGTCCTCCCCCCACCGGAGGAGGCACAAGCACCTTTGCCGCCGCCTGCTTCCGATGATGTCGCCATTGATGTTACCATTGATTTTACGTCATCCGGGTCAAGGCCGGAAGGGCAACCCGACCAACCCGACCCGCCCGACCCGCCCGACCCAATAGTGCCCCAACCTTCATTCGATTTGGCCGCGACGGGATCCTACGTCCCATCCGTACACGAAAAGCTGGAAAAACTTATACCGGGTAACGTACTCGGTGACAATTTCCGTCTCGAATTTCAACTCGGACGCGGCGGAATGGGCGAGGTTTGGAAAGCCTACGATCTGACCGCCGACCGTTTCGTTGTTCTCAAATTCGTGCCGAAAGAAATTCAGCATGTCCAGGAAGCGATGGATGGGGTGCGTGACTCGTTCAAGAAAGTCCATGCGCTCCAGCATAAACATATCTGTCCCGTTTACGGTCTGTTTGCCGATCCGCAACACGGTTACTACCTCGTAATGAAATACATCGACGGAATGTCGTTGGACGAGTACAGGCGAAAGCAAATCGAAAAGCAAGGCAGGATGTCGTCCACAGACGCCGTGCAGATTCTTTGGGCCGTTGCCAGGGGGCTGGACTACGCCCACGAGATGAAAGTGATCCATCGGGACATCAAGCCGCAAAACATTATGATCGGCAAGAAGGATGGCGTGCAGATCATCGACTTCGGGCTTGCGGAAGAGATTCGAACCAGTATGGCTCAGGTCAGCGAAGCGGCGATGGGCATTGTCGGTACCCGTCCTTACATGGCACCGGAACAGTGGATGGGGCGGTTCCAGGACGCCAGAACCGACCAGTACGCCCTGGCGGTAACGGCGTATGAACTGCTTGCCGGTCGGTTGCCGTTTATGGACAGCAAAGTCGGTCTCCTCCGTGAGCGTGTGCTGAATGACAAGCCGGAACCGGTTCCCAAGTATCCGGCCTACATCAACGCGGCCCTGTTCAAGGCACTTGCAAAGAAGCGGGAAGACCGGTTTCCCAACTGCAAATCGTTCGTCAGGGCATTGGTCAAGCCGAAAGCCGAAACAGCCGAAACACCGTTAAGCGTCGTTCCGGCGTTGCCGGCAGACGAGGACGTCGGACAGATGACACCACCCCTCTGGTTATCGTCCGGCAAGGAGGATTCTGTAACGAAAAAGTCCGGATCGGTCCGCTTTGGTTTCCAAAACCCGAAGAGCCGGATCGTCGGTTTCGGCATTGCCGCTTTCTGCGCACTGCTTCTCGTGCTGCTCGGCCTCTTTCTTGCGTTAAAGTAACTTAAAGTGTAAACAAACAGATACTCAAAACCGTCAGGGGCATCGGGCATCGGGCATAGGAAATCACTAATCACTAACCACTAACCACTAACCACTAAATCTGCTATCTTTTCCCGTATACACCCAGTTGCGGGACCGTCGTTTTGGGAACGCAATAGACCGGCGGAATGTTCGGCGGAGCGTTTCCGGTTCTCGACCAGTTGGGAATCGGCGCGTCTTTGCGTGGTCCGTTTCCATTAAGACGAATCGGTTGCCGTTCTTCCTGAAACGGAAGTTGTACGATTTCCTCCGGTTGCGAAAGGATTTCTTCGGCTTCCTCCTCGTATTCTTCTTCCGTAAGCATTTCCGTAGACACGGAATCCTGCGAAGAAACCTCCGTTCGCACCTGTGAAACCTGCTGAATCGGATTGATTTCGCTTTCCCGGCGAATCAACGGATTTTCAGTACGGAAATGCTCCCGGGAAGGAACCCTTGCCGCCGGTTTTGACGCCAACCAGGGTGGCGTCAAATTGGAGGAAATTTTTGGCAGAATGTTTTCCCTTGACTTTTTCTGTACGGCGGCCTGCATTGCCGCTTTTCTGGCGTATTGCGCCGCTCTTTCGGCATCACCGGAAGGTGCAAACCAACTCAACGGTGAAAGCGAACTGCTCCGGGATGTTTTCAACGGCGGAGGATTCGGTATGTTTTTCAATGGCGCCGGACGGGACCTCTCCTGAACGAAATCCGATTCTTCCTCAAGGTACTCCTCTTCAAACGGCACGTCTCCGATCAATATGTCTCCAACCACAACTTCATGTTGGGAAACGGGAAATTCGGAACTGTCGAACAATTGCGTCCAGAGGCGGGAATCCGAAGAATCGACGACCACATCATTACGCCGTGATTTGCGCAACGCCTGCTGGAGTTCGGCAATTTGTGTTTTTTGTACCAGAATCTGCTGTTCCTGCGTTTGCAGGTATTTCATTTCCGCCGGTCCGAGAGTTTGGTTGCGTCGGGACTCATTTTCGTTCAACCCCAGGATTCCATTGATAGAGGAAAAAGGGGAGCCGTTGACCGGACCACCTCCTTTCCCGCCGCTTGCCGCAGTCGTTTGAAGGATTTGCTGGTTGACACCATTCGGAGCAATTTTCGCTCCTTCCGGAACTTTCATTCCCAACGCTTTTTCCAGTTTCAACTGCCGCAGACGTTGTTCCGTTTCCGCTTCTTTCGTCGTCGCAATCCCTGACGTTCGCTGGAACACCGGTTGCGTCGGCACCGGATGAAATCGGGGCGTCGGCATCGGGGACTGAGGCGTGTCGGCGGAGGCGTTTTTCTCCGTTGCTTGTTCTTCCGAATCGCCACCGGGAGGATACGGATTGGGAAACAACTGGCCGGTCATCGGATTGACCATTGCCATTCCCCAAGGAGGAGCACCAAGAGCACCGGGGGGACCAAGAACACTAGGGGGGACCGGGGGTGCGAACGGCGGAAGCATTCCCGGGGCCAACGGAGGGAGGATAGGAGAATTCGGAATTCGGAATTCGGAATTCCCAAGCGGAGCGGGATTAACCATAACCGGTTGTCCGTTTTGGGCGTGAAGCATCAACATGCCCGGTTGCCCCGGCATCACCGGTTGCATCAATTGTTGTTGGCCTGTTCTCGGGTTGATAACCGGAACGGGTTGCGGCACAAAGGGGGGCATAAAAGGGGGCAACGGTCCGCCAAGACCCGGCGGGGGACCTGCGTAAAATGGGCTGATCCCGGAAAGTGGAGGGGGCAACAAGGGATACTGTCCCATGTATTGCGGCGGGGTTACGGTCAACGGTTTTTGTTCTTCTTCGGTCTCCGACTCTTCTTCGCCGGTGTTCGGTCCCAAAGCGCAGAGCAAACAGCCCCATTTTCCACAAGGGGCGTGGTGCCCCTTTTTCTTTTTTCGTATGCCGGAAGAACGATCGCCGGAATCGTAGGCAACCCACTCGATTGCTCGTGAACGGTTCAGTTCGAGTGCCCAATCTCCCCGTACGACGATGCCCGGTTTATCTTTCGTTTCGATGCAACAACCGCTGAGCGTCAGGATAATCAGGACCACCGCCGCGCAACAACGGCGTTTCTGAAGTACGGTCTTTGGTAAATGAAATGAAGTCCGCATTTTCGTCGAAAGGTGAGTAAAATGAAGGATCGCTTCTTTCAAACATCGACCATAATAACCGTCAAATTTAACATAATCCTAAAAGTCAACCCATTTTCCGGCAAAAAAAGTGCTTTTTTGAGGATTTTTTCAAAAAAAAGTGCATAAATTGAGAAAAAATTCGCAAATAACCTAGACGCAACACAGTTTTTTGTGTAGAATGGAAATTGTGTTGGAGGTGTTCCTGTCGGTGCTCCGCGCTATTTTTTACCACATATTACATATTATGGAGCGATACTATGTCAACCAATCGTGAGAATCTGGAAAATCCCGGCATTTTTGTGCGAGTATTCGATGAGACGCATCAGGTCCGTTGGATCGACGGACGCGGTTTGATCGAAGCGGCCTACCAAGAGGAATTGGACAACGAGGATTCCATTGCCGATTTTCTTCGGGGCAGTTCGGCAACGTTCGACTTCGAGCAGGACGACTACGACGAATGGGGAAACAAGACCGCAACGTTGACCCTGCGGAGCATTACGCTTCGGGAAGCGGTCCACTTTCTCGGTCGCCGTGCAAGGATATGTGCGTTTCTTCGTCCCAAGGCGCAAGCACACCGTTTTATGAACGCCCTGGAAAAAGGGGGATCGCTCGTTGAGTTGCAGGTTGCGGCGGAAATCAGGCGGCTTCTTCCGCGTTTCGAAAAAATCGACGAGATACTTCTTGCCGAGCGGCTTTCCGATTATCTGGAAGAGCAATTGCTCAACATCACCTCAGGGAGTTTTGAGCCGTAACAAAGGGAATAATCAAAAGAGCCGGGGACAAAGTGCAGTGCAGTCCCCGGATGGGTTCCCTTGTTGCTTCTTGCGGAATACTTTCTGGCGAAAGCCTTACTGCGGACGACTGACGCCAGTTTTGTCGATTATGCCTTTTAGGTAGAATATCGCGGGCAAATTAACGAAAAAACGCAAGATTTTCTTCACTTGCTACAAAATGTTTTGCGTTACGGGCTATTTTTGGATGGTCCCGATTTCTTTTTTGCTCCGCTTCCATGTTTTTTACTTTTTTCATCATTTTGCTGACATTCACCAATGCGGCAATGGGTTTGTACCTTGCCATACTGTTGGGGTACGGTCCGCCGACGATGAAAGATGTGTTGATGCTGCTGAGTTTCCGGGAATTACCTCACTTTCGTGAATCGCTTCAGGCACTTCCGTTCAATTTGAAACAATGGACCGAAAAGTCGGTTACTCTTCTGGAGAGGGTACGGGAATTTGCCAACGGACTTCTTCGAAAAAGAGAAGTGAAGGAAGCACCGACGGAGGAGCAGGACGCTTCCCGGAACATCGATGCTATTCTCAAAGGCATTTCGCAAGCAAACATTTCCGACCTGCTCGACGATGAGTCGGACGAAATCGAAATGGTTGCACCGCAACGTGAACTGTTCGATGATAATTTGGCGGACATTCTCAAATCCAAGGGAACGGAATCGTGGTTCATGGGAGAAAAGCATGTCGAAACGTCGATTTTGAAACTCAACAGCGTCATTATGAAGAGCGGTATTTTTTCAGCGGAGCTTGATCGCCGACTTCGGGCCGCTCGTGGAAGTGCCGATGTTTCCATGGTCAAAACCAGTATGGAAGAGCTTCGGGACGATTGTGTCAATTATCTCACGGCGCAAGCGGAATTGACTGAAAAAATGAAAAACCGAATCGACGAGTTCGGCGAATTATCGTACCTTGTCGAGGAAATTGAATACTCCAACATGGAGCAGGCCGCACAAATTGAAACGACGATCAATAATATCGACTGTATGAATCCGGAGGAGACTGAAGAGACCGTTTCAAAATTGCTCAAGGAACTTTCGAAACTCCGTTTGGCACGCCATCGTTTGCAGGACCAACAGGAAAAAGGTTTTTTAACGATGGTACGGTACGAAAATCGCATGGACATGATCGCCCCCCAACTTTTTGTCGACGAGATCAGCGGGTTACGTTGCCGGATCGGTTTGGAAGTGACTCTTTTCGATTGGTGGAAGCAAAAGCGTCAGGAATCACGGCAAATTTGCTTCGCACTGCTCGATTTGGTCAAGTTCGGTGAAACCAACGAGGAGCACGGGATCATTGCCGGAAACAAAGTGATCGCCTACATGGGAGACCTGATGGAAAAGGCGTTTTCTTCCCAGGATTTAACCGGTATTTACTACGGGAACTGTTTTTTCATCGTTACTGTCAACGTGGGACTTCGCAGGACTGTTGCGGAAGTCGAAAAAATCCGGCAGGGTCTGGAGCGGACGAATTTTACCTTCTTGAAGAACAACCAACCGTTTTCCTTAAAAATCACCTCCGTCGTGACCGAAGCACTTCCCAAACATACGGATCAAGACATGATGAAAATGATGGAGAAATTAATCGTACAAGCGAAAAAAATGGAACGCGGCGTCACTTACCTTCTGGATCAGGGAAAACTGAACCCGGAGTTGGAAAAAATCAACTCTCCCGACCTTGGTATGAATTACATTTCGGTTGAGCTTGACGCGATCTGATGCATCGGGCATCGGGAATCGGGAATCGGAGGAAGTTTTTCACTTATCACCTATGCCCGATGCCCGATGCCCGATGCCCTGACTGTTTTGAGTTACCATTTGTTTACGGTTTAAGTATTTCCGATACATTTCGTCCAGGTCCTCATAGGATCGTTTCGTCAATGTCCGGAGCGTGTCGGGATCATCCTTCCCTTCGTAAATCAAACGTAAATATTGTATCGTGGCGTCACGGAACGTTCCGTTTTCGGCGTGCATCAGGAAATGCGTCATGCCGGCGGATTGGGCGTAAATCTCCTGCAGTTTGCCACCCCCCTGAAAACGCGGACGTCCCAATTTGACGAGCAACTCAAGGGGAACGTAAAAATCCTCACGAAGAGCCTCTGCGATTGCATTTCTGAAACGAATATCGCCGGTTCCTCCGACAACGTAGTATTCCTCTTCGCTACGGAGCGTTTCCATATACATGGCGATTCCTTCGATAATCCAGAAGTTTTCTTTTTCTGCAATCGAACTGTTCGCATGGCGGCTTTCCTCAAAAAGTTGGTGCGTCGCTTCGTGCAGGAGGGTTCGGTCCACATCTTCCTTTTGCTGACGACTCGAATTGGAATCGACGGAAAAAAAGTAACATCGCTTGAACGTGTAAAGCCCGATGGTTTCGGCGATTTCCGGTTTCTCCTTTGCTAAACTGGTTTTATAGTCTTCCTGATTTCGAAAGACGAAAATTTGATGTTTCCGATCTTTGGGACCGGCTTTGGGACTGCTTTTTCCTTCAAACAAAGACGCCAATCCTTCATCGGAAGCCATGTATCGGTAAAAAAGGAGTTTCCAGGCCCGATAGAGGTCCTCCAGTTTTCGGCTCAGACGGACTCCTTCTTCCATGCTGTGATTGGTCGTCAAGATGTAGTGCTCCGACTCGATCACCCAACCTTTGCGGACATCCTGCCCGTGAAAATACCGATCTTCGCCTTCGCTGATCCATTTTTTGCCGTACAGCCGTTCTCCGGCTTCGTATCGTTTGACATTTTTTTCGGGTATCCAACCGAATCGGGGATGATCGATGTATCCCTTTTTCAATTGTTCCGCTTCCCAAGGGGTTCTCCATTCATTTTTGTATTGAACAAATCCGAGCAACTTCCGAATTTTTTCGTGGTCCGGGTCGGCTTGAAGAGCGGCGAGGGACATTTGAATCGCCAGTGTACCGCGATCCTGTTTGGCGGCGGCTTTGGCACAAGTGAACAACTTGGCCGCGTAAGTTCTTCGGGTTTTCCACAATTCGGTTTCCCAATCAAAATCGTCGTTTTCTTCTGAATCGGATGTTTCGGACGTTTCTTTGTCGTTGGAAGAAGCACGAAGCACCGATGTCGGCAATTGGGGGATGTAGATTTTATCGTCCGCTTGCGGCGGCACGCAACGCCGGATTTTTCCCGCTTCTTTCGGAAGGTCGTGCTCGTCGCACCACTTTGCAAGCGTATCGAGTTTCTGGCGGTATTCGAGTGTCAGCTTGTTGGCGTTGACCAACCATGTTTCCGCTCCCCAAGCGGGCTGGAAAACGCCGAAGAGGACAAAAAGAAAGGAAAGGACCGTCAAGGGCATAGGGCATAGGGCATAGGGCATAGAAGGAAATCGGAAATCGGAAATCGGAAATCGATTTCCCTTTTTCCGATTCCCGATTCCCGATTCCCGATTCCCGATTCCCGACGTCCCGATGCCCATATCGCTACTCCCCACTTTCCACGAAAAACACGTATCTGCACGTTGAGATCAAGATCGACCGCCCTACGGTGACGGGTGCAGCATAAATTGACGCTCCCATGTTAATTTCCTTGAGCAACTTGAACTCTTTGGAAATTTCAAAGACCGCAACGTCGCCGTCGGTGTCGCCGATGAAAAATTTTCCGTCGGCGGCAAGTCCTCCACCCCAAATCGTGGACATCATGTCGTAAGTCCAGTAACAATCGCCGGTTTGAGCGTCCAGACAATGCACGACCCCCGCAAAATCTCCCGTAAAAACGAATCCATCCGCAACGACTGCCGGGCTGATCGTGCGATGGAAGCGGTCTTCAAATTCTTTCGATTCCGGATTTTTGCCACGATAAGACCAAATTGCCGCCGAATCCGGGTTGGCAACGATCTTTTCGCCTTGCGATTCGTCAAACGCCTGGGTTCGTCTTGGCGGAACCGGTTTTCCGTCCGGGTCGAGAACCAGGTGTTCGCTCAAATCGATAAAGCCTTCTTGCTCGTCGGAAGACTCCAAAATATTGGTTGGGTCGAGACACCACAAAATTCCCGGTCCTGCACCGGATTCCGGGTCTTGGCCGGTCGCAATGTAAATTTTCGTTCCCAGCACGACGGGCGTTGCGACCAAAATACTGCGATCCCCTCTTCCAAAATCTTTCCAGACGGCTTCCTTGGGATTGCAGTCGAATTTCCACGAAGGAAGAACTCGTTTTGCCTCGTTTTTTGGCAAGACTTCAAACCCGTAGAGCCAACCGTCTCCGCCGGGGAAAATCACTTGCGTTCGTGGTTTTCCTGTGGAATCGGTCCATTGAAGAGCAGAGGGCGAACCCCATTGGCCGTCCAAAATATTTTCGCCGGGACTTGCGTCGCTCCAGACCAGCTCGCCGGTCGTTTTTTCCAGAGCGATAAAACTCGGAGCGTTCGGAGCGGGTACGGTTTTTTCGTCCGCGCTGACGCCGTTGGAGGTGCCCGTGAAAAGCAGGTCGTCGAGAACCAGCATGGAAGAACAGCTCGCGTGGTGCGGTCTTGTTTGAAGCCGCTCGACCATGTTGAAGGACCAGAGCACTTCGGGAATATTCGGTTCGATATTCAAACAAACGACTTCGTTTCGATTGTTGAGGAGCCAAAGCCGGTTTCCTTCGGCGGCGGGGTTGGAACAAATCCCCTGTTCCGGCCAATCCATGCTGCCGTCGAGTTTTTCCCAGGCAATTTGACCGAGAAACTCTCCGGTTTCACGGCGAAAGGCGACGAGAACACCCAAATCGACATTCGCCGGGTATTTCGGATCGAACCCGGATTTATTGTTGGTTCCGCTAAAAATCTTTTCGCCGACAACGAGCGGCGTGGAATAACTCGTTGTTCCCAACGGAGCGGCCCAGCGAACGTTTTTAACGCGGTCGCTGCCGATCCATTTTCCGCTACGCCGGTCGAACTGGCCGGGATGCCAGCTTTCGGGAAGATCGACCGCTTGCGAAACGTTGTTCCTTTGCGGCGAAGAACCCCAATGAACGACCGGTTCCGCTCCGGCGGCATAAATAGTGAATAAGCAAACAAAAAAATGAAACATGAAGTTAGCCGCCGCACCCTGTGCGGCGATTGACGGATTACTGTCCGCAGACCTCTTCTTTTGCACGTTCGACAAAAGGGGCGGCCCAAGGCTTGTCCTGATAAATTTCAATGATACCACGCCGGATCGCGTCGGCCTGCTCCGGCAGAACCTCGTTGATTTCAGCGGCTTTATCCAATCGATTCCGTAAAAAATCCTTCTGATCCTCCACCTGGGGCGACAATTGACTTTGAATTGCCGCAAGCCGGCGGCGAACAAGTTCCAGACAGAGATCGTTTCGACTCTCCGAACGGGGACGCCCTTTGTGGTCATCGTCGGGATTGAATTCCTCGGACGATTCCGGTTTGGCACCATAAAGATCAAGGATGGCCTGGAATCTCAGGATCGCTTTTTCCGGTTGCGTTCGAGCAAGCGTAAACGCTTCCAGACAGGTTCGTTCCAACGGCTGTAAATTGTCCGTGCTTTGAAGCCGATTGATACGGAAATCGAATTCCCGTTGCAATTTTTCAAGCTTGATTTCTTCCGTATAACGGTGCATTTGTTCTGCACGTAAATCGCTCGGATAAAGAGCGAGAAACAATTCGATATTGCTTTCCGCCCTCAGAATACGGGACACTTTCGGGGCGTCTTCTTCGTTCGGCGTTCCGGTTACCTGGAGGATACGCTGGTAAAGCGTGTCCGCAGAAACCGGTTGCAGAAGGTAATAAATGAAAAATCCGATTCCCAGCAAACAGGTTGACAAGAAAATCGTTTGAATGGAAATCGCCTTCTGCGATGTTTTGTTTTCGTACTTGTCCAAACTGTCGAGTTCCTCTTCGAGAACCGGTACAAAACGGGAATGTTTTTCCGTGGTCATTCCCGCTCGATTAAGACTTTCCAATGGATCGATTTGCTCCGATGTGGGCCGACGAACTACAGGAGACCCGTTTTCCGTTTGTGGAGTTTCCGGTTCGGAAAGCAACGAATCTTCAGGTGCCCCCGCTGGACAAAACCGGGATTCCGTAAGGATGTTTTTTCTGGCAACTGCGAATGCGTCTTTTCGCTTGCTGAAATAAAGGTTTCGTAAATACTGATTGGCACGCCTGACTTTTTCGGTCGTTTTTTTTTGGTGTGCCGAGTGATCGGGGCGTGAAAGGGAAAAATCGGATTGAAATTCGTCGAGACTCATTGGAGAACTGCCGGTTCTCGAAGGGGACGGTTTTCTCTTTTGGGGTTCTTTCGAACTTGCGCCTGCGAGAATAAGCGTGGAGGTTTCTTCCAGTAGTGGCGGAGCGGCTGAAGAAGCGTGAGCAACCTGCCTGGCATTTTTTTCAGACGGTCGAACTTTCACCAGGCCGGGATTGCCAAGATACGCTCGCAGAATCATTTCGAGACGCCGTCCAAGAAGGTAGGCGTTGGTCGGTCGATTTTCCGGAGCGATGCTCAACAGTTCCATAATGAGCGTTTCAAACATCTCGGGAACGTCAGGACGTGTCTCGCTGATTTTCGGTGGGGGACCGCCTTGGTGCCTTTGTAGAACTTCGGCAAGCGTTTTCGCCGGGTAGGGAGGAGTACCGAGCAAGAGAGTGTAAAGAACGACGCCAAGCGAGTAGAGATCGGTTTTCGGTCCGATTGGTCCTGCCTGTGCCTGCTCCGGCGACATGAACTCCAATGTTCCCACGACGGAGTTTGCGTGGGTAAATCGATTTCCGCCGTAAATGTGGGCGATTCCGAAATCGGACAATTTTACGTCGCCGTTGTATTCCAAAAGAATGTTGGCCGGCTTGATGTCCCGGTGAAAGATTCCGCGATCATGGGCGTGCTTGAGAGCCTTGGAGAGTTCCAAACCGATTTTACAGACTTCGCCCCAAGTGAAAAAACGTTTCTTTCGGAGTTCCTGTTGTAAACTTTGTCCGTCGACAAACTCCATGACATAATAGAGCATCTGTTGCTCTTCGCCTTCACCTTCACCGATCCCCATAAGGCGAACGATATTCGGATGCCGCATACTTTTCAACGTTTCAATTTCCGCTTTGAAGCGTAAGCGAAGCTCGACATCCTCCTCAAAGGGAAAGAGGAGCATTTTGATTGCCGCTTTTTCGTGTGTTTCGGTATGAATCGCTTCATAAACGGCACCCATGCCGCCGCGACCGACCACATCAAAAATACGGTAAGGGCCAAGATATTTGGGTTGCATCGATTTCAAATGAACCAAGGGGAACTCGGAAGGACAATACCATTGTATCCCGGCAATCAATTGATGCAACTGGAGAGAACAGGAGAACGTTTAGCCGTCTCGCCCTGCGAGACGTTTTGTCAAACCAGGCGGTTTAGGCAGTTTGTTTCTAATCTATCCAATCTTTTGCTTATTTTAATTCCCCGGAAAATAGGAATTCCCGGAGTTATTCGTGAAATAGCGAGGGGAAGTAAAATTCTGATATTTCCCTAAATGTGGGACGATCCACTGATAACGGGAGTAGGCATTTTATCCGATGCTCTGTGTAGACGTGGAGTACCGGCTAAAAGGGGGGTAAATGATGCAAGATAGAGAATACAGGTAAACTTTTACTATAAAACAGACTTTGCCAATAAAGTGAAATCAATAATTTATTTGGGTTTTGCTAATCTAAGTCAAGTTTAACGACGATAAAAACTTTACGGATAAAAGTATTTTTTACAATTGCGCTGTTTACGCAAAGTTTCGTCAGGAAGTAAACATTTTGCTTCCTTTCCCCTTCAATTTTTCACCAATTTGATAGACAGAACGAGTCGGTCGTTTTTTAAGGAAGAAAGAATCGGCTCATTCCATACCCTTACTAGCACAAGGAAGTAGTCTGATGAATGGACGACAACGAATTCAACAGTTTATCGTGGGCATACTCATTGCCGGCGTCCTCGGTTGCGGCCCAGCCCACCCGGTATACCTGGGGTCGAAAGGTCAAATCGATAAACACTACATTAAAAACGCAACTCGGATCGAATACCCGGACACACACGTCGAGACCTCCCAGGAAGTTCTTGGTGCAATGGAACCGTTCACGGTTGCCAACCCGGATATTCCACGCGAAGCCTACGATCTTTCGCTGGAGGAGGCGATCTGTACTACCATGCAGAACAGCCGTATCCTGCGAACGCTCAGCGGGGTCGGGTTCAGTTCCTCCGGGATTCAGGGAGTACCGCAAGCACTCCTGAGTGCCCCGAACTCCGTTGCAACCACCTACGATGTCGCGCTCGTCGAAAGCGATCCGCGTTACGGTGTCGAAGCGGCCCTGTCGGCATTCGATGCCCAACTCAAATCGTCTCTCGGTTGGTCGTATGAAGATCGTGGAGACTTGAATCGTCTTATGGCACCGACAAACGATCTTGGGACGTTCCAAACGAGCATTCAAAAAACGGCGGCGTCCGGTGGTACGTACTTCGTAACCAATGGCAACAACTACTATGCGGGTAATGGCAACTCCCGATACACCCCGCCGTATTGGGCGGCGTATCTCGAAGGCGGATTTTCGCAACCCCTTTTGCAGGGGCGCGGCGTCCAGTTTAACCGTATCGCCGGACCGGGAGCGATTCCCGGCTTTTCCAACGGTGTTTCGGTTGCTCGAATCAACACCGACATGACGCTGGCCGACTTTGAAATGGCGACCCGTAATCTCGTGTACGACGTTGAACGGGCTTACTGGAACCTGTATTACGCTTACCATTATCTCGAATCGGTCAAAGCGGGATACACTTCGGCCCAAACGACCTGGAATTTCGTCAACACGAGACTTGAAGCCGGTGGAGCAGGTGGAACCGCTCAAGCCGAAACGCAGGCAAGAAACCAACTCTTCCTTTTCCGATCCCGTGCCGAACAGGCTCAAAACAACTTGTTCAAAGCGGAAAGAACTCTCCGTTATATCATGGGGATTTCGCCGACCGATGGTCGTTTCTTCCGTCCGTCGTCGGAACCGACGCTTGCTCCTTTGAAACTCGATTGGCGTGACCTTCTGACCGAAGCACTTGCCCGGTCGCCGGAACTGCGTAAACAAAAATGGGACGTCAAAAAGAAGGAATTGGAATTGCTCGCCAGCAAGAATTTCCTTCTCCCGAGGCTGGACTTGAACGCCAGTTATCGTTGGAATGGTGTCGGAGCGGAATGGATCAACGACACAGACAGTGCTTACCGTTCGATCACCCACGACAAGTACCAGGATTGGCAAGCCGGTTTCAGTTTCAGTACGCCCATCGGTAAACGGAAAGAAATGGCCGCCGTCCGCAACGCAACGTTGTCCCTGGCTCGCAGTCAATCGATTTTGCAACAGCAGGAATTTGAATTGGCGCACCAGATCAGTGATTCGTATGGGGAAGTTGCGAAATACTACCAGTTGAGCGAAACGGGTCTGCAACGTCGCATCGCTTCGGAGATGGAGGTTCAAACGGTTACGAACGCTTACAATGCAGGAACGACGACGGTGGATTATGTTCTCGACGCTCAACGTCGCAAGGCGGAAGCGGAAACCGAATTTTACGACAACGTGGTGCAGTATAACCTTGCGATTGCCGAACTGCATCGCCGCAAAGGAACGCTGCTGGAATACAACAACGTCTACCTGGCGGAAGGGCCGTGGCCGAATAAGGCGTATATTGATGCACGGGAACAAGCCCGCAAACGGGACGCCGGACACTACATGAACTACGGATATACTCGTCCGCAAGTCTTCTCGCGGGGGGAATATCAGCAGTTCCAGGGCTTGGACGCGACGGAAGGACAAAACTGGATGCACTACGACGACCAGCCGTATCTCCGCCCGGACCTCCAGCCGACCCTGCCGGTGCAACAACTGATGCCGGAAGAAGAAGTCGAAATTGAGGACGCCGTTATAGAGACCGATCCACTGACCTTGAACAAGAAGAATTCGATTCAGTCGGTCTCCGTCCAAAACAGAACGAAGGGGACCAATTCGCAGGCGGTTTATTCTCAGCCGGTAGCGAGTTCCCGTTCCTATTTCGGGGACGCCCCGACTCCGCAGGCCGCTTCACGGCAAAGCAATACGCTGTTGCCCAAAGCGAGTCGCTATTGACGCTATTGATAATGTAACGATATCCGGTTGTGCTAGACGGAGCGACGCGAGGAAAGGGGAAACTCTTTCCTCGTGTTTTTCCTGTGCGCTCGGCATGTTGCAGGTCGATAACAAATTCACCAATAGTAATTGTAGCCGGGAACGGAGCGCAGCGCAGTGACTGGATTTCCCCGCGATTCGGTCCGGTCGCTTCACTCCGTTGCGCTCCCGGCGGCCATTCATCGCCAACTTAGCGGCCTGCCAGGACCGTCTTGCTTTTTCTTTTGATTTTTCATAGAATGTGCGCGTTGTTCTATCGTAGCCGGTTTTGGCGGTAGGTTTAGCCCCGATAGTTTTCAAAACCGCTTCGGTTTACCATCGTTGGTGTCGATTCGGTACAATCACTCCATTATTCAAGTCATTTTTTACGGAGAAAATTTTGACTTCTGTTCTTCCCTACGTACGTCGTGATCATGGCACTTTGACAGAGCGGCATAAGCCTTATAACATCTTTGAATCGCTTCCGGAAACGCCGGGATTCGAAGGTGGCGACCGTGTAACGCTTGAGGTAACCGCTTCGCCCAACGTTCTTGCTCTGCCGCAGTATTTCTGGGACGCAACCGAGCCGTTCTGGAACGATACCGTGTCACTCGTTCTACTGGACGGCAACGATCAACCCATCAGTGCGACCTTCGATCCGTTCGAATCGACCGTTACCATTCCCGGTCTTTCCGAACAACTCGGAGATCAATGGTTTTCGATTTCCCTCGAAGCAGTCCGCCCCGATGCTTTTCGATTGGACATTGTCAAAAAACCGTCGCCGTTCCCTCTTTCGCTACACGAAGACGAAAAACTCTTGTCCGAAGGCGGGCATACGATCCATATCGACACGGCGGATTGGGCATTTCTCCTTGGTTCCCGACGACAAGCCGGCAACTTGCGGGAGTTTTCATTGGCCCTGGCGGCAACGGGGCTCGCAACTCACGGCGGTTTTGACCGACTCATATCATTGCCGCTGGTCCGTGACATGGAAATCCTCGAACACCAGACACGTACGGCCAAGATGGTGCTCGGCCAATTTCGCGGCAGGGCAATGCTTTGCGATGAGGTGGGTTTGGGAAAGACCGTCGAGGCCGGGATGATTCTGTCCGAACTTGTCATGCGGGGCCTTGCCCAATCGGTCCTGATTTTGACGCCCCCTTCGTTGGTCGAGCAGTGGCAGGGGGAACTCCGCCGGAAATTTTCGCTCGACTTTCTCTCTTACGACGACCCGGCGTTCGGCAAAGACGGCTGGACGGAACACTCGCGGATCATCTCCTCCATCCACACGGCAAAGCGTGAGCCGCACAAGTCCGCGATTTTATCCCGGAAATGGGATATGATTATCGTCGACGAAGCGCACCATTTACGAAACAGAAATACGCTAACATGGAAATTCGCCGCCGAAATTCGGAAACAGTACATCCTGCTTCTGACGGCGACCCCGGTTCAAAACAACCTTGACGAACTCTTCAACCTTGTAACCCTTCTTGAACCGGGCCTGCTGAGTACTTCGAAGCAGTTTCAAAATCGGTTCGTCGATAAAAAGGATAAACTCACGCCGAAAAACATCGAACAACTTCACGATCTGCTTGCCGAGGTGATGGTTCGTAACCGCCGCAGTACGGTCGGTTTGCGTTTCACCCGGCGCTGGGCGAAAACGGAATCCGTCGCCCCGACCGATGACGAACGGCAACTCTATCATGACGTTACGACATTGATTCGCCATCGCTTGCACGAGGAGCAGGGAACGAAAGGCCTCAACCGCATGGCACTCATTTCGCTCCAGATGGCACTGGGCAGTTCTCCTCAAGCGGCGGCGGGAACGTTACGAAAACTTTCCGAACAACCGAAACTGCAAAAGGAGCAACAGCTGGAACTCGTCGCCCTTGCCGAACGAGCCGAAGCGATTCGGGAAAACGCAAAGGTTGACCGGCTCCTGGCGTTGCTTGGCGAATTTCCAGACAAGATCGTGATCTTTACGAAATTTCTTGCGACACAGCGGATGCTTGCATCACGGCTGGAAGGGGCGGGACATTCCGTTTCCGTCTTTCACGGCGGAATGAATCGCATGGAAAAGGAACGTGCCGTTGAGGCATTTCGTGGGCCTGCGCGGATACTGTTGGCCACCGAATCGGGGAGTGAAGGCCGTAACCTGCAATTTGCGCACGTTTTATGTAACTTTGATCTGCCGTGGAATCCCATGAAGATCGAACAGCGGATCGGTCGCTTGAGCCGGATCGGGCAAGTCCACGACGTCCACGTTTACAATCTTGTTGCGGCAGACACCATCGAGGCGGCGGTCCTGCACCTCCTTGACGCGAAACTGAGCATGTTTGAATTGGTGATCGGTGAAATCGACATGATCCTCGGTAACATGGAGGACGAGCGTGAGTTTGAGGATGTCATCGCCGATATCTGGACGGATTCCCAAAACACGACCGATTTCGCCCGGCGGATGGAAGACCTCGGCAACCGCCTCATTGCCGCCAAGGAAGCGTACCTTGCCCAGCGTAGTCGTGACGACAAGTTGTTCGGCAATCGGTTTGCGCCCAAAGAGTAACCTGATTTAACCTTCCTTATTGATTTGATATGCAAAACGAAATCGCCGAGTACCTGACCGAAGTCGACCACCTTTACCGGGCAGACAATGCCACGGAACACACTTATCGTCCGGTGCTCTCACGGCTGCTCGAAAGGATGATGCCGACACTGGGTGTGACCAACGAACCCAAACGTATTGAGTGCGGTGCGCCCGACTTCATCATTACCGACAAGGGGATTCCCGTCGGATACGTCGAAACCAAGGACATCGGCGTCAATTTGGAGGGGCGGGGGAACAAACAGAACAAGGATCAGATTCAGCGTTACAAACAATCGCTCGACAACCTGATCGTTACCGATTATCTCGTCTTCAAGTGGTATCTGTACGGCGCACCGCAGCAGGAAACCGTCATCGGCAAACGTAAGAACGGAATCATAGTTCCCGAATCGTCGAATTTCAATGAGTTCCGGGACTTGATTCAGACTTTTTCCGTTTCACGAACTCAAGGCATTAAGGATGCCGAACATCTCTCGCAAATCCTCGCGGCCAGAGCCAGACTATTGGCGAACAGTATCGAAAAAGCGTTGATCGACGACGAAGCCGCGACTCACGACTCCACGATCAGCGGGCAATTGCAAGGTTTTCGCGAGGTATTGATTCACGACATCACGGTCAGGGAATTTTCGGACATTTATGCCCAGACCCTTGCGTACGGAATGTTCGCCGCGCGATTGAACGACAAAACCGGCACGATATTCACACGGAGAACGGCGGCGGAACTCATTCCTCATTCCAATCCGTTTCTGCGCAAGCTCTTTCAGTACATCGCCGGTTACGATCTCGACGTTCGCATCAATTGGGTGACGGATGCTTTGGCCGACGTGTTCAATTACGTGGACATACCGGTCCTTCAAGCGGAATTCGCACAAAAAGATCACGATCCGATCATTCACTTTTACGAAACGTTTCTTGCCGAGTACGATCCCGCGTTACGAAAAAGCCGGGGAGTCTGGTACACGCCGCAGCCCGTCGTCCGATTTATCGTACAGGCGGTCGACGATCTGTTGCGACGCGAATTCGGTCTTGCGAAAGGTCTTGCCGACAGTTCCAAAGTCAAGTTGCCTGCGAAAAAGGCGTCAGATGGCAGACGGCAGACGACAGCAAAAAGAGCCGCCGACGGCGTTGGGGGTGAACAGGAATTTCATCGTGTGCAGATTCTCGATCCTGCCGCCGGAACGGGAACCTTTCTTGCGGAGGTGATTCGCACCATTCATGCACGATTTGCCGGTCAGCAAGGGATGTGGCCCGGTTATTGCGAGGAACACTTGATTCCCCGGCTCAACGGTTTCGAAATTCTCATGGCGAGTTACGCCATGACGCATTTCAAACTGGGCATGACGCTCAAGGATACCGGATTTTTCGGTAACGGAAACGCCCGGCTGAATATTTTCCTTACCAATACCCTGGAAGAGGCCCCGGAGCAGGTGCCGCAACTATTCATGGCTCAATGGCTTGCGAAGGAAGCGGAAGCGGCCCGCCGGGTCAAGCAAGACGTTCCCGTCATGGTCGTGATGGGCAATCCGCCGTACAACGTCAGCACACAAAACAAGAACGACTGGATCGACGGTCTGATTGAGGATTACAAAAAAGAACCCGGAACCGACAAGAAATTAAAAGAACAAAAACTCAATCTGGACGACGATTATGTCAAATTCATCCGTTACGGCCAAATGCTCGTCGATAAAAACGCAACGGGAATTCTTGCGTATATCACCAATCATGGGTTCCTCGACAATTCGACGTTCCGGGGGATGCGATGGAGTCTCCTGCAATCGTTTGATCGAATATATGTTTTCAACCTGCATGGCAGCACGACAAGAAATGAAAACGTACCGGAAGGTTCGAGAGACGAAAACGTCTTTGACATAAAAATTGGAACAAGTATTAGTATCTGCATCAAAACCGGAAAAAAATCGCCCGGACAAACGGCTGAAGTTTTTTACTCGGAACTGTACGGACGACGAAAGGCCAAGTATGCTTTTCTTCGTGAACATACGCTTGATTCCGTCAACTGGAATATTCTTTCGCCGCACAAACCGTTTTATTTTTTGGTTCCCAAGGATTTTCATGGACAAGACGAGTACGAAAAAGGGTTTTCCGTTACCGAATTATTCCCCCTGACAGGCCCCGGCATCAAGACGGAACGTGACAGGATTACGATCCACTTTACGGAAAAATCGCTCCGGCAAACGATCAAAGACTTTTTGCGACTGGATTCCGAAAGTATCCGGGACCAATTCGATCTGCCCAAAGATTCACGAGACTGGAAAATCGAGTGGGCCAAAAAAGACTTAACGGACAATATCTCCAACGACAGGAAATATCAAATCCAGTACCGTCCGTTTGACTTTCGTCATACCTATTATACGGGCAAGTCAAGAGGGTTCATCGGAACTCCCGGATACAAAACGGCCAGGCATTTCCTGAAAGGAGACAACATCGGATTGGTGTTCAAACGTGGCTTTTCCGAAAACTCGCCACCTGGATTTGTCTCGAACCGTATTACGGATTTCAGATTATGGTCACGTCCCGGGATGCTGGGTGGCGATTTTATTGCGCCTCTCTATCTTTATCCCGAAGCCGACGAACTTTTCGGTGACGAAAAGCGCAAACCGAATCTGAACGAGGCGATCATCGACGAAATCTCCAGGCGGACGGGATTGCGGTTCACCAAAGAGAAGGAAACAACCGCCGGGACTTTTGCTCCGATTGACGTTTTGGACTACATTTACGCCGTGTTGCACAGTCCGACGTACCGTGAGCGTTACAAGGAATTCCTGAAAGTCGATTTTCCGCGAGTACCTTATCCCGAAGACGTCGAACGGTTTTGGAATTTCGTAACACTCGGCGAAAAGCTGCGGCGTCTGCATCTGATGGAAGGCGTGAATCCGCAACCGGGAACGGCGAACTTTCCTGTTGCGAATTCAAACAAAGTGGAAAAACTCGAATACCGTAACGGAAAAATATGGATTAACGATACACAATTTTTCGATAACGTTCCGCTCGAAGCGTGGAACTTTTACGTCGGCGGCTATCAACCCGCTCAGAAGTGGCTGAAAGACCGCAAAGGGCTGACGCTGACGTTCGACGATATCGAACACTATCAGAAAATCATTCACGTCCTGCTGGAAACGCAAGAAATTATGCAAGAAATCGATGCCGTTTAGCCGCCTCGCCCTGCGAGGCGCTTATCGCGTCCATTGAATCACAATAATCATGCCAACGCTTCAAGAGTTCATCACAGATTACATTGAGACCATCGGCGGCGACTACGATGAGGTGGAGCCGCAGGTGTACGATATTTTGCTTCCCGAGAGAGAACTTGTCGAAAATAACGCCAAAGAGGAGGATTCCGGCTCGTCGTTTGTATCCCGTGTTCCGTCGCTCCATGAATTGGCAAAACAAGGCGTACTACGCATCACCTACGATTCCGAAGCGATTCCGGAACATCCTGGTTCGCAACTTGTCAGTTTCGGCACGCCACTTGTCGATGCCGTCCTTGCCGATGCCGTTCGGCGGGGACGAACCGCGACGGCCTATATGACCGGCTTGAATTTACAGGCAAGAGACTTGCCCTCGATCATTCGGCGAACCGTAACATTGCCGGAAGGCTTTGATTGGACGTTTGAAAATGTACGTTTTCTACATTACCCGCAAGCCGTGTTCTGGTTTGAAGCGACGTTTGCCGGCGACATCAAAGAGCAAGAGGTATTGTCGGTCGGCTTCGACCTTGCCTCGAAACGTGAAGTTCGGCGGCTGGACCAACTCTTGGATTTTGAGCGACTTGCCCCGCATCCGACGCAGCCGCTCATTGAGGCAAACCATGACGATTTGACCGAAATCTATCTCAAGGCCAGGCAGGAAGCGGTGCGTACAGTCTCTGCGTTAAGCAATCTTCGACGCCGTGAGTTGGATACGCGGCTGAACAAGCAGGTTTCCCGGATGCAACTTTATTACGAGGACTTGAGAAAAGAACTGGAGGAACAGGAACGCCGCAAGACCGGTCGTCCCGTTGCGGCTGAAGCCGGAGAGGGACAAGAAAAATTGGCGAAACGGCTTGAAACGATCAATCGGGAAGAGTCGCAACGCATCACGGAATTGCGTCAAAAGAGTGCCTTGAAGGTTACGCTTCGCCTGGCGAATTTGTTGATCGTCCAACAGCCAAAGATATGCGTTCAAGCTGTCGCGTCAGAAAAACGTGGGATGGGTCTGTCGTCTGAACCGATGGAATTGATTTGGAATCCATTGACGGAGCAGTTGGAGGCGGTAAGTTGCCCGGCTTGCGGCAGGCCGACGTTCGAGTTCAATCCGGCAACAAAAAAACAGAAAACGGAGCACGCTTTGATATGCGGCCAATGCGCTTCGTGAAAAACCGCTTACTGCGTGCGCGGCTCTGATTGTGCGCGCGGCCCATTTTTGCTCTTTACAAAAATCGGGAATTTTTGTAGACTGATGTGCTCGTTGTTTCTCTCCAGATAATGTTTACGCGACAAGAAGGAGCTTTCATGCGTCATTCGGCTCGATGGATCGGTGTTTTTTCGGCGTTTGTTCTCTCTGTTGCCCTGTGCGGTAGTGCTTCCCAAGGACAGACCAATGCGACTGTTCCGAGTACGGTTGCGCCGAACCAGGTTCCGAGAAGCCAGACACCAACGGCGGTTCCGAACCCGGACGGTTCGCTCCCCATTCGACCCGGTGCGGTGGTCAACATGGGAGCCAACCCGGCGGCAATTACGCAAGCAACTGGCCGGACGATGCAATCGCAACCGCTCATTCCGGGCAATATCCCCAATACAGGAGGGCCAGGCGGTACTCCTCAAGTCAATCCGCCCATCAATCAGCCGGAGCGTCCGCAGCAGGTCTTGCCGAACGCCGGGCAGCCGTTTCCCCAATTAACGAAGCAGGAAGCCGCCGATTTGGACCGCTTTCTCGATCTTTGGGAGAAAAAAAGCAACCAAATCAAGTATTACGAAACGGAATTTCAGTGTTGGAAAAAAGGGCAGGCCCTGGATAACTTGTCCCAGGAACTGAGTACCTACGGAACGATTCGATACGTTGCTCCCAACAAAGGTTATTTTGAAGAACTCGGTTTGGTGGTCGACAAAGAACGGAAACCGACGCCGGAAAACCATACCAAATTTCTTTCGACCGGCGACAAAATCTATAGCTATGATTTTGAAAAGAAACATGTGAGTATTTACACGGTTCCCGAGGATCAGCGGGAAGGAATCGCCGGTGGTGGTCCGATCCCGTTTGTGTTCGGAGCCAAGGCCGCCGAATTAAAAAAACGGTACTATCTGAGAATAATTACTCCGAAGCAACGTGCGGAATTGGGGGAAATTTGGCTGGAAGCGTTTCCACGAACGGCGGACGATGCTGCCGAATTTAAATCCGTCCAGTTGGTTTTTGATGTGAAAAGATTAGTACCAAAAGCATTTGTCAAATTTGACGCCAATGAAAAAGGGAGGGAAACTTATCAATTTCTGGGCGACCCAAAAATCAATCCGGCCATTCCTCCGGCACCGCTCCGAGCAGACATTCCCAGCGGTTGGACCAAAGAAGAAATTGATCTCCGGGAACCGGCTCCGCAAATTGCTCAGCCGCAAATTTCGCCGCAACAACAGCCTATTCAGCAGGTACAGCAAGTTCAGCCGACCGTCGAAGAGACGCCGCTTTACATTCCGCCGCCCGGTGGGGGGGGGGGAGGAAATCGCCCGCAGTTTTAGTCGATTTTAGTCGATTGGTGGCTGGAGTAATGGTGGACATCTCTCAAAAATCGGGTATGATACAGGTTTGTTTGGCTCTTTCATCAAACTGCCTGTTATCGAACGACCGATGCCGACCTACGAATACCGTTGCAATTCTTGCTCACATCAATTTGAGGAATTTCAGTCGATCAAAGCGTCTCCTTTGGTCAAATGTCCCAAATGTGGGAAAAACAAGCTGGCCCGATTAATCGGCGGCGGCGCAGCGATTGTCTTCAAAGGGAGCGGTTTTTACCAAACGGATTACCGCAGCGATTCCTACAAAAAAGGGGCCAAAGAGTCGAAAACGACCGAAACCACCCCCGCGACGCCCCCGGCTACTCCAACTCCGGCCGCTCCGGCCCCCCCGCCCACAACAAAAACAGACACCAAGCCATAGTAGAGTGTGAAAATTTCTTGTAATTCATAATTCATAATTCGTAATTCACCATGAGTGATTTAAAGATTTTTTCCGGTCGGGCAAACCCGAATTTGACCAAGAAAATCTGCGACTATTTGGGAATCCAGCAGGGGCAGATTCACGTCGGCAATTTCCCGGACGGCGAAACGCAATGCAAGGTCGAACAAGACGTTCGCGGACAGGATGTGTTCGTGATTCAGCCGACTTGTCCCCCGGTCAACGAAAATCTCATGGAACTTTTGATTATGATCGAAAGTTTCAAGCGAGCGAGTGCCGACCGGATTACGGCCGTGATTCCGTATTTCGGATATGCACGGCAGGACCGCAAAGACGAGGGCCGGGTTCCGATTACGGCGAAACTGGTCGCCAATCTCATCACGCAGGCCGGGGCGAACCGCGTTTTGACGATGGACCTGCACGCCGCACAAATCCAGGGATTTTTCGATATTCCGGTCGATCACCTGACCGCTGCGCCGGTTTTGGATGAATATTTCCGTGAGTTGGGACATGCGAGCGACGATATTGTGGTTGTCAGTCCCGATGAAGGGAACATCAAGCGGGCGGCGTCTCACGTTAAAGCGGTCGGCGGAACTCTTGCCATTATCGACAAACGCCGCTTCGGAAACCAGGTTGAACAAGCGCATTTAATCGGCGGTCCCATCAACGGCAAAATCGTTTACATTTTTGACGACCTGATTAGCACGGCGTCGTCGATCTGCGGAGCGGCCCATCTGATGAAACGAAACGGAGCCGATAAGATTTACCTGGCGGCAACCCACGGCGTTTTATGCGGCAATGCGTTTGAAAATATCAAGCAGTCGCCGATTGAAAACCTGATTATTACGGACACGATCCCGCTCAATCCGGCCGTGTTTTTGCCGAACATCACCGTTTTGAGTGTCGCTCCGCTCTTGGGAGAAGCGATCCGACGGATTCACTGCCACGAATCGGTCAGCCGCCTGTTCCGGGAAATGCAGCTCTGGGTCGGACGATAAGACGGCAGGCGGCAGAAAAAATGGTTGCGAGAAACTTTTTTGTTGCCAGACGGTTTAATATTGTTGTCCCTGAAACAGGGTAACGAAGCATACCAATTTTTACCTTAAACGGCTCTCAAACACATAAATCCCATGACATCCACCCCTTCCCAATATCGTTCCCCTCGTCGTGCGGCTTTTACGCTCGTCGAAGTGATGCTTGTTATTGTTATTCTTACGGTTCTCGCCGGAATCGCCGTGGTTGGGGTTCAACAGACCATGGCTCGGGCCGGGAAAGGTGAAGCGACTATTTTTGTCAAGTCTATGAAAACTCCGCTGGAGCAATTTTTTATGGACCATAAACGCTATCCCACAACGGCGGAAGGACTGGATGCGCTTCTCAACCCCCCGCCCGACGTTGACGAATCCAAGGGGGTATGGCCGTATATCGATCCCAGTGCCGTCAAAGCGGACCCATGGGGTATGCCGTACCAGTACGCGTATCCCGGGCAACGGAATCCCAACAGTTATGACCTTTGGTCGCTTGGTCCTGACCGAGCACCGGATACCGGCGACGAAATCGGCAACTGGTAAACGGATCATATTGAGGGTCAGGATTCCCGGATTTTCTCCAAAATCCGACACAGCGAATCGTTGACGAACATAATAGGCATAAAAAGCCAATTCATAGAGATATTTTTCCAATTATAGGCAAGAATTGCCAATTTGTGTATATGAGAAAATATTTTGTCCTCAAAACCGCACATGCCCCCAGGGTAATTTGGCGTCGTCGCCGTAAGGCGTGTGGATGATTTGGTCCGCATCGACCCCGCTTTCGGCAATCGCCGCGTCCCAAAGGTCGCTTCGAAAATGTTCCGTCCAAGAGTCGAGTCTCGCCCCTTTTCGCCAGACGGTTTCGATGATTTTTCCCACCCGACGGTCGCCGCGACTGAGCAAACCCTCAAGCAGACTCAGCGATAATTCGTGGTACTTTACGTTAAACGAACGGTCCTTGTTCGTGTACTTGAGCCGCTTGTGGGCTTCCCGGAAGGCTTCGCGGTCCATCATTCCGCAGCGTTCAAAAGGAGTGTGCGGTTTCGGTACAAAATTCGACACGTTCGCAACGACCACCGGAAAACGACCGCTGACTTTTTTGCCGAGGTAGGTAACCTCCTTGGCCAAATCGGTGATCCCGTCAAGATCGGCATCCGTTTCTTCAGGCAGGCCGCACATAAAGTACATCTTGACCCGCCCGAAGCCGTTTTCAAAGGCACTTTGACACCCTGCGAGGAGGTTTTCATTCGTGATCGGCTTCCCGATGCGGCGTCGCATTTCGTCTCTCGCCGCTTCCGGGGCAATCGTCAGGCCGCCGCTCCGCTCCGTCGTCAGACTTTGCATCGTTTTCGAGAGCAGGTGGTTTACCCGTAAGCTCGGTACGGAAATCGACACCTTGAGCGGTGTCAAAAGTTCCCGGAGCCGAGTCATAAGCTGCTCGAACTGTGGGTAATCGCTTGTCGAAAGCGAAAGGAGCGACACCTCGCTCATCCCGGTATTCAGGCAGGATTGATAAGCGATTTGGGCAATCGACTCAACGCTCCGGGTACGAATCGGGCGTTTGATCGCGGTGCTTTGACAGAATTTGCAGCGACCCGGGCAGCCCCGCATGATTTCCAGCGAGACGCGGTCCTGGACGCTTTCGATGAGCGGAACGATGGGTGTCAGCGACGGGACGTACTTCTCAATGTCGTCCACCACCGCCGGGCGGATGATTTCCGGCACACCCGGCTCGTTCGGCTTTGGTGTCAAGGCACGACCGTTTGCGTCGTAAACGACATCGTAAAATTCCGGTACGTAAACGAACGGAAATTGCCAGGCGATTCGAAGCAACCACTCGCGGCGGGACTCCGACGGGAAATTCTGTTTCACCGCAACCCAAAAATCGCAGACTTGTTCCAACGCTTCTTCGCCGTCGCCGATGACGAACAGATCGATAAACGGCGACATCGGCTCCGGGTTCCCAACACAGGGACCGCCGGCGATCACCAGCGGATGCGTTTTCGCCCTGGCAGTGCGGTCAAGCGGAATCCGTCCCAGGTCAAGCATCGTCAGGACGTTGGTGTACGACATTTCGTATTGAAGCGAAAAACCAAGCACGTCAAACCGGTCAAGCGGCCGGAACGTTTCCAGCGAATAAAGCGGCAAACCCCGGCTTTTCAGGGCGTTTTCCATATCCGGCAGCGGCGTGAACACCCGCTCGCAAATCCAGTCCTCCTTTCGGTTGATAAGCGTATAAAGGAGCTGAAACCCGAAGTGCGACATGCCAATCGTGTAGGTATCAGGAAAGGCAAGGGCCAGGTGATACCGCACCCTTTCGGGGTCTTTAGCCACCGCCCCCAGCTCGCCACCGATATATTGCCCCGGCTGGCGAACATCGGAAAGAAGCAACGATTCAATCGTTCGGCGTAATTGTGGGTCCGTGAAATGTCGCATGGAGTCGAGGAGAGAGGAGGAGAGGAGCAATTTTAAGGGACATCACTGATTCGCAACACCCGTCGCCGTTCCAATTCGGCACGGAGTTCTTCTTCGCTTGGGAGGATAAGCCGGTATTTCGAGGCGAAAAGTTGCTGACTTTCTTTCATCACCGAGTAATGAACGATTGTATCATCTTTATCGGCACAGAGGATGATTCCCAGCGTCGGATTATCTCCTTCTCCCCGCTTCAGGTCGTCGAACATGCGAACGTACATGTCCATCTGGCCTATATCCTGGTGGGTCAATGGCGAAGTTTTCAGGTCAATCAGCACGAAACACTTGAGCAGGTAATTGTAGAAAACAAGGTCAATGTAAAAGTGCGATGTTTCGCTACTGATCCGAAACTGCCGCCCGACAAAGGAGAACCCCTTGCCCAGTTCAAGCAAAAATTGTTGCAACCGCTCGATAATCTCGGTTTCAAGCAGGTTTTCATGCCCTTCCCACGGATCAGGGAATCCGAGAAATTCCAGAATATACGGGTCTTTGATGAAATCGCCGGGATGAACCTTGTCGGAAGTCGCCGGAACCACCGCCCGTTTTTCAGGGGCACTCAACCGCCGCTCAAAATCAAGCGTTTTAATGCTCCGCTCCAATTGTCTGACGCTCCAGTTCTGTTCCGCCGCCTCTCGAACGTAAAATGCCCTTGCGGTCGGGTTCTCGACCCGCATAATGAGGCGGTAATGCGACCAACTCAATTCCCTACGCAGTGTGTAGGGAATTTCGGAAGCACCTTGCGAGCCAGAATCCGGCAATTCTCTACACGCTGTGTAGAGTTTTTCGGTGTCCGCCAATTCGCTACGCAGTGCGTAGCTTTTTTCGGAATCCGGCAATTCTCTACACACTGTGTAGCGAATCTCGTGATCGGGGAACATGAGGTAAAATTTCTTGAAATTCCAGAGGTTGGCAACGGAAAATCCCTTGCCGAATTCATCGCCGAGTCGTCGGGACAGTTCTCGAATCAGATAAGAACCGTATTCTGCCCGTTCGTTTCCGGCTTGCTCTTCTTCGACGATGCGTCGCCCGATTTTCCAGTACGCCTCGACCATGACGAAGTTGACCACCGCATAAGAGAGCCGCCTCGCCTCGGCGAGGATGTGGCGGACATCCTCGAAAAACAAACTTTTCGCAGGTGTAGCAATCGCTTTTTTTGTTGCTTTCTTTACTGATTTCTTCGGCATGGGGATTCCTTTGTTGTCGCTTTATAGTTTGACTGTATAATAAAATTTTGTTTGTAACCCATTGTGGTACAATAAGTTATGGAATCTCCTGTTTTTTTGCTGTTGACCGTGATTTCGCGTGTTAAAATGGGCAATTGGGGATAAATACTTGAAATTCCAACGTT
>CAZNVM010000187.1:0-4644 GCA_964576215.1 uncultured Planctomycetaceae bacterium
ATTTATCTCTGTACCCGCTTCGCCGAATATGCGTTATGGGAACAGGCACTCAAGGACGCCGGAGCAACCATCAAAACAACCATCGTTTGGGATAAAGGAAATTGGACCGCAGGGGATGTCATTGCAGATTTCGGCAATCAAGTGGAGCTTTTACTTTTCGCTCACGTCGGTCGTCCGACGTTGCGACAAGGCCGCCCGTCGAACCTTTGGTCGATTCCACGCGAAAAAGCCTCTGTCCACCCGACGCCAAAGCCCGTTGAACTGTTTCGGCGTTGCATTCTCAACAGCAGCGATGCCGGTGATCTCGTGCTTGACCCCTTCCTCGGTTCGGGAACTACGGCGATTGCCTGTATCCTCACCGGTCGCCGATTTGTAGGGGCGGAAGTTGATTCCCGTTTTTTTGATTTATCGTGCGAACGCATCGCAAAAACGTATAAGGACATCGACTCGCAACTGCCCGGCTTGAAACCAACAAATCACACACGGCAAGCAGTGCTGATTGATTAATTCCATTTTACAGGAGAACCAAAATTATGACTGATATTGAAATTCTGCAACAAATCCATGAGGAACTCAAAAAGGTCGATCATCCGCCCTTCGCCCCTGAAGTGATTGATCTCTATGGCCGCCTTGTTGACCGGGTGCCTGAAGACGGTCTCCAACTGCTCCTGCCCGACAAGGAAATCACGGAACAGGAAGAGCAAGCGTTGGGGATACTCAACCGCTATCATTTTCTCGAAGTGAATCTGAAGCAGGAAAAAGATGGTTTCGTTTGGCATGTCAACCTTCGCGGCAAACGATACCTCGAAATCGCAAACCTGCAAGGAAGGTCAGTGACCGTCGTGATGCGTGATTCCGGCCAACGTGAAATTTTTGAGACCGGAGCGGTACGTGACAGTGCTGAAGGAAAATGCCGCTTTGATCTTTTCTCACCATTCGCGATGGAAAGGATTGGAAATTGTTATGCGCAGAAAAGAATTATGTTACGAAGGCTTCTGAAGTTGTAGAAAACAGCATCGAAATCGAAATATATCGCAACATAAAAACCATGCAAGGAAGAGTCAGTCAGAGGTTCTCCAGCATCGACAAGAGATCATCGTTCTTTTGCCATGAAAATTCATTGACTATAGCTTTTTTGCCCTTATTGACCTTTTCCAGTGCCGCTCTTGTCATTTCGGGATTAGCCTTGGCATACATGCCGGTTGTTTTCAGGTCGACATGTCCAAGGATATGTTGGATCACCACTTCGGAAACCCCCTGCTCCAGTAAGTGCATCGCCTTACTGTGGCGTAAAATATGAGGTGATAGCTGTTTTGGAATCGTTTTGCATTTTTTTCTCGCTTTTTCGGCGTATGTTTTCAAAAGATATGTAACCCCGAATCGCGTCAACTTTTCTCCAACGCGATTCGTAAAAAGCGGTGAATCTTGCGTATCTTCCCGATTCAATTTGAATTTTCGCAAATATTCATTCAATATCATAACCGTCGTCGGCATCAAGGGGACAACCCTTGTCTTTCTTCCCTTGCCGGTCAGCGTTGCCTGTGCCAGTGTGTCGAGACGCAAATCACGAACTGTCAAGTCCACGATCTCCTGAACGCGTGCTCCTGTATCATAGAGCAAGACAAACATTGCCTTGTCACGAATTCCTTTCGGCGAATCCGTCGGGATCGCCGCAGTCAGGGACGCAAGCTCTTTTTGAGTCAGGTATTTGACCGGTTTGCTCTGGCCGCGCTGGATTGGCATTGATTGGATACGTTGCCATTGAGCAATCCTGTCAGGGTGTTCTTGCTGTAAAAATCCAACAAAGGCATGCAAGGCTGCCATCCGCTGGTTTCTCGTACTTGTGCTATTTTTTCGAGTATTTGCCAAGTATTTCCGAAAACCACCGATTTCTTCCGCCGTAAATTTATCCAACACCATTTTATGGATAGGAATCGACCTGTATTCCGCGATATAATTCAAAAATAATTTGAATGTGTCGCGATATGATCGAATCGTATTGATACTGCTTCCACGCTGATGAGCGAGATGTTCTCGAAAAAAACGTTGCAAAGCAACGGCAAAATCAGTCGGTTTCATTTTGGCGGCTCCTTATCAGTTTTCCAATGGAATTTTCCATCCGTAACGCTATTTCAGGAAAAATGGATGGCGTCAATCTCAGGTATCTTTGCGTGCCCAATAGGGAATTATGCCCAAGATAATCGGCAAGTATGGGGAGTTTTGCTTGAAGGTTTTCATTGGATTTCAACCATTTTTCAAGGTTATGAACGGCAAATGTGTGTCGGAGATCGTGTAGTCGAGGTCTTTGACCTCTTCCACCATGTTGTATCCCGGCTTGACTCAACACTTTTCGGAAGCTGGTGGTAAAAATTGATTTATGACAGCGAGTTCCTTGTGGCGAGGGGAAAACGAAGGCGTCATGTTGACAAACACAGGACTTAGCGTATTTTCTCAAAAGTTCCGCCATTTGTCCTGACAGTGGAACAAAACGATCTTTCCGAAACTTCCCCTGTCGAATAGTCAATACTCCGTTTTTAAGGTCAACGTCGCGCCATCGAAGCCCTTCCGCCTCGCCTTTACGGAGTCCCGTTGAATAAAGCAGACGAATAGCGACTGGAAAATAAGAGAGATGCCAGGCAGATCGCAATCGTTTCAGTTCATCCGCAGCACGAAACAATAATGATATTTCCTCATGGGAATAAATATAGGGAACGTATGTGTTGAATATTTTCGGTGCAGAATGTTTGGGAAAATAATAAGCAGTTTTGCCCTGTCGAATCAAAAAATCTGCGAATAATCGTATGGCAGATATTCTGTGCCCAAGCGTTCGTAACGATTCGCTTTCTCGACGTCTGCACCATAGTTCCACGATCTTTTGTGACAGGATCGGCTTTTTGACTTGATTTTCAATAAAAAATCGGTCAATTGTTCGAAAGTAAAAATTGATACTGGTTTGTCCACATGCTTTCCTCTCATTGACCATCTTGATGATTTGAGATGCGAAAACGCTTTTGAACATGGAAGGATTAACATTCATATCAAAATTCCTCCCATTCCAGGGATGCCGAGCGCAGCATTTTGATATTTGTCCTTGTGTAAAGACGTGTCGTTTCAACGGAATCATGCCCTAAAATTGTTGCAATAACCGGGAGAGGCGTGTCTTCTTCAAGCAATCGTGTTGCTAGGCTATGTCGTAGAGAATGCCAACCTTTTCGACTTTCCTCTGGTAGGAGGATGTCAGCTTTTTTTCGGTACTTAGTGAGAATGGTCTGTAATCCGGAGGTTTCCGGAAATTCTTCATACGGAGGTTGGTGCATCACAAATATATGACGCGAAGATACTGATGGCCGTCCATTTTTCAAGTAATCAATCAACGCTTTGCCCACCTCTTCCGACATCGGCAATGTCTGTATGTTTTTCGTTTTTTGTCGCGTGATGTGGATGACTGCTTTTCGCCAGTCTATGTTTTCTATTTTCAAGTCACGGACATCGCCTATTCGGAGTCCAAGACTTGAAATAAGAAGAATGATAGCATAATCTCGTTTGCCCAAATCGGTTTTTCGGTTGACGACAGAAAGCAATTTCTTGATGTCAGCTTGAGGCCAAATCGCTGCGAGGCGGAACACTCCCGTATGTCGGACACGCGGTACAAATCCCAACAAAGCGGGCGAAGCCCCTTTTGTTACGATAAGAAATCGGAAGAATGACCGCATGGCACAAGCCCTGTGAGAAATTCTACTCGAAGAGTGATTGGAATTACTTCCGAGATATGCCTGAACATCGTCGAAGCGAATTCGCCGAATTGAGGATATTCGACGCACATGTAACAATCGCAGAAAATCGCGAATATCGTTCAGATGTTGCTTTTCCGCCGCTTTCGATACGCTCGCGACTTCAACAATGCGGTATTCTCGATACGCTTTTAAAATAGATTCATAGGTGGAAGGGAGCAAAACGGGGCTTGCTTCCTTTTGTTTATGGTCGAATGTCCCTCTTTGGTGAAATTCGAGTAGGCGACGTATCGCGCAAGTGTAAAGCCTTTGGGTTCGTGCGTGGCGCGATACGTTGTTGAAAGATCGAACAAATGCGTCGGTAGTTTTTTTGTTGACAGGCTTATCGATCAGTTTTCGTTGAGTCAAAAATGACAAAAGCTTCTTGTAGACGTAATAATAACGAGACAGAGTATTTTTCGAACACCTTTTCGTTGTGAGGATGCTTAAAACCCCGTCACATGCGCGTTGCCAATCGTTTTTAACAGACATTTTGGCGGACATAACACTGTTCCATAAATCAATAAAAAAGCGGGCACAGCGTCCGCTTATGAAATAGCATAGCTTGTAGAAATGTTATGTGAAGAAAAAACGCTGGAAATTATCAATTTTTGTGGAAAAGTAGAACATGGGACAAGACTTCACAACATAATTCTTTTCTGCGCATAACATTTATTATGATGAGCTCATCATAATAAATGGCTTGCATTCGGTGACGCAGTTGCCACAAACAAGACGCAACCGTATCTCATTGATGACTTGGCCGTCAGCTTTCTACAGTTGGCCAAGACTGTGTATGGCAGGTAAGGAACCGGGGTAGTACGTATACACCAACAGAGGCAATGCGTGAACGTTGGGAACGTGAAGCGGAAAC
>CAZNVM010000188.1:0-6205 GCA_964576215.1 uncultured Planctomycetaceae bacterium
GCCCGTGTGACGGCGGTTTTTCCAAGCGGGTGATTTGTGAACAGGACGGATCGGTCCGCTGTTTGAAAGAATGCAGTCGATCTTGTACCCGTTACGCCCCGATAGACGCCGGGCCACCGCCGCGACCGACAAGGCAACAGCAAAGCCGGGCACCGCAAGTGTTTAACGGCCCTGTCCAGCGTGTCAGCGGCGGTTGCGGCGGTTGCGGAGGCGGTCTCAACGCCCAAGCCGCAAAACTTCCTTCGACGAATCAGGTGAGATGATGATTGATTTCCAAACCGGCGATATTCTGTTATTTCGGCCCACGTCGCTCATGGGCCGACTCGCGTCGTTGTTTACGTGGAGCCGGTACTCACACGCCGCGCTCGTGTCGGTGGAAAACGGGACGGTCTATTGTCTCGAAGTGCGGCAGTTTCTCGGCGGTCGAAAGGTCGAATTGGACGAGTACCTTTATGATGAGCCGTCGGAGTTCGAGGTGTGGCGGCTGAAGGAATTTCCGTACAGATATTTCCCGGAAACGGTTGTTGAGAAAATGAACGAGTTCGTCGGCGTTCGATACGGCTGGTTCCACGCGGTCAACACTGTATTCCTGCGGTTCCTCCGGATTTACGGAAGCCGCGAGTGCAAACGACACCCGCCGTTCTGTTCAGAAGCAGTTTCCAGAGCATATCGTCACGCCGGTCTTGACCTTCGGCCAGATATTGTGGATCGGTTCACCCTGCCGGTCGACTTGGCCAAATCGCCGTTTTTACGGCGAATTTCTTGATTTTCTTTGCGGCACGTCTTTGAGTGTGCCGTTTTGAGGTAATTGGCGTTGAAGTTGACGCTGTTGTTGAGATGCTTAAATATCATCCTTTTCGAGTAGCTTTTCCAAAATCGCAGTTTGCGCGATGCTGTTCACATAAAGCGAGTACGCGAGATGATTTATGTCATCAATTGCCATGAAAATTGTTTTCCAAACGTAGTACACAAAGAAAATACCAATCATTGCTACGACGACAGAAAGAATAAGGATAGGCGGCGCGCCTGGTATATCGGAGTTTTTTAACGAAATCATTGTTCCTATTGCCCCTAGTGCAACCATCGCAGCGCACATAAATGCCCATATCGCGTTACATGTGAGAAGCGTAGACACCAATTTTGCCAAACTGGGAAATTCAGATTCGAGATTTCCTGTGTACAGTTCGTTGTTAGCAACGTTATTCTCATTTGGAGGAACCTCGACACGATTTTCCATCGTTTCAGCAAACGGTTTCGTCTGCCCATAGTATTGCTGTTTGTACAGCGGAAGACGATCCTGATTGGCAGAATTGTTTTCTTCTTTTATTGTGGCCGAAGATACAGGAGCAATTTTCGTCCCGAATTCAATTCCCTTTATTTTCCGAGCAAGTGTTTCTGTCCCATCGGCGACAACGCGCGTTTCCGGGCCGATTTGTCCGCGACGCGCCAACTCATAGAGCTGGTGTTTCGACACTTCAACGAATTTTCCGTTCAGTTCAATTTGGATCATGGTATTTCGTGAAAATTGAAAAATGCAAAAACAAATTTTCCCGTTCAATAATAGGTTGTAAAATCAGTGTTTTTCAAATTTTTTTCATTTTTTTTGAAAAAATGTCCAGAAACTACTTGCAAAGTAACCTAAATTTGTTACAATGCGCCCGTCCACTACGTGAAAGTGGATGCGGCCTGATAAACCGCTCAAAATTAGTTTACCAAGTAATCTACCATGAAAACACAATCATCGGAGCCGTTGAATGCTGCGCTTGAGTATACACTCGCGGAGTTGCTCGATGTTTTTTTTCGGCACAACCGTATCGACAAGACCGACGAATACGGTATCCGCAAGGCGTTCAAGCAACTCGGAGAAATGTTTCCGGATGGACCGCCGCCGGTCTCTGCTTTTAAGGCTGGATATCTCGTCAAGTTTATGCACCACCTCGGAACCATGGACTATGCTCAAAGTGAAGTCCGACGCAAATTCAAGTTTATCCGGCGGGTATTCAATTGGGGCGGCCAATCGCGGTATGATCTTGAGACGTGGGACAAACTCCCGGCAATCATCCCTGCGGCATTTATTTCGGAAATGAACGCAATCAAAATGGACAGCATTCACGGCCACGAAAATTCCGAACGAAAAGACGCACCGGAGGAACACATTGAAGCGGTTTTAAAACATCTGCCACCACATATCGGAGATATGTTACGTGTTCAACGCCTGACGGGAATGAGGCCTGGCGAAGTTTGTAAGATGCGAGTTGCGGACATCCGAAAAAAAAAGACGACTTTGGAGAATACAATCGCTATTACGAAGAGGGGCTTTGGATTTACGTCCTGTCAAACCATAAGACCGCGAAGCACATCGGAAAAAAAATCGTTTTTCTGTCCCTTGCCGCTCAAGAAGTTTTGGAAAAATATCTGGACAGCAAAGATGCTGACGCTCCCGTATTTGCACAAATCACAAAGGTCGGATTTGGAAAACCGTTTTCGCCGAATCAAGTCGGTCGCTATATTAAGAGGTATGTCGATAAACACGGCTTGGACAAAATCACCGCGTATCAGTTACGACACACCTACGTTACGGAGACTTCAAGTAAGTTTGACCGCGACGTAGCCAGGGCCGCCGTCGGACACACAACCGAGGCCATGACCGCCGTTTACGATCACAGCGACCTCCAAAAGGCCGCTATGGTTGTCAAAGCACAAAACGAAGAGTATTTACGGAAAAAAGTGGTTGGTGCCGAAGCACCCGGCGGAGGCGATTTTCCACAGTTAAAACTTTTTACCGGCGAGTAATTTTTTTGCATTTGCACTTTTTGTAACCTATATTTCGAAGCAGTAATGCCATATCAGTCCAACTTTACCAATGTACAAGAAAATGTCCCCTGCCCGAAAACAGCCCGATTCCACCACGTACAGCGGACGCTTTGCGATCCGGCTACGGACGCTCAGGGAGAAGGCAGGACTGACGGTACAAGAGGTGGCGGAGAAATTGGGGGTGCCGTTCAAATCGTATTACAACTGGGAAGCGTCTCGAAGCCTCCCGTCTATCGACAAGTTGCCGGAAATCGCCGACGTATTTGGTGTGAAAACCAGATCAATTCTTCCCGAAAAATAATTTCGGAAAAATTCGCAGATTTTGCGAACACACTATTGACATTCGCATATTTTGCGAATATACTTATCCGTGTTACGCTTGAGGTGCGAAAGCACGGACAATACGACAAAACATTTTCACGGTTTTCAGCCGCGCCAAGCGTAACAACTTGCGACTGAAGGCCGTTTTTTTTTAATGATTTACACCGTACATTTGAATCCTCCTTTTCGGATCGTGGTTTGAGTAGGTTTTGATAACATGCCCTATTCTACCACTTTCCGGGGGGGGGAAATGCCACCCATCAGCCATGCAACGTATCACTATTTCACTTTCCACAGCCGCATCCCATTGTGGAAAAACAGACGCTATGGTAGAGTTGTTACGTGGAATTTCCGCCCTGGACGGTCGAAAAAAAAGGCGCATCGGTTTGCAAGACCGACGCGCCTCCAAGAATTCTCGGTCTTCGGAACCGAGGGTTGGGAGTTCGAATCTCTCCGGGCGTACTCGTAAGTCTTTAACACGTAAAGACTTACGTCAAAAAAAGAAAGATGGCAGACCGCCAAAGATGGTGTGGTGATCACGTTGGTGATCTCAAAATTTCACCATTTTTCCCTTGTTTTGTCCCTTTGCCATCTTTGGACAGACTCGCGGAGAGTTTGGCGACTTTCGGTCACCTAAACCGAAGGCCGAAATTGAAAGAAAGCCCTCTCGCTCCTGTTTTATAGGCATCTGAGAATCTTGCTTCGAAGCACCACCGCCAAAAATGGCCTGTGGTGCCCATTTGGGGGAGCGCAAAACTTCCCTCTTTTTCCACGATTTTCTCTTCGCGGCTGAATCGGCGAGTTTTGGCCACCTCGTCGCCCAGTTTTGGCCCGTGTTGCGTCCTTTTGCCGCCTTCGGAGCAACTGCCACCTTCGCCAAAGCGGGCCAGAAGTAAATCCGGTCAAAACCGGGGACGACTCACGTTCTCTTGCCCCCAAACGCCCTCGTTCGGCCTGTGTCGCGGCCTTTTGCCGTCGTCGGGATAAAACCGGCCAACCACCGAATTCGCCAACGTCGGGCCAAATTTCCCCAACGCGAAAATCTGTGTTTCAAGCACGCCTACTCATCTTGAACTCATGGAAAAAATACGCTAAAATGTACCGAAAACAAGAATCCACTTGGAGGAGATTTTCATGATTTTTGATCCGATGTATTTGGTTTTCGTGGCCCCGGCCTTGCTCTTTGCCTTTATCGCGCAAGCAATGGTTTCCAGCCGCTATGCCTCAGCAAGCAAAGTCCCGGCCTCCATGACCGGAGCTCAAGCCGCGAGGAGAATTTTGGACTCGGCAGGTTTACATAATGTGGGCATCGAACGGACTGAGGGGCATCTGTCAGACCATTATGACCCGTCGGCCAAGGTTTTGCGGCTGAGTCCGGAAGTTTATGCCAATGCGACAACCGCTTCGGTCGGCATCGCGGCCCATGAAGCAGGACATGCCATCCAAGATGCCGTCCATTATAAACCGATGGTCCTGCGAAGCCTTGCCGTACCGTTGGCTTCTTTTGGATCGAATGCGGCGTTCATTTTGTTTTTCATTGGCCTGTTCGTCCAGGCACTGCATTTTCTGGCATGGATTGGTATCATGTTTTTCAGTTTCGTCGTTGTTTTTCAGGTTGTTACACTTCCTGTGGAATTCAATGCCAGTGCTCGTGCCAAACAACAGCTTTCCGCATTGGGTATCGTTTCGGATGAACAGGCCCATCAGGTGAAAAAAGTTTTGGGTGCCGCCGCCATGACATACGTGGCCGCAACGCTTATGGCACTTCTTCAGCTTCTCTACCTCCTGTCACGTCTTGCCACGCAGAGCAGGGACTGAAAAAACATGATTGAGCGTTCCGGCCATTGTAAAAGAAAAAAAACGAAAAAATAATGTTTACCGCTTTTCATTTGGCATTCAATAAAAGATTTGAAAAACTCGCAATGGCCGAGGTACGTGAAGATGTCGGTCCGGACACAGATATTGTGCCGCGAGAGATTCGTGTTCCAGCTGTGCATATTTCCGAAAAAAACGACAATTATTGAAAGGGGGCCGACATGGGAATCAGATGTGCGTTGTGGGAAGAAACTCCTGAAAGAGTGGAGTATTATTTAGCGAATCGCAAATGGCAAAATCGGAACGGTCTTAATTTAAGATTTTTCAGCATGGGAAAAGATTGGACGCTCGTGCATCGCCTTATTTGTCCTCCGGAAATGCATCATTCATTTCCGGCGAACTTTATTGAGAACGGAACACCTCTCCCAAATTATGAAATCGACGAAATGGACAAGGACAACGAATACGTTGTCGAATTGACAGCCCCCTTTTTATATTCCGTCGAGAAAACAAAGATCATATCTGAATTTCTCAATTCACTCACCAAAGACAAAATTCGCCAAGCTTGTACTCATCAATTTTGGATCGCAAACGGTTTCTCCAAGGAGATGGTCAGTAATCCAGAGAAGGAGGAGGATGGTTTTTGTGCTCTCTACTGCGGGTTTGAGGAGTTCCAGCGTTTCTTTCAAAGGGTGGCGTCCGACAATCACTGCGTCATTGGTCGTAAATCGTGAGGGAGGACGATTTACTGTATAATGGAGAAATCAAACCCCGTTTTAGCAGATTTTCGCCCAAGGTATGCCTATACCGGTTCGTTTTTCCGGCATTTCAAACCAATTTTGGAGACTAAACTTGGTCTCTTTTTGAAGAAGATTTGCAGGCGAATTTAGGACGACAGCCCAATCATAAAAAATGGAAATGCGAAATAATGCTACCAACGCAAGGTGAAGAGAAAATGGCTTGCTTATTTACCCGCAAAAAATGGAGACTAACTTTGGTCTCTCTTCAATAAACCACTGCAATGCCGGGTCAAAACATGGTATACTTCTGGAAAGAAAATAGAAAATGAAAATGGCGCACTGCCAGACAGTGGTGTGAAGGATATTTCGCAATGAGGGTGCGGCAAGATTAAGCCCGCAGAGAGGAGTAGAGTCATGTAAAAGTCAGCATGTTAAAGCCTTTCATGAGAACCTTGCAGGTTGAGCCTGCGCGGTAAGGTTTGACCAACCGCCGGAAGCGAGTTTTGCATCGTGAG
>CAZNVM010000189.1:0-2129 GCA_964576215.1 uncultured Planctomycetaceae bacterium
AGTCAGTTTGGGATTCCGACAGTCGCAGTGAGCGGTGGAGCAGATGCCCAAATGGACAAGATCGGTTTTGGAGAATTCCAATTCGGTGGCGAACGTCGGTATCCCGTTTTGAGGTACGGCTTTGCCGCACCCGATGTATCGTGACCACCGATTTTACCGTGAAAAGTCGACTGCGCAAATAACGCAGTCGCCGTTGACTTATGCATTGCACAAGTCGCTGGACTTGATCGGTGACTACGAAACTTTCGCACTCACCCAAGTAAGATCGGATTTGGAGAATTCCAATTCGACGCCACTGGGGAAATTCCCCAGTGAATCGCGTTCGCCCACGTTCGCAACGTGACGCCATCTTCCCACCAGTCGGCCCTTACCCCGAAAGTGGTAAAACAACGCGACACCGGCGATCCAGTGCGATCCAAAATGGGTCCTCCGGGCCGGTCCCTCTCCCTGTGGCCAAAGGGAACCAGTCACCCTCCTAAGCACAGTTTGTTTTCTACAGCAGCACTGCACAAGACCCCGAAAATTCCAGTGCCGGAGGGGTATTGAGCCGATACGGAACACCGGTTTTGAGACAGGTACTTTTCAGTATCGTCACTGGTCCAGTAAACATTCTTGGAGGAGTCGGAGACCTTTGGCGTAGTTTAGTCGTTCAGTAGTTGATCCCAAAATTCAGTGCCTCACAATTCACCCAACCCACCCAAACTGACTTTTTCGATAAAGCCACTTTGACCTAAAGTGCGACGTGTCAAAGAGTTACGGAAACCGATTCACAGTTGGCCTGCAAAGACCAAAAACCGTGTCGAAAGGCCAAAAATGGTGCCTTACAATCGGCGAATTCGGTAAACTCGACGTGTTCGACACAACATGACAAATCTTGGTGTTCGTCGTTGGTTTGTGCCGAATGTGCGGCTTGGGAAGGTTGCCGGTCACCCGGTCAGGTCCAAAGTTCCTTATCGGCTCGATCACGGGAAAACGGGCGAAACCGGGCCGTTTTCGGCCAGAAAAATCGTCGTAACTCTTTACAACGTCGGGCTTTAGGAATCCGCGTCGTTTTTCTGCAACTCTGTCTAAAAAGGGGTCTGGTTCCCTCCGCCCCCAGGGAGAAGAGTTCGCCAGGGAGGACCCGTGATAAGTCTTTGCGGTGTCAATAGTTACGTAAAATATAAATGTGCGATAATTACGTGAAGCCAAATTATCGTGCGATAATAGACTTGCCTTTGATTTTCAGTGTGGGCGTTTGTAGAAGGCAACAAACGTCACGGTCTGTCGATCTATTCAGCCGGGAGGTGACTATTACCGTTTCAGTTTTTTGTTTTCTACGGTAAAAAACTCCTGTGAAACATCGAGCAACCAGTCGTAAACGTCGTCAGTATGGGCCCAAGCTCGAATCGCGGCATCATAATAGTACATCGCCTCATTTTCGTCGCCGATTCCGTAATAGCCCGGCGGCGTTGATGGTCGACACTTGATTTCGAGCAGATATTGTGGCACAAAAGGATTGTATTTGATCGCATCCTGGAGAATCGCACGAGTCTTCGGTGTATCGCCCAATTTGCGGAAGTCCAGGAGTGCCCGACCAAAACGCCACCAAGCCGAAGCGTCGTCGGAGTAGCTTTCGTACAACTCCTCGGCGGAGTCGTCCTGGTCCACTTCGATTAACAAGTACAACGCCTGATAGCGAACCCCCTGATTGTCGCCTGGATTCAGGATCAGCATTTTCTTGTAGGTAGCCAGCGACTCAAGGAGCTCGCCGTCGCCCCGGAGGTTCGCGGCCAAACCTTCCAAGGCTCGCATGTAAGGCCGCGTTTCATGAATCATCCAAAAATGGCCAGTGTTTTTCTTGATGAATTTCGCACCGAGACTCCGTTCTGCTGCCGCGACCGCTTTTCTATACTGCTCAATCAGGCTCCGCCGGGTTTTTCCGGTCTCCTCGGCCAAGAGGATCAAGGCGTCGACACAATCAGGATTGATTTCAAGTGCCTTTTTCGCAAGCTCGATCCGTTTTTTCGAACTGCGTGACTCGAAGGCTTGAAACATGATTTCCTGGGCTTGTTCGGCAGGCGAATCGGCTTCGAGCATCGGCATTCCGTTCAGAATCGCGGCAAGCTCGTTGCCTTCGAAACCATCCA
>CAZNVM010000190.1:0-4342 GCA_964576215.1 uncultured Planctomycetaceae bacterium
GAAATCGTTTACACGAAGTTCATTTCGATGTCGAAACAATATGCCGTGCATGAAACGCTCCTGCCGATGACCGAACTGGTGACGGGGGACGACGCCCTGACCCCGGACGCTCCTTCGCCTGCCGGGGAGTCGAAAAAACCAAGCACGGATGCCGAATTGAAAAAAGAAGCAATGATCAAGGCGGCCCAGCAAAAACTTGCCAGGTCGAAAACGGGAACATTTCGCACCGGCGGCGAGATTCCGTTTGATTTTTACCCGTCGGCACAAAGCGTCATGGAAGAAGTGGTGCCGAACGCGTTCCGCATCAAATTGTTCAAGTGTTTGTTGGACGCGGCGGTCAACGAACAGATTTCCCGGATGGTCGCCATGAAGGCGGCCACCGAAAACGCCGACCAGATGATCGGCATGTTGAACACGGCGTACAACCGTGCCCGGCAAGGTCAGATCACCAACGAGATTCTCGAAGTCATCGGCGGTGCCGAAGCCCTCGGAGGCTGATACCGTAGCCGGTATGGGCGGCAGCCTTCGGCCTCGTGCAAACGCCCTGCGTTGCAGGGCTTGTCGCACCAAGCTTCCGGAATTTCTAACCGGCTTCAGTATACCTCATTTTGCCGTGTGGTGAAATGAGGTCGTTTCTTATTAGCGCGCGACTTCTGCACTGAGGTTGTTTCGTTATTGTCAAGATCAGTAGTTCGCAAGATCGGATTAAGTTTTAAAAAATGATATAGACAAGCCCAAGGTAATTCTGCTAAAAAGGTTGTGTCAAAAAAAGCAGCCGTTTTCAGGAGGAAAAACAATGGGCAAGTTACGGAGAAATTATAGCAGAAGTTTTCAGCAGGTTCAAGATCGCTTCATCGGTGAGGCTGGTCAATTGTTCGTGAAGGAGCATGCGGGTCGTGAATGCACGAACGCGGTTTTTATTCGCGTGTTGTTTTGCGCACTTTGCCACATCCAGTCGTTGTTTGCCATTTGCCGCAATTTACAGCGTTGCCCGGATGATCGCACGGTTGCGGCGGCGATCCTGAAAACCTTGCCAACGTACACCGCATTGCAACAAAAAATCAACGAGACACTCGCCGGAGGTTTGCCGAAAAATCTTTCGCGTGGCAAGCAACGACTCGCCATCGACCTTGTGTTGATCCCGTATCATGGCAAGCCGTACCGCCATGAGAGTGAAATTTATCGCAGTCAACCCAAAAGTGGCACGAGTCATTTTCACGCTTATGCGACGTGTTGCGTGATCAAAAAAGGCTTTCGTTAGAAACAGTCAAAAAATAACTTGTCCAAATGCTTTTTTTAACGCGGAAGACGCGGAAAAGACGGAATACGCGGACTTCCGTTTTTTCCGTCTTTCCGCGATTTCCGCGTTAAAACAAGAAATTCTCAAGGGGGGATTTTGAACATGTTATTCATTGACAGTTACCAACCATGTCGCGATGGTCTGGTGCGAAACATTTCCGACACGCGCGGCGATGCGTCGCGTACTCAATCGCGTCCATTTTCGTTTGCCGGTCGGCAGCCCTCCGACATGCGGCTCAATGATTTTCTCGAATTGTCTCTTGATCTTGGGACTTTTTTTTCGAGCGACAAACGCCCGCCACCAGGCTTGCGCAATCGACCGTCCGGCACGTCTTCGAATCGATCAAGGAACTCCTGCTTGCCTTTTCGCAGGGTTCGACGGTCGATACCGAATCGCGCGGCAAGGAACGAATCCCCGCCCCTGCCGAGAAGAAGAGCCAAGAGTCCGGCAACGTGTCGCCGTTGCTGTTCGTTGAGTCGTTCGAGTAAAAGTTCAACTTGTTCACCATGTTGCAAAAGTGTTTCACGTTCCTGTTGATTGGAAACCATGTTTTTTTCTCCCGTTTCGCGGAATTGCAAAACGAAAGATTAACCCAAGTTCGACAGTCCCTTCCCCACTGGTGGAATTTCTGAAAAAATTTGCTTTCCCATTTTCGCTGGTTGGGTTCATTTTGCCGGGTGGAAGGTGAAGAATCGTAAAAATGGGGTGCAATCGGTGTGAAATCGCTGCCGAAAATTTCCAAAGTGGATGTAGTGAAGAAAAGTTTTTTTGACAAGTTCGATTTTTTGTTTACAATCCCGGCATGTTTATCAGGCCATGCTACAAAAAGTCGAACGGGAAGAAGCTCGCGTATTGGGCGTTGGTGGAGTCGTATCGCACTGCCAACGGGCCGCGGCAGCGCATCGTCGCGTATCTCGGACAACTGAAAGAGCCCACACGCAAAGGCGTCAAGTGCGCTGCCGAAGGTCAAGCCAAAGACAAAAGTGAAGGCCAAGACAAGCCGCAGTTCGTTCAAGCCCGGCTGTTCAAGGATACTCAACGTGACAACAATAAACTTGACGATCAACTCAACAACGATCAACTCAACGACAGTACACTCGAACCGGAGTGGGTCGAGATCAACGCAAGCGGCGTTCGTGTTGAAAACGAAAAAGCCTTCGGCGGTCCGTGGCTGGCGATGCAACTGATCAAGTTGCTCGGACTCGATGAGTTCTTGCAACAGCATCTTCCGCAAGGCGAAGAGCATGTTGCATGGTCGCTCGTGTCGCTTATTCTTGTGATTTGCCGACTGCTGAATCCGTCGAGCGAACTGCACATCGCCGAGCATTTTTACAAGAGCACCGCGCTGGCCGATCTGCTCGGCGTGCCGGGCGATTCGGTGTATGACAATCGCCTTTATCGCGGTCTCGATAAGTTGTTGCCGAAGAAGGATGAGTTGGAAACGTACCTGAAAAACAGGCTCGGAACGTTGTTTGATCTTCAATTCGACTTGTTGTTATACGACGTGACCTCGACATATTTTGAAGGTCAATGCAACGCGAATTCGCTCGCAAAACACGGGCATTCGCGCGATCATCGCGGCGATTGCAAACAGGTTTGCATCGGCCTCGTCGTCACGAAGGATGGCATCCCGCTCGGCTATGAAGTCTTCGCCGGCAACACGCACGACAGCAAAACGTATCAAAAGATCATCGAAACGATGGAGCGAAAGTACGGCAAGGCGGATCGTATTTGGTGCAGTGATCGCGGCATGACGAGCAAGGAAAACATTGAGTTTTTGAAGCAAGACGGTCGCAAATTTATCATCGGCACCGCGAAGTCGGAGCTTCGCAAGTTCGAGCGCGAGTTGCTTGCGGAAGACTGGAATGTCGTGCATGAAGGCTTGGAAGTCAAACTGTGCCCGCATGAAGGCGAGTTGTTCGTGTTGTGCCGCAGTGCCGATCGCCGCGAAAAAGAAAAGGCGATGCATGAGCGATTCGTCGTGCGGATGGAAAAGGAGTTGGAAAAAGTGCGGGCAAGTTGCGAGAAACGCAAGTGCAAAAAAGAAGTGATCGACCGTCGCATTGGTCGCATCAAATCGCAAAACAGTCGCGGGGCAGGCTTGTTCGACGTCAAGGTCGAAGAGCGTGAAGGTCACGCGATGATCGCCTGGACAAGACGTGAATCATGGCAGGATTGGGCAACGCTGTCGGAAGGCTGTTACCTTCTGCGAACGAATGTTACGGAGTGGTCACCGGAGGACTTGTGGCGTGCCTACGTGCAACTGACCGAGGCGGAAGCGGCATTTCGCATCGAAAAAAGCGACTTGCGCATCCGCCCGATCTGGCACCAAAAAGAAGAGCGGGTCTTGTCGCACATTTTGGTATGCTTTTTGGCGTATGTATTATGGACAACTTTGGGTCGCATGGTGAAGAGTTGCGGCCTCGGCGACGAACCTCGCCGCGTGCTTGCCGATCTGTGCAAAATCAACCTCGTGGACGTCGTGCTGCCCACTTCAACCGGCATCGACATCCGCAAACGCTGCATCACCCGCCCCACCGATCACCAGCAAATCCTGCTCCAACACCTCGGACTGAATATCCCAAGACAATTCAAAAAATAATTTTGCAACCAAATGTAGTGAAGATTTTTCGCCAGCCACACTGAAAAACAAGCAAAAAATGACCGTGACTGTCGAACTTGGGTTAACTTACGTCGCTACAAGTCGATGATGTCCGCTTATGAAGGGAAACAATGGCAGGAATGGAGGCATGATCCCGCTCAGCAAATCACCCCCCTGAGTCCTAAAACAGCCAAAGAAACTCCCCATATTGGCAGTCTTCCAGAGTATGTATCGCGCCAATTTGAGGATGATAGTTGTATAGCAGACTGCTTACTGATTCCACCAGATCGGTTAATATGTGATTATCACATATTAACTGCCGATCTTTGGGCAGCTTATGGTGAAGCTGATTTTCATTCCTATCCCATCGGGAAAAATCCCTTTCCTTTCGTCAAACATACGGGATTGGGAGGTGGATTATGCAGCCAAGCCTGTTGCTT
>CAZNVM010000191.1:0-12984 GCA_964576215.1 uncultured Planctomycetaceae bacterium
TTGATCGGTTCGGCGGCGGGATTTAACGTACGAAAGTTGTTACGGCTACTGGGCACGGGGATTTATTCCCATGCGCCGATGGTGTGGGGAGTTTTTCGTCATTTTTGGGCGACGGCGGTGGGAATTTTTCACCGATCCGCTGCGATTTGGCCGTCGCCGCCCCGGTTTTTGACGGCCGTGTGTCACTGAAAGGGGCTTTTTCTGACTCGACTACTTTAAAATTATTGAGTGGCAAGATTAACATGGCCAAGTTCACAAAAAGCCGCCGCGGCCCGAAAAAGAAAGTGAAGAAAGTTTATGACCCAAAGGTCAACCATGTCTCCACTTTCAAAGTGCTACAGGAACGAAAAAATAACAAAAAATGACACCTTCAAAGGGCTGACCCTTATCACTTATCACTATACCGACCGTCTGCCGTCTGCCTTCTACCTTCCGAGTTCGTCAGCGAGTTTGTCGGCCCCGTAGATTTTTCTCAGTGCCTCCACGATCACGGCGGAATGGACGGAAACGCAACGGCTCTGGGTGTCCGTGTAAATAAAGTTGTTTGAAAGCGAATAAATGTTGCCATCGAACACCAGCCCGACGACTTCGCCGTCTGTGTTGATGAGCGGGCTGCCGGAGTTGCCGCCGATGATATCGTTCGTCGTAGCAAGGTTAAACGGTGTCGCCGGATCGAGCTTTTCCCTACCGTCCTTCCAGCTTTGCGGCGGGGCGAACGGCGGAGTAAACTTGTGTTCTTCCGCTCGCTTGTACATGCCGGCGATGTTCGTGATCGGCTCAACGTAAGTCCCGTCATCATTGGTGTACCCCTTCACGGTGCCATAAGAAAGCCGCAACGTAAACGTGGCGTCAGGATAAATATTCGTCCCGAATTCCTCAAACCGCTTCCGGGCAAGCTCGGTGTACGCTTTTTCGAGCGGGGCTTCGAATCGTTCTTCGTATACTTTCCGAAGTGCTCGGACACTAGGCTCCAATTCCAAAACGTACTGAATCATTGGATCGTCAGACGCCTCGATTGCCGCGATTCCACCTTCGATAAGCCGTTTTCGTTCAACAACGTCACGGACTTTGGAGCCGCGAATCAATTTAACGGCGGATTCCTTTGGTGATTCCTTTCTGTCTTGTGGTTTGTGAGTTTCCCATAACATCGTCAGCGAATCCGTTAGCTTCAGGATTTCAACGTCTTCGTAAATCGGCGTATCGGCAAGCAATGATGCCTTCAGCGATTCAAGGGCACCATCTCGGTATTCCTTTAATCGCTTTTCATTCGGTTTGACCGATTCATAAGCCAGACGAACCAATGACCGTGCAATTTGGAAAGTTCGACAATTGAAGCCTTCGCCCACTTCAAACAAGTCATATTGGTGATAACCGCTGAATGAATCCCATTTATTACCCCAAAACATTTCATTGAGTGCCGCGATAATCACTGGTGAGGTTGTTGTAACGGTATTGAACAGCGACGGCGTTTGCAATCCTTGCAATTGTCCAATCGCTCGCTTGCGGTAATTTTTTACGGCGTCAAGGTCGTTACGGATACGCCGGGCGTTTTCTTCGCTTCGTTCGGCGAAGGCGGAGTAAATCACTTCGCGTCGAAATAATTTTTGCAACCGCCAGGGGAGATACACGTCCCGTTGAAATTCCAGGTGTTCCCGGGTAAGTGCCCGATCCGTGCGGCCAGGGTGCCCGGAGACGAACACCAGGTCGCCGTCTTTGGCACCATTTTTCGACCATTTTAAAAAATGCTCGATTTTTGCCGGTTTCCCATTTTCGTACGCCCGGAAGAAGGAACAGTCGAGGCAATAACGGGGAAACTCGTAATTGTCCGGGTCGCCGCCGAATGAGCCGATGTCGCTTTCCGGTGCCCAAACCAACCGCACGTCGTCGTACACCTTGTAACGATAAAGGTGATACGCTCCGCCCTGGTAGAAGGTCATCACTTCGCTTTTGAGGCCGGTCGTTTCCTTTGACGCCTTTTCGAGATCGGCGATGGCGGCCTGCCTTGCTTTTTGAGCGTCTTCCGGCGACATGCCCGGCGTGACGGCGGCGTTGACCTTTTCCGTCACGTCTTCGGTGGAAATGAGCACGTTCAGTTCAAGCCCTTTGCACGGAAGCTCCTCGGCGTGCGTTTTGGCGTAGAAGCCGTCGGTAAGAAGATCACGTTCCGGCGTGCTGAGTTCCTGGAGTTGTCTCGCTCCAACGTGGTGGTTCGTCATCACAAGGCCGCTTGACGAGACAAACGAGGCACTTCCACCGCGACCGAAGCGGACCGAAGAAAGCTGGACATGTTCCAACCATTCGTCGGTCAGCTCGAAGCCGTATTGCTTGTGAACCTGCTCTTTCGGGGCGGCGTCAAAGAGCCACATCCCCTCCTCGGCAAACAAGGGCATTGCAAACAGGATTAACAGTGCGAAAATTCGATAGGGCATGGGAAGTGTTTTGAGTTGGAGACTTACTTTTTTTCCTTAATCCAATCCGTATGAAACGGTCCTTCGCCCGGTTTGTCGGTTCGCTTGTAGGTGTGTGCGCCGAAGTAATCCCGTTGGGCCTGGAGCAGGTTCGCCGGGAGCGTTGTGCTGCGGTATCCGTCGTAATACGCCAACGCCGACAAAAACGCCGGAGCCGGGATTCCCAGTTCAATCGCAGTTTTGGCAACGTTCCTCCAAGCCCCCTGTCCCGATTCGACCACGTTTTTGAAATACGGGTCCAAAAGGAGGTTTTCGAGGTTCGCATTCTTGTCAAACGCTTCCCGAATTCTCTCAAGGAAGACCGCCCGGATGATGCAACCGCCGCGCCAAAGCATCGCGATCGAGCCGAAATCAAGCGGCCAATCGTATTCTTTCGCCGCCGCCTGCATTTGAACGTATCCTTGTGCATAAGAGACGATTTTCGACGCGTAAAGAGCTTGCCGAACCTGCCCGACAAATTCCTTCTTGTCCCCCCGGTAAGTTTCCTGGGTTCCTGACGGGCCTGGTAAAATCGCACCGGCCCGTCCCCGTGCTTCTTTCATTGCGGAAAGACAACGGGCATAAACCGCTTCGGTAACAAGCGTACTCGGAGTTCCAAGATCAAGGGCGAGTTGCGACATCCACTTGCCGGTCCCTTTTGCTCCGGCGGTGTCAAGGATCAGGTCCACCAGGTATTTGCCCGTCTCTTTGTCCTTGACCGTGAAAATATCACGGGTAATTTCGATCAGGTACGAATCGAGTTCCCCTTTGTTCCACTCGGCGAACACTTCGTAAATCTGTTCGTTGGTGTATCCAATCGCATGTTTGAGCATCCAGTACGCCTCGCAGATGAGCTGCATGTCGCCGTACTCGATTCCGTTGTGAACCATTTTGACGTAATGTCCGGCCCCACGTGGTCCGACCCAATCACAACAGGGAATATCTTTGTTGGAGCCAACTTTGGCACTGATCGACTGAAAAATTTCTTTGACGAGCGGCCACGCTTTTTCGGTTCCGCCGGGCATGATGCTTGGTCCTTTGCGAGCACCCTCTTCGCCGCCGGAAACGCCGGTCCCGATGTAAAGCAGACCTTTGGATTCGACGAATTTCGTACGGCGTTCGGTGTCGCGGAAATGCGTGTTACCGCCGTCGATGATTACGTCGCCCGGTTCCAAAAGCGGCAACAGTTCCTCGATCACGGCGTCGATTGCCGCGACTTGCGGATAGAGAGCGATTTCCGGAGCGGGAACGGCGTCTTTCGACTGAATCATCAGCATTACCTTTCTTGGTCGCTTGAGTTTGGCGACCAAGTCTTTCAGGGAGTGGGTACCGACGAGGGAATTGCCTTTCGACTTGACCTCAGACAGGTCCATAAATTCGTCGACCTTGCTGGTTGTCCGGTTGAACACGGCGACTTTGAAGCCGTGATCGACCATGTTAAGCACAAGATTTTGGCCCATCACGGCCAAGCCCATTAAACCGATATCGTACTGTTCAGACATGTGAATTTTTTAAATTTTTTAAAAAGGGTGTAAAAAACATTTTTTATTGATTACGAAGCACCTCATAAGAACCGCCGCCAGTGTAGCGACTTTTCCCAGAAAAACAACCCCGAACCCGGTAATACCTACAGTCCCGTTTACAGTGGAAACTTCTTCCCCCACTTGTCAACCGACCGAAATACGATACAATTTGAGGCTTGAGTCGTGAAGGCGTGGGCGTACTGCTTGCGCCGTTGTAGTGTTTTAAAGAGACTCGATATTGTCAATTGACCGGGAAACTACCAATGCCCAAACTGAAAACCCATAAAGGAATTAAAAAACGGTTTCGAGTGACCGCAACAGGAAAAGTGAAGCATCGTTCCAGTGGAACGAGTCATCTGGCGTATCGCATGACGAAAAAACGGCGTCGGAACCTTCGCGGAACCGATGTTGTCAGTTCGGTTGAAGCGAAAAGAATCATCAAATCGCTTGCCGGAAATTTCGGCTAAAATTTGTATTTCACTGACAGCGCATTCGGGCTGTAACGCGGAAAAGAGCGAATTTTCCGGGCCTTGTTTGCGGGATATTGGAAAGAAAGGATTAAACGATGAGAACACAACGAGGATCAGCACGGCGTCAATCGAAACGCCGTTTGTTCCAGCGGGCGAAAGGTTTTCGCGGCGGTCGCGGAAAACTGCTCCGCACCATGAAAGAAACGCTCATTCGAGCCGATGTTTACGCGACGAGAGACCGTCGCCGCCGCAAACGCGATTTTCGGCAGCTTTGGATCATTCGTATCAACGCTGCCGTGCGGATGCAGGATTTGCGCTACAGCGAGTTTATCGGCGGTCTGAAAAAGGCGAATATTCTGTTGGACCGTAAAACGCTTGCCGAAATGGCCGTCAAAGACGAAAAAGCGTTCGCCGAAGTCGTCAGAATTGTCAAACAAGCGTTGAATAAAGCATAAATCGGTTGTTCGACCAAACTCTACAGACAAGGCATTCCCGGTAATGCCTTGTTTTTTTGTGGAAAAGTCGGCACCGCCAATTACCGACCACCAAAAAAGGAGCAATAATCATGTCAGAAATTCCGATGACCCGGGAAGGGTACAGCAAACTTCGTGCGGAACTGGATCGATTGGAAACGGAAGAGATGCCGATAATTCTCGAACGGCTTGCAACGGCGCGGGCCGAGGGGGATTTGAAGGAAAACGCCGAATATCACGGAGCTAGGGAAAGTCAGGGACTTTTGCAAGCGAGAATCAACGAAATCAAAGGCAAACTCAACCGTGCGGTGATCCTTGATCCGACAATGATGCCGCAGGACGAAATCCGCTTCGGTGCGACGATCTCCGTCAAACGGCTCAGCACCGGAGAAACGGAGGAATACACGCTCGTCGGGGCTGGCGATGAGGATTATCTTGAAGGAAAAATCCTGGTAACCAGTCCATTGGCTCAAGGATTTCTGGGCAAAAAGAAAGGGAACAAAGTCAAAATTCAGGTTCCCGCCGGTTTGGTCGAATTCGAAATTTTGAGTGTTTCTTATTGACTCAACGTGTAATCCGACGAACGGCGACCTGTCGCTCACCGGGTTTCCCCTGCCGCCGGGACGTCGGCTACCTTGTTTGCGAAATTTTTCCGATTTTTCCCTTGTTTTTTTCGGTTCCGATTACAATGGAATCAACGGTGGTGCGTCCGCGGAGCGTTTCCGAAGGGAGAGGGCACCGCCAGCCCGAAAACAGAGACGCAATCGTAAGATTGCGATTCAACGAGGAACTCTCACTTTTCATTTTTCTTTACCGTCGGAGAAAAACTCTGAAACGTAAGCGGTCAGTTTACTGAAAAACGTTTTGTGTTCCGGCATGACGTGTTCCTTTTCAACGGCGGCCAGTTTCCGAAGCAATTCCTCGTGCTCCGGTTTGATTTTTCTCGGAACTTCGATGTAAACCTGAATCAACAGGTCGCCAGCAAGATTGCGACGGGGAACCGGCATTCCCCGTCCCCGAAGCGTGATTACGTCATTGTTTTGCGTGCCGGACGGAATGCTGATTTTCTCCGGTCCGTCAAGTGTCGGTACCTCGATTTCCGCTCCGAGAACCGCCTGGGCATATCCAATCGGAACACGGCAAATCAGGTTTTGTCCGTCCCGATGAAAAAGCGGATGCGGTTTGACCGTAATAAAAACGTAACAATCGCCCGGCGGTCCGCCGGTGGGACTCTTTTCCCCTTCCCCTTGCAAACGCAATCGGGTTCCGTGATCGACACCGGCGGGAATCTTAATGTCCCGCGTAACGGTTTGCGGAACCATGCCGCGACCACTGCAATCCCGGCAAGGGTCCGTAATGACCGCTCCGGCCCCCCGGCACTGCGGACAGGTCGTTTGAATGGAAAAGAAACCGGTCGATTGCGTAATTCGACCTGCCCCACCGCAGTATTTGCAGGTTTGCGGAGCGACTCCCGGTTTGGAACCGGTTCCTTTGCAGGTGTTGCACGTTTCATGCCTGCGAAACGTAATCGGCTTGCTTATGCCGCGAGCCGCTTCGTGAAGATCGAGGGAAACGTCACAGCGAACATCGGCTCCCGTTTGGTATTGACGTCCACGTCCTCCACGTCCGCCGCCGAAAATTTGACCGAACAGCGAATCGCCGAACATGTCGCCGAACGCACTGAAAATATCGCCAATGTCCCGAAACTGCGGACCACCGCCTCCGGCCTCCAGACCGGCATGTCCATACCGGTCATAAACCGCTCGTTTTTGCTCGTTGCCAAGCACATCGAACGCTTCCGCACAGAGTTTGAAGCGTTCCACGGCCTCATCGTCGCCGGGATTCCGGTCCGGATGGTATTGCATCGCCAGTTTTCGATAGGCGGACGCGATTTCCTCTTTGGACGTGTTTTTATCAACTCCAAGTATTTTGTAATAATCTTCCTTGGCCATGTCGCGGAGCAGAAGCGGGGGTGAGAAAAAGAGACAACAAAAAACCACCGTGATTCTAACGCCACTAAAAAATTTGGCAACCGGTAAAGAATGCTCGGATTACAAACAGGCCGCCAACAAGGCGATGAATGGTAGCCGGGAGCGCAACGGAGTGAAGCGACCGGACCGAATTGCGGGGAAATCCGGTCACTGCGCTGCGCTCCGTTCCCGGCTGCCATTATTATTGGCGAACTTGTTATCGGCCTGGGATTACAAACTGTTTCGTTCGCTCGCTTGCGCGCTCTTACGCACTTGACGGTTGCACGCTTTCCGTTTACAATCGGGCTTACGTAATGTTTCGTTTGAATGCACTTACACACAGAAACTGGAGAAACAATTATGAAACGCTTGACAATCTTACTGTTATTTGTTCTGGTTCTTGTGCCGCAGATGTCTTCGGCGCAGGATTCCCCTAAAAAAGCGAAAAACGTGATCATTATGATCGGCGACGGTATGGGCTTCAACCAGCACATCCTCGGTTCCTATTGGCGTTACGGTCGATTGGGTCTGAATTCCTACGAATCCTTCCCTTTCCACTGCGGTACCACGACTTTTTGTGCCAAAGAAAAAGACGTTCCCGTCCCTTATCACCATCCTGGCTATGATTCGAAAGTCTTTTGGAGCGGGCCGGCGGCGAGGAACGACTCGAGCGACATTACCCGTGAGTCCGATTCCGCAGCGGCAGCCACTGCCCAAAACACGGGGCAAAAGACAACGTATACGGCTTTGGGTGTGGACGTTTCCGGGAAACCGGTGGAATCCGTCGCCGAAGTCGCCATTGCCGCCGGTAAATCGGTCGGTGCGGTTACGACGGTTTCCATAACCAACGCGACGCCCGCCGGAATTTATGCACACGCCGCGAACCGGGATAATTTTGCCGAGATATTCGATCAATCCGACAAGTTGACCGTTCTGATGGGATGTGCACATCCGTACTACGACAAATACGGGAAACCGGTGGAGGAAGACAAATACGAGTTCAAACATATCGGCGGAGAAGCCGTTTGGGAAGAGATCATTTCTCCCGAGGGATTTCGTGGTTTCAAGTTCATTGACCGTGCCAGGGATTTCGAACAGTTGGCTCGGGGCAAGGACCTGCCCAAGAAGGTTTTGGGGATTACGCGGGTACAAGAGACAATGCCTCCGGTTGATGGCAAGCCGACCTCCGCACCTGTGTCCAAGGAGGATTTGGATAAAGTTTTGGGAAAATACAGCACGCGGGAAATTCCGACGCTCTCCACGATGTCGCTTGCCGCATTGAACGTACTGGCGCAGAACGAAAACGGGTTTTATCTGATGATTGAAGGCGGTGCCATCGACCACTCCAGTCACAGTAACGACACGCTTTGGGTCTCGTTCGAGGTGACCGGGTTTACGAAAGCGGTTGACACGGTTGTTCAATGGGTTGAGAAATACAGCTCCTGGGATGAAACCGTGCTCATTGTAACCGCTGACCACGACACCGGTTTGGTTTGGGGGTCGGGAAGCTATATCACCAAGGATAAAGAGTCCAGACGATTTAACCCCGAAACGGACAAGTTCGTTGATTACAAGCCGATTGTCAACAAAGGTTGCGGCAAAGTGCCCGGCACTCATTTTTTCGACAACGATCACACCAATGCTTTGGTTCCGCTCTGGGGAAAGGGTGCCGGAATCAATGAATTGGAAGCAAGAGTTTACGGTGTCGATAAGGAAGCCGCCCGGCGATGGAATTTCTCTGGAAAATACATCGATAACACCGACATTGCCTTCTTCTTGAAGAGTAAAATGTAGACGACGGTCAAGGACCTCGGCAAATAGGGAAAGCACAATCAGAGCCGCTGTCGTAAGAAATCTTACGATTGCGGCTCTGTTCATTAGACCTGTTCTCTAACCCCCGCCCATCGGGAGTGGTGAAATTTTGAACTGGCCCCATTTAACAGATTCAGGTTTTCCGTCATTACGTTGCTTGACTAATGCCAGTTTTTTTCCTAGAATTTTTTCAGTTCCTTTAAGCTCATCCCTCACCCCAATCAAACGGAGGACCAACATGGCGAATTCGGCGAAAAAATACAAAGTGGCAATGATCGGACTCGGTTTCGGTGCAGAATTTATTCCGATTTACCAAAACCATCCCTACGGAGAAATCCATGCGATATGCCAGCGCAATGAGGCGAACCTGAAAAAGATCGGAGAAACCTTCGGCATTGAGAAACGTTATACGAAATACGAGGATGTCCTCAAAGACCCTGACGTGGATTTCGTCCATATCAACTCGCCGATCCCGGACCACGCCTGGATGGCGATGGCCGCACTCCGGGCCGGAAAGCATGTCATGTGTACCGTTCCAATGGCGACGACCATTGAGGAATGTCGCCAAATCGTCGAGTTGGTCCGTAAAACCGGCCTGAAATACATGATGGCCGAAACGGTCGTTTACTCCCGCGAGTTTCTCTTTATCCGGGAACTCTACCGCAAAGGGGAACTGGGCGAGATTCAGTACATGGCGGCGTCACATCCTCAGGATATGGACGGTTGGCCCGAATACTGGGAGCGGATGATCCCGATGCACTACGCCACCCATGTCGTCAGCCCGGTCTTGGGGATTCTCGACGGTCGGGCGGAGTACGTTTCCTGCTTCGGCTCCGGTAAGGTACGGGACGATATTGCCCAAAAATCCGGCAACCGTTTTGCGGTGGAATCATGTCACATCAAAATCAAGGATTCCGATGTCGCCGCCCATATCTGGCGTTTTCTTTACGATACCGCCCGGCAATACCGTGAAAGTTTCGATGTCTACGGCACGAAGAAAAGTTTCGAGTGGACGCTGGTGGAAAACGAAGAACACATTCTCCACACGGCGAAAAAACCGGAACCGGAAATCCCTTCCCGGGTAAGTGTCCCGGATTACGCCCACCTTTTACCGGAACCGATTCGTCGTTATACCCGGTCGATTCAGGACACCGAGCACCTTTCCTTCATCCAGGGGGGCGGGCATGGCGGTTCGCATCCGCACATGGTTCACGAATTTCTGACGGCCCTGAAAGAGGACCGCGATCCGTGGCCCAACGTAACCCGGTCAGCCAACTGGACCTGTGTGGGAATTTGCGCACACGAATCCGCAATTGCTGGCGGCGAACGGGTCATGCTCCCGGCGTGGAGTCTTGAATAGCGTTGTGTAAACGGTTCCTGAAAATCGCCTTGCGAATCCCCAGTGTCCCTAAAACTCACAGTGCCCTGGGAATCGTGGAAAGGGGATCACGTCGCGGATGTTGCCGATGCCGGTCCCGTACATCACGGCACGTTCCAGGCCAAGTCCGAATCCGGCGTGAGGAACCGTTCCATAACGCCGCAGATCGGAGTACCACCAATAATTTTCGGGAGCGAGTCCCATCTCTTTCATGCGCATTTCGAGCACGTCCAATCGGTACTCCCGCTCGCTTCCGCCGATGATTTCGCCGATTTTCGGGACGAGCACATCCATTGCCCGGACGGTCTTTTCGTCGTCGTTAAGCCGCATGTAAAACGACTTGATTTGTCTTGGGTAATCGTACAAAATCACCGGTTTCTTGAAATGAACCTCCGTCAAATACCGCTCATGTTCGCTTTGGAGGTCGGTTCCCCACCCGACCTTGAATTCAAACGCCTGGTTCGATTTTTTCAGAATTTCAATTGCGTCTGTGTAAGGTAAACGGATGAAGTCGCTGGAAATCACGTGCTGGAGCGTTTCAATCAAGGTATTGTCGATTTTGTCGTTGAAGAATTTCATGTCCTCCGGACAATCCTTCAAGAGATCACCGAAAATTCGTTTCAAAAAGCTCTCCGCCAAATCCATGTTGTCCGGGAGTTCGTAAAATGCGACTTCCGGTTCGACCATCCAAAATTCGCTCAGATGCCGGGACGTGTTCGAGTTTTCCGCTCGAAACGTCGGTCCGAAGGTGTAAACCTTGCCGAGTCCGCATGCGTAGGTTTCCGCTTCAAGCTGTCCGCTGACGGTCAAAAACGTACTGCGACCGAAGAAATCCTGCGAGTAATCGATTTTTCCCTGCTCGGTTCGCGGTGGGTTTTCCGGGTTCAAAGTGCTGACGCGAAACATTTCCCCGGCCCCTTCGCAATCGCTGGCCGTCAGGATCGGGGCGTGCACGTAGTAAAAACCCTCTTCCTGAAAAAATTGGTGAATCGAAAAACTGATCCGGTTTCTGATCCGGGCAACCGCCCCAAAAGTATTCGTTCGTGGTCGCAAATGGGCGATGGTCCGCAAAAACTCCAAGGAATGCTGTTTCTTCTGGAGCGGGTACGTTTCCACGTCGGCGGTGCCGTGGAGCGTGATTTCGGACGCCTGGATTTCCGTGGATTGCCCTTTGCCCGCCGACTCGTTCACGGTTCCGACGACGGAAATGGACGAACCGGTCGTGAGTGCAAGAACGGTCTGCTCGTAATTCGGCAATTCCTTCGACGCAAGAATCTGAATGTTGCCAAAGCAGGAGCCGTCGTTCAGATCGATGAAGCTGAACCCGGCTTTGGAATCGCGCCGGGAACGAACCCAGCCGCGAACCTGAACGGTTTTGCCGACGTTTTCCGCTTGTCTTGCTTGTTGAACAGTGAAAATTTCCATGGTGAAGTAAAGTCAGCCGAAACGACCGTTGTTACAGATTTTCGCAAACGAGATCACCGACTTCACGGGTTCCGTACCCCATTTTTCCGGCGGCTTGCGATTTCATTTTCGTTCCGGTCACTTTCATAATGGAATTCATGACCCGCTGCGCTGCGGTCTCAAACCCCTCCTGATTGAGCAACATCGCAACGGCACTGATCGTCGCAATCGGGTTAATCACGTTTTGGCCGGTATACTTGGGAGCACTTCCCCCCATCGGTTCGTACATGCTCGTCCCGCCCGGTTCCGGATTGATGTTACCGCCTGCCGCAACCCCCATCCCGCCCTGTAAAATCCCGGCCAGGTCGGTGATAATGTCGCCGAACATGTTCGTCGTAACGATCACGTCGTAATACTCCGGGTTCTTGACCATCCACATGCAACAGGCGTCAACATGGTTGTAGTCCGTTTTCACGTCGGGATAATCTTTGGCGACTTCCTGGAAGGTTCTCCACCACAAATCGTGCCCGTAAGTAAGAACATTCGTCTTGGCGACGAGTGTGAGCATTTTCCCCTTGGGGTTGTTTCGCTTTTGCGTAAACTCGAAGGCCCAGCGGATGCAGCGTTCGCACCCTTTTCGGGTGTACACGGCGGTCTGCGTGGCGACTTCGTCGGGCGTCCCTTTTTTGAGCCAACCACCGATTCCGGCGTACATATCTTCCGTGTTTTCGCGGACGACGACAAAATCAATGTCTTCCGATTTTTTGTCTTTGAGCGGCGTTTCGACTCCGGGAAACAGTTTCACCGGCCGCAGATTGATGTACTGGTCGAACGCGAATCGCAGATTGAGCAAAAGTCCCCGCTCCAGAATTCCGGGGGCAACGTCGGGATGTCCGATTGCTCCGAGCAGAATCGAGGAATAACCGCGAAGTTTCTCGATTTCTTCCGGCGTGATGACCGTTCCGGTCTTGAGGTACCGGTTTCCGCAGATTTCGCTGAAATCGTCGATCTTGAGCGAAATATTTTCGAGTTTGGCGACGGCTTGCAGGACTTTGAGACCTTCGGCGACGACTTCGGGACCGGTTCCGTCTCCGCCCATCACGGCGATTTTAAGAGCTTTGCTCATTGGAATTCCTTTCTGGAATGAGGATTGGAGAAACGAGAAAAAACACCTGGAATTATAGTGCAATCCATGAAATAACCAAGGGGAGCGCAAGAGCACCTCAATGAACAAATGAACAGTTCGTCGACAAGTTTGTGTTTTAGGGGTTCATCTATCAGAGCCGCAATCGTGAGATTGCGCGAAAACCAGCGCAATCTCACGATTGCGGCTCTGTTTATCGGGAACTTGTCGACGGACTGCCACACTACGCCGTTAAGCAAGTGCAACACTTACTTTGCGGCTTTTTGCTTGCATTTTCATAAATTTTGAGGCGATTTCGATGACGGGTTCGTGTAGTTTTTTCTTCTGCGATTTTCGCGGATACTCGCGATTCGTCTTCGAAGA
>CAZNVM010000192.1:0-12611 GCA_964576215.1 uncultured Planctomycetaceae bacterium
GGAGCAGTTGCGAAAGGCTTCCCTGGAGGTCCACACCGTCGATCCGCTGCAAACCGCCAGGGTACAGGTCTCGCAAAAGCCGCGATTTCCCGGTCGGTATGCGGCGTTGCTTGGGATGATGCTTGCCGAAGCGTCCGGGCAAAAACCGGCGATGGACCTGTTGCACCCGAAAGCGAAGCCGCAACCACCGAATTACACCGGGATCGCCTTGCTTTCCCTGTTTCTGTTCGGTTTGATTTTGGGTACCCTTTACTATTGGAACAGTACACAATTAAAAATTCTTGAAAGTCGGCGAGACGACGCCAAAAAGAGAAATGAAGAGCTCCTCGTCGGCTATAACCAATTGAGCGATCCTTACCTGATATTGCTCAATGCGAGCATATTTGACACCAAGGACGCGATTTGGCTTGACACGCTTCGGGATATTGCCCCGTATTTTCCGGAACAGCAGGACATGCTTGTGACACAAATGGAATTCATTTCCGGCCCGATCAACAATAACACGAATTATTCCGGCCTGATTCGAGTCAGCGCAATGGTTCGTGAACCGGCCGTACTCCAAACGCTCAAGCAAAATCTGGAAATGAAAAGAATGTACGCGGTCTTCTGGGCGACGCCAATCCAAAACACTTCCGGAGGAGGTTATCCCTGGATTTACAAGTTCACCATCAGTTGCTACAAAGTTCCGAACCCGAACACTTATCTCTATTTCCTGCCGGAAGAACTGCAAATGGAATCGGCAAAGTACCCGGAGACGTATCAGTGACGAGGGAAGAATCATCAGACCATCCTGGCAAGTCTCCGGTAACCTCGCCATTTTATCAATCGTCATTAATAACAATGGATACGTTTTATTGTCTTTCCACAGCATTTATTCTCGGAGGATTGATCGGTTTTGAGCGTCAATACCGCCAGCGAAATGCCGGGTTAAAAACCAACATTCTCGTAGCGGTCGGCTCGGCAGTGTTCGTGAATATGGCAAGAACCCTTTTTGGTGACGAAGGGGCGATTCGCGTTGCGGCGTGCGTCGTATCAGGGATCGGGTTTCTCGGTGCCGGCGTGATCATGCGGGAAGCCGGCACCGTTTTCGGCCTCAACACCGCCGCAATTCTCTGGTGTTCCGCCGCCGTCGGCTCTTGTGCAGGGGGCGGATTGCATAAGGAAGCCTTTGTTGCAACGCTTTTCATTCTCACGACCAATACGCTTTTACTCCCTTTGGTCAATGCGGTCAACAGACGTCCGATCGCGCTCTCCGACCATGAAGGAGTTTGTGCGATCTTTGTCATCGCCGAACGAAAATACGGCAAGGAAGTTCTTACGCTTCTACGCCGGGAATTCAAGACTCGAAATTATCACTTTCGACGTTTGGATGTCGTTCCATTTGGAAACGACGAGTTGAAAATTCTTGCGGTTCTCAATTCCTCGTCAACTGATGAAAAAGAACTTGATTCACTTGTTGATTCGCTTTCGTTCCACGAGAAGGTCAACCAATCGTTCTGGAGTCATGGAGTTACAGTCTAGGAACAAGGGGACGCAATCGTAAGAAAGTTTCCGGCAACCTTAAATTTATCTTGTTTCGTTTAAAAGGTATGGATACAAAACAGACGCACAATTTTCAGGAAATGGAGTTCCCGCAGGAATTTCCGCAACCGGAGCAGCACCACACGGTCTTTGCCGCGATTGTCTTTGAAGGAGGATTAGCGGTTTTGGCGATTGTGATCGGCTATTTCTGCAACTTCTCCCCGGCGAGGACGCTTTCCTGGTCGTTTAAGGCGGTCCTTCTCGGTTTTACCGCAACGATACCGATGCTGGTGATGTTTGTGTTCCTGGACCGGGCAAAATTTTTACCGCTTTTGAGGATTCAGCAGTTGGTTCGGGCATTCATTTTCACTTTTTTCGGAAAATGCTCGACAGCCCAGATTTTTCTGATCTGCGTTCTTGCCGGGATCGGGGAGGAACTCTTTTTTCGCGGCCTGATGCAAGACGGCATCGCTTACGGAATCGGCGGCATCATCGGTTTGATTTGCGGAATCGTGATTTCCTCCTTCTTTTTCGGGGTAGCGCATTTAATAACGCCGACTTATGGAATAATTGCTTTTTTCATTAGCCTTTATTTTGCGGCCCTGTTTCTCTGGTCCGGCAATATCCTCGTTCCGATGATCGTACACGCTCTTTATGATTACTGTGTGATACGATTCGTGTTACGTCAGTTTCTGCCGGAAAAATAACAAGCCGCGAATGTAAGAGAACGCAAGAGTACACTCGGCATTGACCATAGTTTTTGCTCTCTTACGTTTGCGACTCGTAGACGAATTTGCCCTTATTTCTCTTCCGGAATCCCGAGTTTTTTGAGCGTCCCTCGAACCCAGGCGAGTGATTTTTCGATCAACTTTCCGCCTTGGCCTTCACATTCCATGCTCAAAGGGCCGTCGAAGCCGCTTTCGTGCAGGATTTTGAACACGTTTTCGATGTTTTCCGCATTGACCCCATCGCCGATGGCACTGTGGGACAAGGCGATTCCGGTGTCATTGCCCCGCATGGCGTCGGCGAGTTCCTTGGAAACGTCCTTGACATGAACGTGGGACACCTTTTTCGCAAAACGCCGGGCAAATTCGGTCGGATCACCGCCGGAAATGAACGAATTGCCCGTGTCGAGATTCAAACCCAATCGCGGCGAATCGACAAACGCGAGCATTTCGCCGAGCCGGTCGATGTTCGTCGTGAAATAACCGTGAATCTCAATCGTGATGTCGATTTCATATTGTTCGGCAACCTCGACAATCTGTTCGTAGCTTCGTTTCATCAACTGCATCGCTTCCGGGTCTTCGAGTCCTTCCGGCTTGTGAAGTCCGTCGGTCGTGCAAACTCGCGGACATCCGACCAGCTTGGCGTACCGGATTGCGTTAAGGACGTAAGGGACGCCGAAAAGCGGACCGTCCTTACCGGAAAGCGGAAACGCGGCGTCGATCTGGGACAGCTTAACGCCGTATTTTTCCATCTTGCGTCGCAGTATTTCCGGGTCGTCGACGGGAAGCGAAAGGTGCGGCCAATAGCCAAGTCCGTGCATCCAGCTAATGCCGTCCATGAGTCCACATTCGGCGTAATGCACATCGTTCTCTTGCGCCCACTGAAGGCATTTTTCGAAGGTCCAAAAAACGGAACTGAAAGCGTCGGTGTGAAAACTGATTTTCATGGTGCGTGGGAGAAAAGGGGTAAGGGAAAACGTACGAAACCACGATACGAGCACTTTAAAGTATATCCGGTGAAACGTCAAGTAGGAAATGACTCGTATCCAAACGGCAAAACCGCAAAACAGTCCGGCGAACCGGGGAGGATTGCAAAGTCACTGTTTTCCTGGGAACGCAGGCTTCCAGCCTGCCAGTGAGTTCGTAGGCATCCTACCTGCACAGGGCGGAGACTCCATTCCGCAACCTTTCGCAGGCTGGAAGCCTGCGTTCCCAGGGACTTTGCAATCCTCCTGCCGGCGAACCGGGGTAACTTGACGGAAAGGAACGGAATGGGATAATGAAGGACTGAAGCATGTTTTTTCAATGTCCGCTCCTTTATCGTCCTATTGTTCCATGTACGTTACCACAGAAATCACCACGAATGAAATCGGGAAAAAATCGGCCCATTATGACTTTGGAACCGTTGCGGCAACGCGGGAATTGAAGCGGTTGACCCAAAAGCCGTTATCCACGTTTTTTGACGCGGATCGTTCCGACCTGATAGATGACGACGAAATCGATGATGATTTCGACGACGATTTTGACGACGACTTCGAGGAATTGCCGGACGATGAGTTCGAAGATTTCGGTGAGGATGACGAAGAACTCGAAGACGTCGAACTGCCGGAAGAATTTCCTGATGAGATTGACGATCCCATTGAGGGTGACGGTTTTGACGATTTTGACGATTTCGAAGCCGATGAAAACACCTTTGACGACGACGAGGAAAATCCTGCACCGGAATAACGGGGGCGGCGTTACATTCGATTATGGAATTTTTAATCGCACTGGTTCCGTTGGCGATTTATTTCGCTCTGATTGGGATAATACCGTTTTATCGGCGTCCGATTGTGCGTTCCGGCGGATCGGACCTGTTTTGGCTTTGGCTTGGCGTAAGCGGCTTGGTCATGGTCGGGCCGGTCAAGTTGCTTTTTCCAATCAATGCACTGATACTTTGGGATAAATTCGCCTTTGCCCTGCTTGGTGCTCTTTATATTCTTGTCGGAGTTTTGGTCGCTGGAATCCGCCAGCCGCAGATTATCGTTTACAATATTCGCAAAGAGGATTTTCAGTCGTTCCTCGACGAACTTATGGAAAAAAACGAAGTGCAAGTTGTCGGCAATTGCGTACAGATTTCGAAAATCGACGTTCAATTCTCTTACGAAATGCAACCGTTTTGGCAATGTCTCGTACTTCAGGCGACCAGTCGGAACCAGAGTCTCGGCGGTTGGCTTCAGATGGAGCGGGTACTCCACGAAAAATTCGCTGCCTGCAAAACCCCGCTCACCGTGAAAGCGTTGATTCTACCGTTGGTGTCCGTTTTGCTTGCCGCCTGGGGATGTTATCTTCTCAAATGGTAAACAAATGGTGACTCAAAACGGTAGAGGAAATATACTGTAAAACGCCAATAAGATAACATTTTGGAACCCTTGCCGATGAGGGAGGAAACGGTAAACTGATACTGAAAAGGAACCCTGCCAAACCCGTTTGATCGGAGCGAACATCATGCAACTGACCGTTAACATCGGATACGACCAGGTTTTTGAACTGGTTCGACAACTTCCGCCGAGGGAGAGGAGACAGCTCTTTCTGGAAAGTGAATTTTTTACCGCCATTCCAAAGCGTTCCGACGATAAATCACCATTTAAGTGGTATTTATGAAGAAGGGGAATTACATCCGGATCGAACTATTCGAAAATATCCTAATGGCCCCTATGTTCTTAAATTTCAGCACTTTTTCCAGTTTCATAACCAACTCCGTTTGCACTTTGAATTGCTTACAAAATTATGATTACAAAAATAACCGGCACATTGGTTTCCTTGTCTCAGGAGCGGGCGGTGATAGCGGCGGAACCGTTTGAGTATGAGGTTTTGATCCCGGAATTCACCCGGCGGCAATTGCAGCAGGACCTCGGAAAAACCGTGTCGCTTCACACGATTTATTCGCTGGACGGCAATCCGCAAGGGAAAATCAGTCCCAAGCTGATCGGCTTTTTAACCGAGGCGGAACGGGAATTTTTCGACCTGTTTTGCAGCGTTGATGGTGTCGGAACGAAAAAGGCTCTCCGGGCAATGGTGCGTCCGGTTCGAGAAGTTGCCACGGCGATTGAGGAAAAAGACGAAAAATTTCTCGCCTCTTTGCCGGGGATCGGTGCGGCCATGTCGGAACGGATCGTTGCGAAACTCCGACGCAAAGTACCGAAATTCGCGCTCTTAATTTCCCGGGAAGCCGCCGCAGAATCGTCCATTGCGACCGACGTGATTTCTGAAACGTATGAAGCTCTACTTGCTCTTGGACATACCGAATCCGACGCCAGACGACTCATCGACGCCGTCTGCGAAACCAAGAAAAAATTCAAAGACTCCGCCGAACTGATTCAGGCAATCTATACCATGCAACGACAATAAGGTGAATTTCTATTGAGAACCCTGGCCAAATTGAGCTACCACAATCAGAGCCGCGCACGGAGTAAGCGGTTTAACGTTTACACCGGTAGACACCGCTTTCCATGTCGTACGATTTTCAGTATCCTTTGGGATTCGGACCGTATTGATTTCTTCCCGGCTGGCTATCCTGAAGCAGGAAAACCAAGAGAATAATCCCTCCCACAAAAGGAACGAGGCTGATAAAGTACATCCATCCGCTATATCCCGCATCGTGGAGACGTCGAACTATAACCGCTAAAGAGGGTATGATAAGGCCGAAGCATAAAAGTGGCGGGGAATGGGCATAACCGCCCCGACAGGACGAAGGTGCCTTGCGGTTTGGAAGTTGGGACTGGAAAAACCTCAGAAGTGACGTATAATGTTTCGGGTAGTATTTCAGTATCGTCCCGATTTCATTACTTTTTCATGTCCGAACAACACGAGAAAAAACCGCTCTCACCGCCAAACGAACATCCCAGAATGCCCCAGGAAGGGGAAGACGGGTACGGGCAACGTCCGCCCGGCTCCGGATCGTTGACGTTTATTCTGCTGTTGATCGTCGGTGCCGTCGTTTTATTGATGGTATTCAACAACAAGACGACGGTTTCCAAATCGATCACCTGGGGCCAGTTTCTCACCAAACTCAACCACAACGAAGTCCTGACCGGTAATGTTCAGGGGAGCACGATTACCGGAAAATACGTGATTACCAGGGACGAAGCGAGCGATCAATCGATCAAAAAAGTCGAATTGAAAAGGATACCGGACGTTGTTCTCGACGAGTTCCGCAAAGGAGGCGAAGAAAAGGAGAAAAAACCGCTGAAAATCGACAATCCCCAGGTAACGACCGAATATGTCGTTGCCGACTATTCCGCCGAGGTTCCTCCGTTTGCCTTTACCGAAACAAGCGATCTTCACGACCAATTGTATAGAAAACTGGGGGACAAATTCAGCGCAACGCAGCCGCCGGACCACGGAAGCTGGTTGATGTTCATCTCGCTCGGCTTAACTATCGGACTGATCGTGTTCTTTATTATCATGATGCGAAGAACCCGCGACCAGCTCATGGGGGGCGGTTTTCCCGGATTTACACGCAGTCCCGCCAAACGGTATTCCGCGTCGGAAAAGTCGATCACCTTCGACGACGTTGCCGGACTTGAAGGGGTGAAAAAGGAACTCGTCGAAATCGTCGATTTCCTCAAAGACCCCCAGAAATTTCAGCGGATGGGGGCAAGGGTTCCCAAAGGAACGCTCCTGATGGGACCGCCGGGAACGGGAAAAACACTCCTCGGCCGCGCTGTCGCCGGGGAGGCGGGAGTGCCGTTTTACTCGATCAACGGGAGCGAGTTTATCCAGATGTTCGCCGGAGTCGGCGCAAGCCGGGTTCGTGATCTCTTCAACACCGCGAAAGAAAACGCTCCGGCAATTCTGTTCGTCGACGAAATCGACGCCGTCGGACGGCATCGCGGAACCGGGATCGGTGCCGGACACGACGAACGGGAACAGACGCTCAACCAAATTCTCAGCGAAATGGACGGCTTTACCCAAACGGAATCCGTGATGGTGATGGCCGCGACAAACCGGCCTGACGTGCTGGACCCGGCACTCTTGCGGCCCGGTCGATTTGACCGGCATATTACCGTTGACCGACCGTCGCTCAACGGACGTGAGGAAATTTTCAAGGTTCACAGCAAAGGAATCCCGCTTGCACCGGACGTCGATTTGCGGCGGCTTGCAAAGAGCACCGTCGGTTTCACCGGGGCGGACATTAAGAATCTGGTCAACGAGGCGACGTTGTGGGCAACCCGGAATAACAAAACGGAAGTCGATATGACCGACTTCAATTTTGCTCAGGACAAAGTCATCATGGGGATTCGCCGTGAAGAAGTGGTGAGCGATCTCGAAAAGAAAAAGACGGCGTACCACGAAGCGGGACACACGATTCTCGATTGGTTCAAGCCGACGAACTCGACAGTTCGGAAGGTGTCGATCATTCCACGCGGTCGTACCGGCGGGGCAACGATGATGATGCCGGAAGACGATCAAATGATCGTTTCGGAAGGGCAGATATACGCCCAATTGGCCGTGCTGCTCGGTGGTCGGGCGGCGGAAAAAATGATCTTCAACGAAACGTCCGCCGGCGTGGAGGACGATCTCAAGCGGGCAACCCGGCTGGCAAGGCGAATGGTCGTTCATTGGGGGATGAGCGAACGGCTTGGCCCGGTCGCATTCCGTACCGATGAAACGCACCCGTTTTTAGGTCGGGATATTTCCGAGGCGAGGGAATACAGCGAACGAACAGCCCAGATTATCGACGAAGAGGTGTTGCGAATTGTGAAAGAGGCGGACATGGAAGCGGTGCGTGTCCTTACGGAAAAACGCAGTCTGCTCGACAAGCTCGCTTCGACGCTGGAGGTCGAGGAAGAGTTGGAAGAGGCCCGGATCATCGAACTGATCGGCCCTTCGCCGTACCAAAAACAAAAGAAGACGGATGAGGAATAAGGTAAAATTTTCTCCTTGATAGGTATCGACGAGACCGTCAACCTTTTCCCATCTTGTCTATTTTCTCTTGATTCAAACGAAATCATTTTGTATTCTCCCCCGTTGGTCGAATTTGCACTATTTTCGCTCGGGGCAAGCCCCGACGCTCACGAGATATACCATCTATGCGTCGTCGTAAAAGTTCCGGAATTTCCGAGATGGAAGCTGGTCAGGATTCGTTTCTCGACATCGTTTCCAACATCGTCGGTATCCTGATTATTTTGGTTATGATCGCCGGGGTACGTACCAAGGGGCTTCCTGCTCGCACCAAAAACGACGGCGATCTTGCGTCTCCCTTGGAGCAATCTCTTGAGGTTTTTACGGATAAAAGCCAAACGTTCAAGTCCGTCCAGGCGGAAGTCGCCGAAATCGGCAACGAAATCGAACACCTTCAAGGCTTGACCGCCGCAAGAACGCAGGAACGGTACGAATTGACCGCATTGCTCGGAGCACTTCAGGCCGAATACGACGACGCAACGCAAAGCCTTTCGCAAGCCGAAAAACAATCGCTCGAACTAAGGCTGCAAATTCAGAAAATCGACGCGAAACTTGAGGAACTGGAGCGGACAAAGCAATGGATCGGGCAAAACCGGCCCCAAGCGACGGTTTTGGAAAACCTGCCGACCCCGCACGCGAAAACCGTCGAAAAGAACGAAGTCCACTTCCGGATCAAGAACGGAAAAATTCTCCATGTTCCGTTTTCGGCACTTTTCGACAAGATGGGTTCGGAACTTCGCAACCGGCTGAGCCTTGACATGAAACCGGGAGAACTGACCGGAATCGTCGGGCCGATTGAGAACTTCACGATGCCGTACCGCATTGTCGTCTTGACAAACGCTCCCGGGCTTGCCTCAGGAGGAATCCGCGTCGAATTCGCGGAAAGTGCGTTTATTCCGCAAGACGATCAGTTGGGGGAAACCCTCCAGGAAGCCCTTCTTCCAAACTCCGAGTTTCAACGTCGTATTATGGGGTATCGCCAGGACCTTTATACAATCACGTTTTGGGTTTACCCTGATTCGTTCGACGCTTACCAGACGATGAAAAAGTATCTCTTCGAACGTGGCTATCAAACGGCAGCGAGACCGCTCAACTGGAATGATCCCATCGGTGCGTCGTCCGAAGGAACGAAATCACAGGCCCAGTAACATTTCAACGCGAGGCAAGTCTTGCCGCGAATCGTCGAAGTTCCGCAAACCGGGCCGTCCAGGGATCGCCGCCGAAATTCGGGTGAAGCTGTTCAAGGCGGTTCAAGTCGTTTTTCGCCCCTTCAAGCTGCCTTTCCGCGTCGGGACCGCTCAATTCACGCACCAAAAGAAGCCGGCAGACCGTTTTGTTGAAATGCGCTTCAAAAAATTCCGACCTGTATTTCTCCAAATTCGTCGAAGTCTTGCGGATGATCCAGTTCCAGCCCCAAATTTCGTAGTGCCCGTCCGGTTTTTTAACGCCGTCGCCGACAATCGCTTTGACGTATAAGTCTTTGTCCGCTTTGCCCCAAAGCTGAAGCGTTCTCGCCGCTTCCATCTGTACGTTAAGCCGGTTCTCCGATTCACGAATCAAGTCCGCAAGGATTTCGTAAGCGTCGCCGTATTTCCCCTGTCCTCGACGTACAAGGGCGAGTTTGAAACGAAGTAACGCATCCGCTTGACTCGAACGCTCCGCAACGCTTTCGTACAACGATTCCGCTTGCTCAAAATAAGCGACTGCCCGTTCCGGCGGTTCAACCGGTTCGATCAGTGACACCACCGCTTCGTCCCCCAGCCGGTAATACGTGTCGGCAAGCCAAAGGAGAGCCGTTTCGTTCACGTCGGCCTTTCGGGAATCAACCAGCTTTTGAAACATGTTCAAAAATGCGTCAAAAGTCGTCGCCAGAGATTCAAATTCTGCTGTGCGATTGTCGCTTTGAAGAAATTTCAACCGGGAATCCAGAAGTTTGCCCAGCGCAACGTAAATCTCAAGCGGTTCTTCGGTCAAAAGCGAATCGAGACGTTCGACCAGCATTTTTGCCTGGTCGTATTGTTCGGCGTCAAGAGCGGTTCGAATCGCGACCGTAAGAATTTGCGACTTGAACATCCCGTTCCAGTCGGGCGAGCTGAAAATCGGGAACGTTGCGGTTCGTTGCCGCTGTTGGTCGAGCAGCATCATCGGACCGAAATCGGGGTCGCTCAAAATCCGTGACGCCGCTTGCGGATTTTTGTTCGCCAGTTCAATTTGAGCAAGCACCACGCAGGCCGAAACGGTCGTAAAATTGATTGCCGCACCGGATTGTACCGCAAGCCGTTTCGCCGCAAGTCCTTTTTCCAGATAAAGTCGTGCCTCGTCGAGCGGCGAATCATTTTTCGTTTGATCTTCTTCCGGTGAGGCAGGACTTTTTACGTACAACGCCCAAATCGCCAGACCGAATTTCAGTTCCGCCGTCGCTCTACGGTCGGAATCGGCCGGAATCGTTTCGAGGAATTTTTTCGCCTGTTCCAAAGAGCCGAGGTCGAGTTCCGTTTCGATTCGGAGCGAGATTGCTTCCTGACCAACGGGAAACGTTTCCCACCGGGCCACGATGGTGTCATAGGTTTTTTCGAAACGCTGCCGTGTTGCCGGGTCCGGAGTCGCTTGCGTCTTTTTTGCGTACGCGAATTCATCGAGGAACAGACGCCGGGCCGCCTTGATCGAAAAATCGGCACCCTGCGGACCGTAGGTCGTTGCCGCGTAATGCTTCATCAGATAATCGCCGATCACGATCACCTCCTCCCAGCGGCCTTGCGACCAGTAGACGGTTGCCAGTTTGACCCGTATCGCGTTGAGGTCGGCGGCGTCCGCATCGAACGCCAACGCGGCACGAAACGCTTCAATCGCTTGAGCGGCGATTTGGTTTCTGTACATTTCCGCCCTCGCAATTTCATGCGGGTCGGAAGTTTCGACCGGTGTCCGTTCGGCAAGCAGAAACTCCTGAAATTTCCGCTCCGCTTGAAGTTTTGCGTCCGCAAACGTTTCAGGAATTTCCGGCGTTACGGAAATCGAAGAAGCGTCCGTGAGCGAAGCAAGCAGCTTCAGGGCCTCCTTCGATTCCGGCGAAGTTGCGGCGACGGCGTTCAAGTACCCGACCGCAAGCGTACGATATTGCTTTGCACCAGGCGAGTCGTCGTTCTTTTCATTTTGTGCAAGTTTCAAATACGTTTCACCGGCCAGGAGATTCGCTTTGGCGTAAAACGGATTGCTTCGTTGCGAAGGTGTCGTCTGTTCGGTCCAGCGCAATATCCGCTGTCGGGAATCGACGAGGTTTTCCGGCGTCGGCTCTTTGAGATTCAATTCGAGCATCAGGGGAAACGCTTCGGCGAGAATCGCACGAAACTGTGGTGTCGTCGGACTGAGAACGTTCAATTCCCTGAGGAGGATTCTCGCCTGGTGGTCCTCCCCCAGGTCGAAGTACGATTGCGCTTCCATCAGTTTTGCGTCCAGTGAACCGGTATAATCGCCGTATTTTTGTACGACTTCTTTGCAAAGGAAGGCCGCATCTTCCATGAATTGCCGGTATTCCACGCTGCCACGCGGATAAATCTTTGCCCGCTGCCGGGGCAGACCGGCCAACAGACCCCGGACCTCCAAGACCTGCATGTTTGCGGCGTCACGTTTGGCCGCCCTGGCCGGATCGGTTTTTGCCGAAGGATCGTCCCGAAGCGTTTTGGCGGTATTGTACGCAATTCGTTCCGCCTGCCGCAACAGTTTTTCCGCGTCGGCGTATTTCTCTTCCGCCTGATTGCGAAGCGATTCCTGTTGCGCCGACGTGATACCAGCCGCATGAATACGAACGGTCAATTGCCGTAATTCTTCGAGAAGCAGTTTTCCGAGGTCCCGGTTTGCAAGATAAGCCTCTTCGCTGTCGGGATGTTCTTGCAAGAAACGTTGTAACGCATTTTTCGCCCTGGCAAAATGATATTCGGTTCCCAAAGGTGCTTTGCCTTGCGACAACGCTTCAAAATGAACGAGTGCGATTTGCAGATCAATCTGATTTTTCAGGTCGTCCGGACATTTGGCCGTCTGGCCGAGCGACTCCAGGTAATCGATTGCGACGTCGTAATACTGACGTTCCAACAATCCCTGTAGCATCGGCCTCCACGGAACCTCGGCGCAAGTTTGCGATACAAAAAGGGCAAGAAAAAAAGCTAAAGCGAATCTCATTGCAGACTTTGGGCTTCAGGTGTCAGACTCCGGGCCGCTCATTGTACGATTTTTTGATGAAGAGCACAAGAGCATTGTGCGTTTGGGGCAACGATGGAACGATGGTCCAGTCCGTCGACAAGTTTACGATTTTTACTGATTTTACCGTCATTTCGCTTCGCTTCATTCCGGCTTTTATTGGGGGAGATGAATAAAAGCCGGAATGGAGCATCGCGAAATGACGGTCTCGATACAAACTTGTCGACG
>CAZNVM010000193.1:0-3556 GCA_964576215.1 uncultured Planctomycetaceae bacterium
AGAGCCGCGCACGGAGCGGTGCCCCCGGTGGACAGGAGGATTGCAAAGTCCCTGGGAACGCAGGCTTCCAGCCTGCCAGTGAGTTCGTAGGCATCCTACCTGCGCAGAGCGGAGACTCCATTCCGCAACCTTCGCGCAGGCTGGAAGCCTGCGTTCCCAGGGACTTTGCAATCCTCCTGCCCCGGTGGAAACGTTTAAATCGCTTACTACGTGCGCGGCTCTGATTTGTGCGCGGCTCTGATGGGGTTTACGGTTGGTCTCCCTCTTGGTTGTTTGCGGTTGTTCGAGTAGAATTGTGCCGTGTTTCCTCACTCTTTTACTCACAGCCCAATGGAACAGTCTCTCAGTTCACCCGCCGGACGGACCGCGATGCCGGAACAAGACCCCAAAGTCCGTGCCCGAAATTTTCTCGAAGTCCCCCTCGGTTACACGCCGGAGCTTGCCCGGCAGGAAGCGGCCCGTTGTCTGGTCTGCAAAAAACCGGCCTGCGTTTTCGGTTGTCCGGTCAGCGTTGATATTCCGGCGTTTTTGCAGCTGATTGTCCAGGGCGAGTTCGCCGCCGCCGCTCGCAAAATCAAGGAAACCAATGCACTCCCCGCCGTTTGCGGCCGCGTCTGTCCCCAGGAATCGCAGTGCGAATTGCGATGTATCCTCGGCAAAAAATCCGAACCGGTCGCCATCGGTCGCTGCGAACGGTTCGTCGCCGACTATGAACGGACAAACAACCTCGTCGAAATACCGCCGATTTCACCGAAAAACGGGAAAAAAATCGCCGTTGTCGGGGCCGGGCCCGCCGGATTGACCGTTGCCGGAGATATGATCCTGCTCGGTTACGACGTAACGATTTACGAAGCGTTCCACAAGCCGGGCGGAGTGCTTATGTACGGAATTCCTGAGTTCCGACTCCCCAAGGAAATCGTCGAAGCGGAAATCGAATACGTCCGTCAGCTCGGCGTAAAAATTGAACTGAACCAAGTGATCGGCAAAACGTACACCGTCGACGAGCTACTTGACCGGAAAGGGTTTGACGCCGTATTTATCGGCGTCGGGGCGGGACTGCCGATGTTTCTCGGAATCCCAGGCGAAGATTTCAACGGAATCTATTCCGCCAACGAGTACCTGACACGGAGCAACCTGATGAAAGCGTACAAATTTCCGGAGTGTGACACGCCGGTTGTGCGTGGCAGACACGTTTGCGTGATCGGCGGCGGCAACGTTGCAATGGATTCCGCACGAACGGCCATGCGGCTTGGAGCAGAAACCGTCAAGATCGTTTACCGTCGCGGTCGGGCGGAACTCCCGGCAAGGGCCGAAGAGATTCATCATGCGGAAGAGGAAGGAATCGAGTTTCTTTTCCTCACGAATCCGAAAGAGTATCTCGGCGACGCCCAAGGCCAGGTTTGCGGTATGAAATGCGTCCAAATGGAACTCGGCGAACCGGATTCCTCCGGACGGCGGCGGCCAATCGTCAAACCGGATTCCGAGTTCGAGTTGGCAACCGACTGCGTGATCGTTGCGGCGGGTGCTTTGGCGAATCCGGTCTTGACGAAAAACACGGAAAACCTGCATCTGAATCCCTGGGGATACATTGAAGTGGACAACAAGAGCCGAACGAACAAACCGCGAGTTTGGTCCGGAGGTGATATTGTTACCGGAAGCGCAACGGTTATTCTCGCTATGGGGGCCGGACGTGCCGCCGCAAAAGACATACACGAATTTCTGTCGATTCCCGGCAAATGGTAGCCCGGGTGCCGCAACCTGTTTCCTGTGCCCTTACTTTTTTCGGGGGCTGAAAAACGTTTAAAACCTTAACAATGAACCGATCTGATTGGGCAATTGGGCTGCTTTTTTTCCTGTTACTTTTTTCGGGATTATCAGAAAATGCGGCGGCGAAAGCCCCTTCGCAGTACATTTTGGTCAATCTTCACCGGCACGAACTGACCCGGGAAGTTCTTCTGGACATCAAACAAAAAATTTCCGGTACGAAAAACGACGACATTCAAATCGGGGTCAGCGCAATTTATTCGTATCTCCAGATTCCCAAAGACGATACGGTCGCCGAGCAGCGGTTTCTGGAGCAACTCAAGAACGAGCTTGCGTTGCTTCAAGAGTTCGAGCTGCCGGTTCTCGTCCAATTGGACGGCGAACAATGGTGGGGTGCCCGGAGCGACCTTTGGAACTGGTGGGACCCTGCCAAACCGGGTTACGATCCCAAAAACGCGGAAAATGTCGAATGGACGGATTGGGGGCCGCAACACGCCATCAAAATCGCGTGGAGAAACTGGGGCCGCCAACTCCGTGTTTTGCCGCCGCCGAACCTGATGAGTCCGGCCTACGTCGCCGCCTGGGAAGAAAAAATGGAGAAAATTGTTCCCGTGATTCTCGAATGGGAAAAATCGCTGCCCGACGAGCAAAAACACCTTTTCGTGGGAATCAAAGTCGGCTGGGAATCCTCGGTCGGCGTGAACGCCTGGTATTATCCCGACGGGAACGATCTGCTCGACAAACCGAACACGGAGGACCCGCAAACGGGTCTTAACGGAAAACGGGTGCCGGATCGGGGTGTGCAGACAATCGGTTACGCCGCCGTCAAAACCGCCGGAATTCGGGATCACGGGCCGATTACCGAAGCGGATTTGGCGGAAATTGCGAGACGGCACCTTGAAAGTCTCTCAAAAAAAGCGGCGGAATTGGGGGTTCCGCGAGAACGGCTTTTTACACATGGAGCTGCATGGAAGGAAGAGGAGTTGCTCTACAATGCAGCGGTCAACCAGTACAGTTGTCCGGGTTGGAGTTTTTACGATTATGCCCCTGATCCACGTCAAGACAAAGGGGTTCAACGTGCGTTGGAAACGTCGGACGCTCCTTATTGGGCCGTAACGGAATGGTTGTTGTTCCATGACGATCAGGCCAAATGGACCTCTTCGCTGACAAACGCATTATCACCGAAGCGGGTGCGTTACATTTGTATTTTCAACTGGAACAGCATCAAAAACAGTAACACAATTCACGAAGCAATCAAAAATGTTTGCACAGTCCGTCGACAAGTTTGTGTTTTGAAGGTAGCCCTTTGAAGGTGTGAATTTCCTGCTGTAAGGCCCAGAATTACCTCGCGCGGAGCCGAAAACGGAATTTTCGAGTCCAAAGAAAAAGGCTTGTAAACACTGGATTTACAAGCCTTTGCGGAAATTTGCGATTTGGTGCATGATGCACGAAATCAATCATTAGTGGCGGGGACAGGATTCGAACCTGTGGCCTCGAGGTTATGAGCCTCGCGAGCTACCGAGCTGCTCTACCCCGCGATGTTACTCAAGATCATTCTATTCCGGTTCAATCTTTTGTCGAGGGGGAGCAAAGAAACCGCAATCACCGAACAACCCATGCCAATACGGAAAGAGGAATAAAATCAAACCCAAACAGGGATCACATTCAAGAGATTGCCTCGTCGGAGGTATTTCGAGCGACGCGAAAACCGATCATGTTGGAGGAACTTTCCGGATTACTGGAGTTACGGCAGGCACTTCGAGCCGCTTCAGGGCCGAATTGCCAGGAACCG
>CAZNVM010000194.1:0-32072 GCA_964576215.1 uncultured Planctomycetaceae bacterium
CGCCCTTATTTCCATACCGATTGGAAAATAAGGGCGCAGTATCGTGGATTACCCTTGGCTACTAAGGGCGCGCTATTGCAAGTCCTCTCGAAAATTCCTCCGAATTGTAACTGGTATTTTAATTCTTGACAGTTCCTTACTTCACATTCGGGTCGATCATTTTCTTTTCGATTTCTTCCCGGTGAGCGGCTTTGAGGTCGTCTTCGGTCGCTTCGTGGATTTCGTGATCGTGTCCGCCGGCAGCCCGGTCAACCGCTTCCTCCGTGATCCCCTCAACCTCGTAAGGAACCTCCACGAATTTCGCGTGCTCTTCGATCCTATCGATGACCTTGCGTTCGATGACTTGGTTGCGCAAGATGTCCATTTTTTCCTGCTTTTCCAATTGCGCCCGAACCCGACGCGGCGTCGTGTTGCTCTGGGCGGCAATCAGGGCGATTTCCATATCGTAATCCCTTTCGGTCGGCTCAATATTCTCGACCTCGGCGATTTTTTCCAGCACGAAATGCTCTTTAAGCGAATTGGCAACGACGATCCGGCTGTTCTGACGCAGGTAGTTGATCTCCCGCTGAATCGCGTCTTCGGTGTAACCGCTACTCTTAAGTTCCATAATCATCCGGTCAAGCTCACGCTTTGCCTGCCGCTCCAGCAGCGTCGGCGGAAGCTCCCAAGTCGCGGCAACCGTCAGAGCCTGTGTGATTTGCTGCCGTATCTGCTGCCGCTGTTCGTAAGCCAACTGTTGCTTGAGCGAATCGAGAACGGCGTCGCGGAAATCGCCGACATTTTCGAATCCGCCGGCCCGTTCGAGAAATTCGCTCGACAATTCCGGAAGTTCGAGCTTTTTGACGTCCAGAATCTCAAACGTCGCTTCAATTTCCTTGCCGCGAAGAGCGGGATTCGGCGAATCTTCGGACAATTGTGCCTTGGCCGTTCTCACGTCGCCCGCTTTGACCCCTGCCATCAACTTGTCAAAATCCTTGATGGTTCCGTCCGCAAAGGAAAGCACAGGCCGAATCCGAAGCGTTTCCTCGTTCGCCTGGGAGACAATCTCGCCGTCGTTTCGGAAAATCAGCTTCGAGACGATGTAATCGCCGCTTTCCGCCGGACTTTCCGAGGGAAGCAGCCTGCCGAATTGAGTCAGGTACTGCTCAACGGCACGATTAACGTCTTCTTCGGTAAATTCCCGAACCGGACGTTTGATCGTCAGGCCCTTCCATTGCGGTAGATCGAATTCCGGTCGGACTTCGAGATTGAACTCGTAGATCATCGGGCCGGTATCCGGTAGAACGACGGACGCAAAATTCAGGTCCGGTTCCCCAATCGGCGTCAGATTGGGCGATTCGTTGACCTGCGTGATACTGTCCATGACGAGATTGCTCTTGACCCGTTCGCCGATCTCCTTTTTGAAGCGTTTTTCCACGAGTTTTCGGGGGGCCATTCCCTGCCGAAAGCCGGGAACATAGGCCGTTTCGGTCAGTTCGTCGAACTCCACTTCAAAATAGCGGTCGATTTCCGTGCGTGGAATCGTGACTTTGATGCGTCGTTCGCAAGAACTGAGTACCTGAATGTCCACGTCGATATTGATTTTTTTTTCGGATTCGGGAATCGTATCTTCTGAAATCATGTTGTTTTGTAGGCTCAAAGGTGAATTCCCGACCGCAAGCGATCAAGAAAGAAAAAAACCAGCGTCTTTTAGCCGGTACTCCGCGCTGGTTATTGGGTATGAAAGCGGGCGAACGGGTTCGAACCGTCGACAACGACGTTGGCAACGTCGTGCTCTACCAACTGAGCTACGCCCGCAGTGGGCAACGAACTGGGTGGGATTATAGGCTGTCAGCCGGGATTTTGCAAGACGGGGCGAAATAAAAAACGGCTATCGTTTTTCGTGGTTTTTGGGTTCGTGCGGCAAAAGGCTTCCGGCGACAAGGAAAGCGAGCGTCGCACCGCAAATTGTGTCGCTCAGGAAATGGGCTTCGGAAACCATTCTTTGCAAAGCGACCCAAACGGCAAAAACCGCAAAGAGTCTGCGTCCGTGCGGATAAAGCCAACTCAACGCGATTGCCAGTCCGACCGCCGTCGTTGTGTGGCCCGACGGAAAACCTTGAGAACTGTGCGACATGTTTTGAAAAAAACTCAAGCCCGTGAATGTCTGCTCAATCGCATGAGAATAATCAAAATCATACGGTCTGGTACGGCAGACGACGATTTTTATCAGCAGTCCCACCAGTCCCGGCAAAAGAGCACACGCCAGCACGCGTGGGATTTTACGTCGATTTGCCTGATCCAGAACGTAAATCAAGGCAACCGCCGTGAAAATGCCGGCACCGTGCCCAAACAATTCCCCGCAACTGATGAATCGACGAATATCTCCCGCAAACGGTCCTTTCCTCAACCATACCCCCAGCGGATGGTCGAGAAAGAAAAAAGCGACCACCGCACAAGCGACGCCCAAAAGCAGGATTTTCAAGTTATTTCGTAATTCATAATTCATAATTCATAATTCCACCAAGTGCAGCGGCGGTAAACAGAACCGGGTACAAATTTTCGTGATACCAAAGTTTCGTAAAATACAGTCCGATGGGGGTGGCCCGGGTGAAGCGTCCGGTTTCCACCTGTTCGACCAGCCAGTGCATCGCACCAGTAACGCAATCCGGCAGACGGGGAACCGCCGCTTGAAATTCAGGAACACCGGCAAGTGGTGCCAATGCGTCAAGCATCAACGCCGTTTCCTCCACGCTGGATTGCAAGTCGGGCAAATCGTGCGGCCATTCCATTCGTCCGAAACCTCCGTCCTGGTTGGTATTCGCAACGGCAAACCGTAACGCCTTGAAAATCGCTTCATCATAAGAGGTCGTTTTTTCCTCTTGCCGCAACGCCGTCAAAGCCAGGAGAACTTTTGCGGTGCCGTAGAACGGGTTTTCCTCTTCGGGAAGAAGTTGATTGCCAAACCAAAGCGGCAACCAACTTCCATCCTTTCGTTGCGATTGTAACAGAAATTTCGCACCTTGCGAGACCGCCCGATTCATTGGGTTGCGCAACGAATCGCCCGGCACGATGTTTTTCCAGGCGAGAAACGCCCGAATCGCATGGGCCGTCAGATCGACGCCGCTCCGGTCGAAAGGAAAGCGGTTCCACCCTTTGCAAAACGTCGGCCAGCCGCCGTCGTTGTTTTGAAGCGACACAAGCTGGCGGATTCCCGAACAAATCTGCTCCATTGTCTCTTTCGGGATTAACGTGGTGTCATTCGGTAAAAGTGTTTTCAAGGCAAGCAGAGCACCGGCGGTATCATCGACGTCCGGCACGCCGCCGCTCAAATCGGTCCACGCCCAGCCACCCGGTGCCGCGCCGGTAAACGGATGACGCTTGCGATGCTGTTTCGACAAAATCCAGGAAAGCGTTTCTTCCATCCCTTTTTTTTCCTGCAAAGCGTTGACGGCAAGCGTTGTAACCCAACATGACAAGTTGGTGTCAATCGGCCAGGAACCGTCTTCCCGCACGGAAGAAAACAGGAATCGGACGCCGTTTTGAATGATCGGGTGCTCTACGTTGACAATGTTGGCGTTACAGGCGGACAGACTCATCACGACGAATGCGGTGAGCGGCGTCGCTTCGAGAAAACCGCCGCTTTCCGGCTGCATGAGGAGAATTTTTTCGAGCGTTTTTTTCCGAACGGCGTCACGGATTTTTCGCCGAAGAAAATTTTTCGTCGGATTTTTCTCGTGAATCACCTGTCCGATGGCGACCAGGGCGGGAATCGCGTAACTGACGACCGGGAGTTTCAGCAGGCGAAACAACGATTGCGGGAACCACGCCAACTCGAACGGCAACGCCGGAACGTCGCTCCAGGGAACCAATCCGGCCAGTGCGGCGTTCATCAAGATCGGTACGGAAAAGGTACGGTCGCCGCCGTACCGTTTTTCAATCGCTTTTATGCCGCCATAACGCCGAACGTAAAGGTTCGCCCTGTTCAACACGTTCCGGTCCGGCTCGGTTTTGCAAGCGTCGGCGGCGAGCAGAATCGCGCATTGCACCAAAAGCGTGGTCGAGGGATTGGATGGACTCTGTTCCGTGTCCCCCCAGCCGCCGTCTCGTTGCTGCCGGGCAACGAGCCATTCGATTCCGTTTTTGAGAAGTGTGTCGATTTTCTCAAGTGTTGCGGCGTCATCATTTTTTTTGCGAAACACGGAGAGCGCACTCACGGCCGTCGCCGTGGAAAGGGCGGAGGAGGCAAGATGCCCCACCCAATGCCCGGCCCCGGTCCGCTCGGCAAGCAAGGCATCACGTACCGTTTGATAAGTCCGCTCGAGCCGCTGTCGGTCGAATTGTTTTTGATTCACTGTTTTTTTCCATTACAAGGAGTCTCCGGTTTACATTTTGAGTTCCTCAAGACGTTGATTTCCTTGACGAGTGCCATTTTTTCGAGTTCCGTGGCAATACGTCCGGCGGCGATTTCCAGGATGGTAAGCTCTTCCGTAGCAAAATCCCGCGGAATATCGGAAAAAAACCAGAGCGTTCCGTGAATCGTCGAATCCGACGCAATTGGAACGCAAACGGCAACGGGAAAATCTTCCGGCGGATTCCAGGTTTCCAGCAAGAACTCGTCGTTGAGAATCACGGCCTGTCCCAAGAGTGCTTCCATGTCGGCCAGGGAATTACGCAAATCACGGGCCGGTTCGAGCAGTTTCTCTTCCGGCAACCCCCAGACAACACGAAGTTTCAAGTGCGTTGCTTCCCGATTCAGGATGTAAAGTGCCGAGGCTTGACAATTCACGACCCGGCTCGTCTGCTTCAGTTGATCGCGAAGGATTTTGAAAATTTCCTCGTCGGCTTTGATACAACCTTTCACCGGAACGTCGCTCGCTTGCTCCGCCTCGCTTTGACGCAACGCCGACTGCCAACGATAAGCGTCTCCCAACAGTTCCGCAAGTGCCGCCGTGTAGGCTTCCCTTTCCCGGTCGGAAAGCGGTAAAGCGGTTTCCTGCGTCCCATAAATGACGAGATGCCCGGCGGTTTTCCCAAGACGGTTGTTGACGGGAATCGCAGGAAAAGAGTAGCGGTCTTCCGGAAGACTGCCGCCGGCGCGGATGAACCGAATATCGATACCGGTCGTCGCCCGTGTTGCACGGAGTAAACCCGGAAGACTTCCCCAAAAAGGAACATCCTCATGTTCCAAAAACGGTTTCGGAGCGGGAAAAGTTTTGAGATGCTTGTCGTAAAACTCGGCAGGGCTCATCGTATTACAACGTGAATGGGATTGGAAATAAAGGAGTTATTGGACGGACCTGTACTCCATTACGATCCTGATCCTACTTCGTCGAACCATGCTAAATCATCGGGAACCTCTTGCAAAAACCAAAGAGATTTTGTGACTTGACCGATTTTTCACGTTGTTAGGGGAGTAGGGGATTGTCTTGGAGAAACGTTCTTTGCCGATTCCACACGGAATTTGAACCACGATTCTATTTTCTATTTTTGGGGAAACCTTGTCTCTTTCATAAAATATGCTAGAACTGCGATTGGGGATGTTTCCAAGAAAGATGTGAAGATGAAAAAATCCGAGACGAAAACAACGATTCCATTACGAAACGAGCGGGAAGTTTTTCTCCCGGTCGTGGTCGTTTGGAGAAGTCGGGTGTTGCTTTTCGCCGTCGTTTTGGTTGCTCTGTCGGGCTGGTTTTCCTTTTGTGCTCAAAATGTTGCTTCGGATCAGTCGTCCGTTCCAACCAATGAAGCGAGTCCTTTTCAGGAACTGACCGCCTCGGAAACCGCTTGGGGAACCTTCAAAGTCGGCAGTTGGGTCCGAACGCGAACAATAACGACGACGTTTCAGGAAAAAGTTTCCCAAAGTATTGCAGAATCGACGACGATTTTGGAAGCGATTGAACCGGATTCGATTCTCCTGAAGCAGATCGACTCCGTGGAAATCGGAGGTAAAATGGTTCCGGGAGAGCCGCAGTCCAGGAAAATCGACTTTTATCAACAAACGCTAACGGGGAGCGGAACCGTCCAAGCGTTGCCGCCGGAAGAAATTACCGTCGGAAATCGGAAAATTTTGTGCGGCGTTCGTGTTTACGAACAAACAACATCTCAGTTTCGCCGCCGCACGACCGTTTGGTTCAACCCGAAAGTCGCTCCTTATGTTCTTCGCACGGAAGCGACGAGAACCAGTCTTCCAACACCCGAACAACCGGCGGAAAAGTTGTTGGGGCACAGTATTTCCGTCGTACTCAATCCGCCGAGAACCACTTTACGAGGCTCGTTTTTCGGAACGTACCGGGTACAAACCGTCAGGAAAAACACCGATGGTACGGTTTACAGTCTGGCGGATTGCTCGCTCCGGGTTCCCGGTGGAATCGAAAACGAACGAAGTTGGGAATATGACCGGGAAAACAATTTGATACGAACAAAAACCACTCTCTTTTCCGACACCGTCAAGAATTCGGAAGCAAAACCCACCGAAGCCGTTGTCGGTCGTCAACCGTCGGTCGTTGGCCGGCAGTAGTCCGTCGTCCCCTCACAAGGAGGCTTTTATGAGTGTCGTCAATTTTGGATCGGCTGTTGCAGCCGGGATTGCGGGGAGTGCTCAGGCCCAGAAGCAAACGTCGGCAACGGACCAGGCGTCGCAGGACGCCGCCGTACACCAACGGCAAACGGACAGCACGGAACGAGCGGTGAGGTCCGCAGGGGTCGGTACGACTGACGAAGAAAGCCAATCCTCCGGGGACCGCGACGCCGACGGACGCCGGGCATGGGAATGGCAGATGAAAAACAAATCCCAGGAGCGTTCCGTGCGTGACAAATCCATTGACCCGACCGGCCAAACCGGTAATTCCCTGGATTTGAGCGGGTAATCGCCGTTTTCAGGAAGCGAGAACTTGTCCGCTCCGCAAACTGGAATTTCACCCCTGTTGCCAATGGTCCGGTTGCGTATCGTCGAGAGACACTGTAGAATGCGATGTCTGCGTGTGTCTTTTTGCTTTCCCCTCCTTCCTTACCCCGAATGTTTATGTCTTTGGACGCCTACTCTCATTGTCCCGGTGGCCGGGATAAAAAAGTCCGGTTCTGTTGTCCCGATAAACTCAAAGAGCTTCAGCAGATTCAAACAATGATGGAAGGGGGCCAAAACGCGGCTTGCCTGGCCTTGATTGAACAGTTGGAAGCGGAAAAGCCGCCTTGCGCCTGCTTGGACGCCGCGAAATTGTCACTTCTAAGGATACAGGAACGTTGGGAAGAAGCGTTGGAACTTGCCGAGCGGTTTTACAAGCGTGAACCGGAGAATTCGCTTGCCGCCTCCGAATTGGCAATGGCTTACGTTTTTTGCGACCGTTGGAAAGACGCCATTTCGACGGTCATCGACGGGATCGAACGTCTGGAAGAATCAACGGTCCAAAGCGCACTTCTTACCGCTCTTCACGTCGTCGGCGAAAAAGCACTTGCCGACGGAAACGTGATTCCCGCTTTGAGTATCGCCCGGCAATTGCAATTATTCCAGCTAACGGCGGAACAAGGACAGCATTTGTACCAGCGGGGGCTAAGAACCGAGCTTCCGCTCGTTGCGAAAGATATGACGTTCAACCGGGACTGCCCTGCCGATTTTCCCGAAAGACAACAGTTTCTTACCGCCGCCAATTACGTCGTTTCCGCACGGTGGAAAAAAGGACTTGCGGGCCTCGAATCCCTGATTCCCCACGCTGAAATTTGGCCGGAGCTTTGGAAAAACATCGCACTTTTGCGTCTTTGCCTCGGCGAAATTGATTCGGCTGCCGACGCCTTGTCCCACTACACACGCTACGAAAAATGTTCGCTGGAAGACGCCGCGGACGCCGAACTCCTGCGGCTTTGTATGATCGCCGATCCACTGGGAGACAGTATCGACATCCAGTATCTTGTTTGCAAAGTCAGCGACGCCGAAAAAGTCCAGGAAACTCTCCTGTCCGACAAGAGGTTTCGTGCCGTCGATTTCAATCCGGGTGAGTTTGCCGCTTCGGACACTCCACCGCCGAGGATGATGTTTTCCATGCTCGACCATCCGTTTATTCCGCCCGACGAAAAAGTTACGGCGGAAAATATCACGTCGCTCTTGGCCGACATGGTTTTGTACGGAAAAGAGACCGACCGGGACGCCCGACTGGAGTTTATCGAGGTGCGAAGTCCGGACAAGGACCGAATTACGGCCACGATTCAAGAGGTGCTTGGACAATGGATCCTCGGCTGGGAAGAACCGGAAGTCGTTCACACCTTTTCGTCGACTTTTTTACAGCTTCAACCGCAGTTTCTGGCCGATTTGAAGCGAGACGATTCGAGAGAAGAGCAGCGTTCGTCGTTGCAAACGATCTTTGAAGAAAAATTTATTGCCCATTTCCTGAATAAGCCGCTTGGTTTGCTCGATGGAAAATCGCCTGTCCAAGCGGTCTCGGACCCGGCTTACACGGTTCGGATTCTCGGCGCGATTTTGGTCATCGATTTCTGGTTGACCGATTCCCCGGCCCAATCTCTTTGCAATACGTTGCGAGAGCGTCTGAATCTTCCGACGCCAGGTCCGATTCCGGTTCCGGAAGAACTCTCCTACGCCGCAAATCCGACACCACCTTTGGGTATAGGAGACGAACAGTTACTCGCGCCCTCGTTTTTGGACAAGCAACCGGTTTGCCGTTGGTATCGGGTCGACGCGAAATCTTTGCCGACGCCGGCACTGCTTCGCGGGTTTTACGATTCGATTTTGTTCCAGGACGCGCGAACGATGATGTCGTTTGCCGAAGCGATCATGGGACGGCCTTTGAAGGAGATGCCCTATTTCTTCCGCAAGGAAGCGACGCGCCAGATGATTCTCAAAGCGCAAACACAGCTCGATAGAGAGGCTGCCCTGTCCCTGATCGAACGGGGGATGATTGAAGCGGAAGAGACGAAAAATTCCGACGCCTGGCTCAATATATTGGAAATTCCTTTCCGATTGGGACAGGGCGATTTTGTGAAAGCTCAGGAGTTAATTGCTCACGTTGGACAATTTCACCGTCGGGAACAGGAAGCGATGCTTTTGCTCCAGAACCTCATGGTGTCACTCGGTTTTCTCAATCCGGACGGGACGCCGGTCTCACGAGCGGCCTACACCGAAGAATTGCCTGATGAACCCCCACCGGCCCCTTCGAAACTCTGGGTACCGGATTAACGACAATCCGGCCTTTTCCCGAAAACGGGTGAAATATCGGGTATCGCGGCGGGACAGACTTTATTTCCCCAAAACGTTTTACTATAATGACGGTGATTGAACTTATCTTTCCCTTGACCTTTCTCATACCAGGAGAACTTTGCGCATGAAAAAGAACAAACAGAACATCAGCCGACGAGGTTTTTTGGCAGCGGGTGCCGCGACGATTGCGGCCCCCTTGTTTTTGCCGGGCCGTATTCTCGGTCTTGACGGAACGACTCCGCCGAACGAAAAACTGACGACCGCCGTCGTTGGAGTCGGAAATCGGGGACGCGACCTGCTCCACGTTTTCCGAACCCGGAAATACCAGTGTATCGGCGTTTGCGATTGCTTCAAACAACGGGCCGAAAACGCCTGTAATACCGTTAATCAGCAATACAACAATCAGGATTGCCTCATTTTTCCGAAATACGAGGACGCACTGGCGCACGAAAAACTCGACATCATCGCAATTGGCACGCCGGACCACTGGCACACGAAAATCACAGTGGAGGCGTGCAAGGCCGGTAAGGACGTCTTCTGCGAAAAACCGCTTACCTTGACGCTCGCCGAAGGTCTGCAAATCGTCGAAGCCGCCAGAAAATATAATCGTGTCGCCAGTTCCGGTTCCCAGCGAGTTTGGGAAGATTACGGGCATTACATGGCACCGATCATTCAAAGCGGCGCGATCGGCAAAGTCAAGGAAGTGTTCTGCGGAGTAAACGGCCCTCCGAAAACCTGTTACCTCCCGGAACAACGGGTGCCGGACGGTCTGGACTGGGACCGTTGGCTCGGTCAGGCTCCGCTTGCCCCGTACAATGAAGAACGAATGAGCGGCAATTACGGCGGCGGTTGGCGGCAGTTTGAAGAATACGGCAACGGTTTCCTCGCCGACTGGGGAGCACACAAATTCGGCGGAGCACTTTACGCTCTCGGATTGGACCTGGAAGACCCGGTCGAAATCCTTCCTGCGAATACGGAAAACAATCCCGCCAAGTATTTTTGTGCCGTATTCAAAAACGGGCTTCGCATGTACCACGTCAACGATGGTGCCCACGATGTCCGGTTCGTCGGAACGGAAGGCTCGTTCGACCACCGCGACCCGGTCAAACCGAAACCGCTCGGCCCGGTCAACATTCGCCGGTACTCCGGGCCACAAGGAGACATTTACGACGACTTTGATTTCTGTGTCAGGAACCGGTTGCGTCCGTTCCAGGACTTGGAATACGGGGCGAGAACCGCCGCGTTTTGCCAATTGATGGCGATCTGCTACAAACTCAACCGCCCGCTGAAGTGGAATCAGGAAAAGTACCGGTTCGAAAACGACGAACAAGCGAACCGAATGATTACGAGGCCGCAACGGACGCCGTTTGGAATCGAAGTTTGATTCTGAATTACGAATTACGAATTACTATTCGTCTCGCAGGGCGAGGCGGCTAAACCAACCATCCAATCTACTCCCATGAAACAATATACACTGATTTTCTGTTTACTTTTCGTTTTGGTTTCCTTTGCGCAGGCTCAGGACATTACGGCGGACCAAATTCGGTCCGACTTTGCGAAATGGTTGCCGGACATGAGCGCGGACGATTCCCGACTCGGCGACCGTGAAGCCGCCCAACAAGGTTGGCGAAAGTACTGCATGTACGCCGGTGCCCCGGGCAAAGCAGACCTCAAAGCGGTCGTTAATGAATTGATGGTCGAACAACTCGATCAGGACGTTCCGGTCATCACAAAAGTCTGGTTGCTTCACAATCTTGCGTGGACTGCCGGTGAGAAAGAAATCCCGGCCATCGTGAAACTGCTCAACGATCCGCAGATAAAAATCGTCGATGAGGCGACACGGGCACTTGCCGCGATTCCCGGTGACGCCGCCGCAAACGCTTTGAAAAGCGTGTCGCAAAACGACCCGACCAAGCGAATCGCAACGGCACTGCGAAACCGCGAACCGGTTTCACCGAATCGGTCGCTCGAAAAAACGATGCCGCTTGCGATTCCCTACGTGAGCAACGCCGAGCTTGACAAGTGGATGCGCGGTTATGCCAAACTGTCCAATCTCGATAAAGCGAGCACCATTGCGAACCTCGCCGTTCGGAAGGCGAAAAAGTATTATCCGCAAATCTTCGACGCCCTCCAAAGCGACGACGAAATGCTTAAACGGACGGCAATTCTCGCCCTGATTCAAGTCGGAACGAAAAAGCAAATTCCGTTCTTGCTCAAAGACGGGATCGCATTTGATCGGGGATTGGGCATGAAGGTTCTCTCCAACATCGTCGCAGACGGTTTCGACGACGCCTTGCTGGGCGAACTGAAAAAAGAGAGCGACTGGGGCCAAATCGCCTTGCTTACCGAAGTTTTGAGCAATCGATATTACAAGAAAGCTCTTCCTGTGATTTTCACCGTTGCGAAAAAGAGCGATTGTCCGAATCGGCTTGATTTGCTCCGCAGCGTCGGTCGTATGGTGGACAAAAGCAACGTCGGCGACGTGATCGACGTTGCCTTGCTACTTACGGATCGGCGCCAACGGGACGATGCGGAAAACATCATCGCCAAAATTTGCGAAAAGGACATTGCACCGGTCGTTGCGAAAATGAATGACGCCACCACAGCGGAACTGCTCTCGCTCCTGGGCCGGATCGGCGGCCAGGACGCCGTCGCCGAAGTCGAAAAGCATCTGGTATCGAAGAATGCCGGAATCCGTAACGCCGCCGTTCGGGCCATCAGCAATTGGCCAAACGCCGAAGTTGCCGAAAAAATGATGGAAATCGCGAAAAATGCCGACGAATCGGAAGCGAATCGAATTGGTGCCATTCGTGGATATATTCGCGTGATGACACTACCTGGCAACCAACTGGGAATTACCGTTTCCGACGAAAAGCGGCTGGAAATTCTCAAAGAGATTATGGGCGATTCCACAACGCGACGGGATGAAAAAATACTGATTTTGGAACGGCTTCCGGCGATTCGGACCGTTGAAAGTGCCAAATTCGTGTTGGAATATCTCGACGATTCCGCTCTTCAGGCAAACGCTGCTCAATCGGTGGTTGAACTGGCGCACCACAACGATCTGCGTCGTCCGAACAAGGAGTTTTTCACCGAGGCTCTGGATAAAGTGATTGCTTTGGCCAAAGAAAAAGACCTCAAGGAACGCGGCGGCGAAAAGCGTCCGCTCGCCGATGTCGCAGATTGGTACAAAAATAACATGTAGTCGGGCAAATACCGATCCACGTCGATTGCAGATAGATATCGGTAACAGAAATGTGTCGCCCCAGGTGCCAAGGTCGCGGATTCGCAATCTCCCGACCTTTCTCCCGACCGTTATTGTCGACTGCTGTTGTCCACCGGACAACTCGCTGCATGTGCGGCGGAAAGCCGCCTGTTTTTCGGGATCGGGATCGATTTTTTTCCGCTGAGATAAGGCCCGGTAACGGAATCCTTCTTTTTTGTAACCGTTTCCGGAGGACCAGAAGCGACGATCTCGCCGCCGTATTTGCCTGCCTTGGGACCGAAATCGATGAGCGTATCCGCTCCTTCGATCACCTCCCGGTCGTGCTCGACAAGAACAAGCGTGTTGCCCAAATCACGGAGTTTGTGTAACGCTGCAACCAGTTTTCCGTTGTCGCGTGGATGCAGACCGATGGTCGGTTCGTCCAGTACGTAAAGTACGCCGACCAAACCGCTTCCGATTTGGGCCGCAAGACGAATCCGCTGCGTCTCGCCGCCGGAAAGCGTCGGTGAGGGCCGGGAAAGCGTCAGGTATTCCAGCCCGACATCGATCAGAAATCGCAAACGGTTACGAATTTCCGTCAGCAAATCCCCGGCGATTTTGCGTTCCATTTCGTTCGGTTTCCAGTTGTCAAACAGTTCGATCAAATTCCCAAGCGGACGGCGGCAAATCTGGTCCATCGTTTCGCCGAGAAACCGAACCGCTGCGGCGTCATCCCGCAATCGGCTTCCCAGACAGACGGAACACTCGACTTCATCGACCCTATATTCCAACCGTCCCCGAAACGAAGGAACAAGCCGACCCGCTTCTTCCAAAGCGGGGTAGAGGCCCTTGTATTGAAAAGACGGCAGACGGCAGTTGGCAGACAACAGAGATTTGTTTTCTGCCGTCTGCCGTCTGCCGTCCGCCGTCTTTCCTGCCGTCTGATACCACACTTCTCCGGTCCCATGAAAGATCATGCGGCGGAATCTGGCGTCAAGTTGTTCAAAAGGAACGTCAAGCGGAATCCCGGTTTGCCGCGAAAAGGCGTCAAGCATTGCGTCGAACATCGGATTACCCGGCCTGGGAAACAACGCAACGGCTCCCTGAGCAAGGGTCAGTTTCGGGTCATGCAGGAGCTGCATCGGGTTGGAACCGCTTTGGGTGCCGATTCCTTCGCAATGAGGACACCAACCAAGCGGCGAGTTGAACGAAAAGTGGTGTGGTGTCAACGGGTCGAAACTCCGTCCGCACGTTTCACAGGAAAGCTGTCGACTTTGCTTGATCGTTTTCCAGGCCGGTTCGCTACGGTCCGGATCGACCTCGATGATGTGAACGACACCACCACTCAGGTCCAGAGCGGTTTCGACCGATTCGGAAATCCGACTGCGTCCGCGGCGGTCTTCGTTGAGGGCGATTCGGTCAACGATCACCTCGACCTGGTGTTTTCGGCGGCGGTCGATTTCCGGGACGTTTTCCAGTTGGAACGTAACACCATCAATTCGAACGCGGACAAACCCGTTTTCCCGGAGCCGGTTCCATAGGGCGTCATACTGTTGCCCAACCTCGACGAGGAGTGGGGCGGCGATCAAAATCCGCTTGTTCGGATCAAGCAGAAGAATTTTCGCAACGATTTCATCAAGCGATTGCGTTCCTATCGGGACGTCGCATTCCGGACAATACGCCACTCCAAGCCGGGCAAACAGGACGCGAAGATAATCGTGGATTTCCGTAACGGTCCCGACGGTGCTTCGTGGAGAGTGTGACGCCGCTTTCTGTTCGATGGCGATGGCCGGGGAAAGCCCTTCAATCGATTCGACTTTCGGCTTTTGCATTTGCCCGACGAACTGCCGGGCGTAGGAGCTAAGACTTTCCACGTAACGCCGCTGCCCTTCGGCGTAAATCGTGTCCATGGCAAGCGACGACTTTCCCGACCCGCTCGGCCCGCAGAACACGGTCATCTTCTCACGAGGAATCTCGACCGTAACGTTTTTCAAATTATGCTCCTCTGCGCCTCGCACGGCGAGGCAATTACGAATTACGAATTCATTAGAATTACGAATTACGAATTCCGAATTACGAATTGTTTTCTTGCCTTTAGTTTTTTTTGTCGGCGTCGTTTTGTTAAGGACTTTCGCCAAAGATTGTGCCGTGTAAGAAATGGGTCTATCCTCAGTCTTTCGTAATTCGTAATTCGTAATTCGTAATTCCTTTTGTAATTCGTAATTCGTAATTCGTAATTCCCCCTGTAATTCGTAATTCGTAATTCCTTCAGGCGTCCCTTCGGCGACGATCCATCCACCGGCTGCGCCGCCTTCGGGGCCGAGGTCGATGATCCAGTCGGCAGTCTTAATTACGTCAAGATTGTGTTCGACGACCAGCACCGTGTTCCCGGCGTCCACGAAATTGTGTAACACCTTGAGCAACAGCTTAGTATCGGCGAAATGCAGTCCGGTGGTCGGTTCGTCAAGCAGATAAAGCGTCTTGCCGGTGCTTCGCTTGACGAGTTCCCGTGCAAGTTTGATCCGTTGCGCTTCCCCGCCGCTGAGCGTCGGCGACGGCTGCCCCAGTTTCATGTATCCCAAGCCGACATCGGCAAGCGTCTGAAGGTAATGCTTGATTTTCGGGATGTTGGCAAAATGCTCCAACGCTTCTTCAACATCCATTTCAAGCACTTGATAAATCGATTTCCCTTTGAATTTGACGCTCAGCGTTTCCTGGTTGAACCGGCGTCCGTTGCAGGTCGTACAAGGGACCCAGATGTCGGCGAGAAAATCCATTTCGAGCTTCTTGACACCACGCCCTTCACATGCTTCGCAACGTCCTCCGGAAACGTTGAAGCTGAACCGGCCCTGGGCGTATCCTTTTTGTTTCGCTTCGGGAATCTCGGCGAACAGTTTACGGATTTCGTCGAACACTTTCGTGTACGTTGCCGGGTTGGAATGGGGACCGCGACCAATCGGCGACTGATCGATGGAGATCATCTTGTCGAGAAATTCCACTCCTTCGATGCAATCGTGCGTTCCCGGTGTGCCCAAGCCGCGATTGAGATCGCTGTTGAGCGATTCAACAAGGATGTCGTTGACGAGCGAACTTTTCCCGGAGCCGCTGACGCCGGTGATGCAGACGAACTTCCCAAGCGGAATCTTCACATCGATCCCTTTGAGATTATTGTGCGTCGCATTTTTCACGGTCAAAAATTTCCCATTTCCACTTCGCCGTGTCTGGGGAACCTCTATCTTTTCGGCCCCGGTAAGGTATTGAAGCGTCGAAGAATCCGTAATTCGTAATTCGTAATTCGTAATTAATTCCGCAGGATTTCCTTGCGCCACAATATGCCCCCCATGTACACCAGGTCCGGGGCCGAAATCGACGAGGTGGTCGGCGGCGAGCATGGTTTCTTCGTCATGTTCGACCACAATGACGGTGTTCCCCTGATCGCGGAGCTTCGCCAAAGTCGCAAGGAGCCGGTTGTTGTCTCGAGAGTGCAAACCAATGGACGGTTCGTCCAGGATGTAAAGCACGCCGACCAAGCCGCTTCCGATTTGGCTTGCAAGCCGGATTCGTTGCAACTCGCCGCCGGAAAGCGTCGGGGCGGTCCGGGAAAGCGACAGGTATTCCAGTCCGACGTTCATCAAAAAGCCAAGCCGGTTGCGAATCTCCTTGAGCACTTCTTCGGCGATGATCTTACCGGAGTCGGAAAGGACCAATTCGCTGAAAAATTCCCGGATTTCGTTGATCGCAAGAGCACTCAGTTGCGGCAAAGAATAAAGGTTTTTCTCCGCAAAGAGCGGCGATTGCGACGCCGTTTGCAGTTTGAACGCTCTTGCCTGTTCGTTGAGCCGTTCCCCTTTGCAAAATCCGCAGGGGATCACGCTCATGTATTTTTCCATCGCGATTTTTTGCATCCGGCTGTTCGTTTCACGGTACTGTTGGAGCATTTTGGGGATGATCCCTTCGTATTCCCCCCCCCATTTGTGCCCGGACGGTCCGTTTCGCCAGGTAAACGTGATATGCTGCGAACCGGTCCCCCAAAGGATCGCATCCCGAATTTTTTGGGGCAATTCTTCCCAAGCCGACTCCAGGACCGTGTTTGGCGGAAGTTTGTGAAGCCGTTCCAGAGTTTCTGCAACGCCGTGAAAAATATGTCTTCGCCAACGTCCCATCTCCTTCCATTTTCCGACCGGTTCGATGCACCCTTGCTGAAACGATTTTCGCGGATCAGGAATAAGCAAAGCGGGATCGAACGAATGAATATCGCCGAGTCCGTCGCATTTCGGACACATTCCCTGCGGCGAGTTGAAGCTGAACATCTGCGGCGTCGGCGGATCAAAGTTGACACCACAAGAAGCGCAAGCGAACTTGGACGAAAGGGTGAAAACAAATTGCCCATCCTCCGGCCGTCCGCCATCTGTCGTCTGCCGTCTGCCGCCTGCTACCTGTTCCCTGTCCTCAACGATCAGAATGTTTCCATTTCCGATTTGCAACGCCCGTTCGACCGCTTCGGCAAGCCGGTTTCCTCCAGAATTGCCGCCTGCTTTCTTTTCGAGGCGGTCGATTACGACTTCAATCTCGTGCCGCATTTGCCGGTCGAGTCTCAAGTTGTCGCTCAAACGAACGATTTCGCCGTCCACCCTGGCCCGAATGAAACCTTTTTTGAGCAGGTCGGCGAACAGGTCGCGGTGTTCCCCTTTTTGGCCGCGTATGATCGGGGCGAGAACCAAAAACCGGGTTCCTTCGGGAAGCGTTTCGATCCGATCGATGATTTGTTGCTTCGTTTGGGCCGTAATCGGCTTGTTGCAATGGGGACAGTACCCGGTGGCGACCCTGGCGAACAGGACGCGGAGAAAATCGTAAATTTCCGTAATGGTACCGACCGTAGATCGGGGATTCTGCCCGGCGGTTTTTTGCGAAATGGAAATCGAGGGACTCAGCCCGGAAATTTGATCGACATCCGGTTTGGGGAGCTGCCCAAGGAACTGCCGGGCGAAACTTGACAGACTTTCGATGTACCGCCGCTGTCCTTCGGCGTACAGGGTGTCGAAGGCAAGCGATGATTTTCCGCTTCCGCTTACGCCGGTAAAGCAGATCAACCGATTTCGCGGCAGAACGAGGTCAACGTCCCGTAAATTGTGTTCCCGGGCACCTTTGACGATGATGTCGGATTGAGACATGTAACGAATTTTGAGGTTGTCAACAAAAAGCAACCCTCCATTCTACCGCGAAAACGGCGTCCGGCAACGGAGTATTTCTCCAAAAGTGAACGAGTGAACGAGCGGAGGTCGTTCTGCACCAAAAAGTTGCGGCATGGGCTTGCTTGCCTTTTTCGGTGGGGTAGAATTCCGAGTGGAGGTGGGAATATGAGAAAAACAAGGCTTTACTTGGACACGTCACCGATCATCATGATCGAACCGGATCAAGACCCCATTCGACGGGCGATCACGCAAGAGTTTTTTCGGATTGTTGCCGAAAATCCGGGCGAATACGAATTGTTCATTTCGCCGGTAACACGTGATGATTTCAAGCGGTCAAGAACTTTATCCGAACGCAATCGTTTTGATGCTTTTCGTAGTGGGAAAAACTTGGCCCATGATTTTCCGGCGAAAGCCTTACTCCATTTAACCGGTACTTCGCACCTTATTTTTTCCAATGGAAACACCTTCCCAAAAAATTGACATCCCCAGGATTGAACAAGCGGTTCGTGAAATCCTCGTTGCGGTCGGCGAAGACCCGGACCGGGAAGGTTTAAAGGAAACCCCCGCTCGTGTTGCGAGAATGTATCGGGAACTTTTCAGCGGACTTCACGAAGACCCGAAAATCTACACAAAAAAATATTTCTCCGAACCGTATGACGAAATCGTTCTCGTTCGAGACATTACCTTCCACAGTATGTGCGAACACCATTTATTGCCGTTTATGGGAAAGGTCCATATCGGCTATCTTCCCGCCGGGCGCGTTCTCGGCTTGAGTAAACTGGCCCGGGTCGTCGATTCGATCTCGCATCGACCGCAATTGCAGGAACGCATGACCGAAGAGATCGCCAACCTGCTGATTTCCGAATTGAAAGTCCGTGGCGTCGGCGTCGTGATCGAAGCGGTTCATACCTGCATGACGATTCGCGGCGTTCGCAAACCCGGCTCGCTCTGCATCACGTCGGCGATGAAAGGAACGTTTCGCAAATATGCGTCAACCCGTGCCGAGTTTCTCGCCCTGATTAACGGCCTTAACAAATGAAAAATAACAAATGAAAAACGAAAAAATGAACCGACGTCGATTTATCGGAACGACAACCTTGGGTGCAGCCGCTCTGGCTCTTGGAGTACGGGGAAATTTCTGCCGTGCGGACGAACTGCGAAAGTACGAGCCGAATCTCCGTGACCGACTTTGGATGTGGGGACACGGGCCGGGGACGACGGACGGTATCTGCAATATTCCAGCGGGGAATAAAATCGACATGGCGGATGCCATTGATTCCATGGGTATCCCAAATGTCTGTGTGATCCGTTGGATGGGAAAACCGGAACCGCCGTTCGACGAGTACATCAAGCAGTTTCACAAAACGAAACGGGTGGCCTGGAGTGTCGTCGATGGTGCTCCCCAAGATTATGTACAAAAAAAGCAGTGGGCATTCGAGTTGAGCGAAACGATGCCGAATCTCGTCAATTTTTTTCTCGACGACTATTTTGTCGGAAACGCGGTTCCCGACGAAGGTCGGGAAGATTCTCCGGCCTGCTTGACGCTCTCTCAAATTCGTGATTTACGCAAGGAAATGGCGTCGCTGAAACGACCGACCGATCTTTCCGTGGTTCTTTATTCCAATCAACTCCAGCCGGGGATCAAACGCCATATCGAACCATGCGACGTGGTGTCATTTTGGACCTGGCACGCCACCGACCTGGTTGCTTTGCAAGACAATTTCAAGAGGTATCGTGAAATCGTGCCGGACAAACCGACGCTTTTGGGAGTCTACATGTGGGACTTCGGCAACGCCAAACCGATTACGATGGAATTGATGAAACTCCAATTGGAGTTTGCCCTGGAGCAACTCAAACAGGGCCAAATTGAAGGGCTGATTTTCCATTGCACGCCCCTTTGCGACATCGGCTTGGAAGCGGTCACGTATTCCAGAAAATGGATCGACAAACACGGCGATCTTATCGTACGGTAACGACAGATGGCATTTCTCATCGTCGTCTGCCGTCTGCCGACTACATCCTTATCAGAGCATCAAGCATTTCGTTGACAATGGTAACGTATTTTGCACTGGCTTGGTAGATTCGCTGGAAATTCATCAACATAATCGTCTCTTCGTCGATATTGACGCCGCTGATAGCGTCCCGTTGTGTTTGAAGAGACATATAGTACGAAATATCTCCGGTCGAGACCGCTTTGAGGATGCCCGCCCTGGACATAATATCCGTTACGCTAAAACGGTACGCTTCCGTAACCGACTTGTTGCCGTACTCGCCAAGCCGTTCCTCCGGCATCGCGGCCAGTCTGACACCGTTTTCCGTGTCCGCGCCGATACCTGTCCGGCTCACGGCGAACTTGCCCGGATCGTTTCGCAGTGTTTGGTTGACACCAATCGTCCTCGCGTCGTTTCCCGTGAAAAACGTGTTAAGCCCGAGAGACGAAAGAATTCCGGCGGTGTCATCGGCAAACGCGAACTGCAGTTCCGGGGAATTTGAAACGATTTCCAGCTTGTTGTCAATCGTGATTCCTGCCGTGATACCCTCGATCTTGTTGATTTCCGTAACAAGGTCCTGGAGCGTCATCTTTTCCTGACCGCTGCCGGTGAGTGGCACCAGGATTTCTGTTGTTGAGGAGACGCCGGTCCGCTTGTTTTGTACCTGGATCGAAAAGACGCCGTTTTGCGGCGGCGGCACGAGACCGGCCCTGTCGAGCGGAACGTCGATTTCCGTAACGCTTGCAAGACTCGTGATCGCATCGTAACCGGTGAGCCCTTGCCCACCGGCATAAACCGCGTTGAATTGCAGGATAAGCGATGCGGCGTAATCGTCGAGCTGTTTCGAAAATCCTCCGAGAATGGTGTCGCGTCCCTCGTAGAAACCGTACAGCTTTCCGCTGCGGACGTCGAGCGGGGAATTGTCCGAGGCGAACCGGATTTCCGCAAGCGACAAGTCGCCGTAAGGATCGCTCGTATAGAAAACGCTCAATTCCCTGGCACCACCGGATGAAATCAACAGGTCGTTGCCGCAGTAGACCGTCATGACGCCGTTTTCGTCCTCGTGCGTCTTGATGTTGACGAGTGACGCCAGATTCGAAAGCGCAACAAGTCGCTGGTCCCGCAATCCGACCGCCTCAATGCCGGGCGCACGCCCCGCTTCGATTTGCGCAATGGCGTTGTTCAGGTTTTCGATTTCCTTCGTGAGCAGGTTGATCTGTCCGGCCAAATCGGCAATCGAACGATTGATGTCCACCCGTTGCTTGAGGATGGCGTTGCTCATATCGGCAATTTGCCTTGCCAGCTTGACGCCTTCATCAACGACCATCTTCCGGATGGAAAGATTTTCCGGTTGATTGAGTACGTTGCCGATGGAATTGAAAAAATCGTCAAGTTGCGTGCTGAGGTCCTTGTCGGTCAGCTCGTTGAGAATGAATTCCAGTTGCGAGTAAACGCCGGATTGCGTCGTGCTGCTCATGGCGTCACTCTGCGAATTGCGGAGACGCTCTTCGAGATAAAGGTCGATCATCTGGACGACGCCATTGACATCGACGCCGGTCCCCAGAGCGAGTCCGCTCCCGGTTTTCTTGGGATACGCGGTCCCCAAGAGCACCTGTTCACGAACGTAGCCCGGCGTACCGGCATTGTACAGGTTTTGACCTGACACCTGTGTTCCGATCGAAGACGCATTAAGCGACTTGGCGGCAATGTGAAGTGAATCAAGCAACATAATACGAATTACGAATTACGAATTACGAATTGCGAATTACGAATTGCGAATTACGAATTACGTAATGGAAAAATTCGTAATTCGTAATTCATAATTCGTAATTACCCCCCGAGGTCGACGATGGAACCGCCGGTGTACGATTTTTCCTTGTTGTGGTGTCGGCTGTACGTGGAATTCGGCTTACCTTTGGTACCGATGATCTCGATCAGTTGCGACAAATGAATCGCCGTTCGCTGGGCGAGAACCCAATTCGCAAGGCTTTGGTGCCGTAAAAGCCGGGACTTTTGAATGGAATCCCGACAGCGTTCTTCGAGCGCATTGCCCGGATTTTCCTTGTCGAGCCGTGCCGCCAGCGATTCAAGGGTGTCACTTGGCAAGTCGGCCTCTTTTGCCTGTTGCAGGATTTGATGCCGCAGTTCAAAGACGCCGTGAAGCCGATCCATGACCGTTTGCTCCTCGTCGGCGATCTCCGTGAGTCCTTTGGCGTCGGACTTGCCGAGCAAGTCCCCTTTTCGTTTCAAAAAATCGAGCGTCGCATCCTGTACGACGGAAAGTTTATCAAGAAATTCCTGAATTTGTGTAATCATGGCAGGAGGGTAATGGGGGAAGGAGGGGGGAATAGGGAGAATTATTTCATTAGCTTAAACAAGGTGTCGCTGAACGAATGTGGTGTCGCGGCGGTCATTTTATCGACGAGAACGTTATCGAGCTGTTCCTGAAAAATCTCTTCCGTTCGGCCACCGTGAAAATAGGGGACCTTTTGCTGTGTTGCCCGCATGGATTTGAGCATTTGTCCGAACATCGTCTGACCGACGAATTGGTGAAACACTTTGCGGAATTCCTCGTCGTCGGCCTCCGTCCGTGTGGCGGCGTCAAACGGCTGCCCATTGGTGTCAAGCCTTGCGGTGTTACGAGTTACCGGCGGTTTGCCTTCGCTCGTATATTCGAATGTATCGGCCGTATCGACCGAACTCTTGCGATTATTTATGGCGTTTTTCAACATCGACGCAAAATCCCCGCCGGTCTTCTCGGCGGAAGTTTTCGTTGCGAAATTCGTGTGAGGTGCCGTTAAAATGGGGGAAATGTTCATGGTAATTTAGGGAATCGGAAACAGATTTCTCATTTTTTATTTCTCATTTTTTATTTACTTCACGTATTGTATCTTTCCGTACAGATCGCCTTTACTGTCGATTGTACGAATAATGTCGATCATGTCTTGCGGCGGTACTTTCATCATGTTCAGGGAATCGACCAGAGCTTGCAGTTTCACGTTTGTTTCACCGCCTCGTCGCTCTTCGAGGTCGATCTTGACCCATTTGTTCGGCGTCTGGTCCTGTTGTTGCGGCTGTCCGGCCCGGCCACCGGCTTGTACGGAAATGTTCTTGTGCGAAATGGCGACCGGAGCGATTTCCACGCTGGGATCAATCACGATGGCACCAGTTCGTTCATTGATCGCAACCGTCGGAATCTTGTCGACGTCGAAAATTTCTATGGCATTGATTCTTGCTAAAAACTGGACCGGGTTTGTTATGTCGGCAAAGGGAATTTTGACACTGATATTCCCCTGGTCCAATGCCGTTGCGATATCCTCGTTGCCGCCGACCGCTTCCGCTCCGTTGATGGCGTTGGCGATTGCGTCGGCCATGAAGAAACTTGCATAACGCTCCGGTAAAACCAGCGTAATGCAGCCGTCTTTGATGTACGGGTTACGAAAATCCGCCGTCAATCTGGCACCACCGATCACCTTGGCGACGGTCGGTGATTCCGATTTTTCGAGGATGAGCGGTCCCCAGGCTTTGGCAAGGATTTGCGTCATTTCCGGGCTTTGCGGCACCGGTCCGATCAGGTCTGTCAGGTCCAAAATGCCATCCTTCAAACTTGACGCCGAACCGACGGAACTGACGGTGATGTCAAGCATTTCGCCGCTCCTTCCCCCTTGCGGAGGAATCGTTGCGATCACTTTGACCAGCGCAACGTTTTTACTTGCACCGATTTCTTTTTCCGAAACTTCCGGATGGCCCGTAAGTTGCATCATTCGCCGGAGTACCCGTGCGGTTTCCTTAAACTCGCCCGGCTTGTCTCCGGTTCCGCGAAGCCCGGTCACGATCCCATAACCGTGAATCACCGTCGGCTCCTGCCCCTTCACCCGTGCAACGGTGCCAATAAGCTGTTGGGCGTTGCAAGATAGAGGATAGAGGATAGAGGATAGACAAAAAATGATAAATGAGAAATGAGAAATGAGAAATTTCGAATGGTGTCTGTCTGGTTTTCTGGTAATAATTTTCAATCGGTTCATGTTATAATCTCCTGATAATCTCCTGTGTGGTTGATGCAATAAGTATTTCTCATTTCTCATTTCATATTTCTCATTTAAAAAGGGCTCCATCGGTCGATGAATCGTTGGCCGTAGTTGCGCTTGGTGGAGTCGAAAATATTGCCGGCGGGGATAAGCTTGATAATGGGAAACGCGACCAGGTTGCTCGGAATGGTGTTATCCGGCCTGACGTCTTCCGGTCGGATGTCTCCGCTGAAATAAATGGAAAGACTTTCTTCGCCGATGATCTGCTGATCCTGTCCTTCGATGTGGAGGTTGCCGTTATCCATTTTCCATGTAACACGGCATTGAATTTTGAACGTGAGTTTTTCCGAGTTCGTCAACTGTCCCTTGGCCCGGGTCTGGTGATCGACTTCGCCGGCGACCATCGGGGGAATGGTGTCAACCGGTTCCGGCAACTTGCCGAGGCCGGGAAATTTCACCCACTCGGTCAGTCCCATTTTCCCCTTGATTTTTCGTTGCCGCTGGAGGTCGCTGTTATTTTTGTACAAAAGCGAGCGGTCCACAAGGACGTTAATCAAATCCTGTTCCTTGAACATCCGCGGCTCCGGCATCGCCTGGTAGGAAAACGACCCATTTCGTAGCGTCATCGGTTGCCCGCCCTCGGTCCCGTAAACCGATTCCCCCATCAGCGACCCGCTTTGAGCGTAACAAATGACAAATGAAAAATGAAAAATGAAAAACGAAATTGGAAATAGGGTTTTCATTATACGTCCCGATAATTGTTTGAGTAAAATAGTAATTCGTAATTCGTAATTCGTAATTAATATCTGTTTCCTGTCGCAAAAACTTCGACGGTTCCGATTGATGCAACTTTGGCGGCAAAGGTGGAGTCGGTTTTTTGCGTAATGGCGGAGCGTCCTTTTTCCGGCGTCGGTTTGAGCAACTGGTCCACCATAATCAGGTCTCCTTCTGTGCCGTCTTCCAACGCTTTGCCGGTACTTGTAACCGTGACACCGGCGTTTTTGGCGACGACTGTAACGACTTCCCCTTTTTTCACCAGGATCGGTTTTTGTACGGATCGCGATGTCAGCACAGCCCCTTCCGGAACATTCGAGGCCGCCGCTTTGCCGAGCACCTCGTGGGGCTGTGAAAAGTAATCCGTCCCCTTGAGGTTGTCTTGATATTCGACACGAATATCGTTTTCGTTGAGCAGTTTCCCTTTCTGCAAAGCTCGTCGGGCCACGACGACCTTGGGCGGCAGATCAATTTCGGCGGTGAAGCGGACCAGGGTTTTCCGACCCGTCGCCGGATTGATTTTCTGGAGTTCCGCTTGAAATTCCTGCGTCCCGACAAGGGGATTTTTTCCGCCGTACATGCCGGTGATTTTTTCGCCGTCCGCAATCGCTTTGATTTGTTGTGGTGTTAATTGTAACTTGATTTTCCAGGGAATCTCGTTACCCGCCTTGCCGTCGGTCGTGCAACGGTTCAAATAAACCGAAAGCGCGTCGGTCAGCTCCTTTTCAATTTTGCGGTCAGCAGCGAACGTCGGAGCGGAAACCAATAGTAACGCCAATACCAGGAAGGGCATAGGGCATAGGGCATAGGGCATAGTAGAGAATAAGGAATAGGTGATAGGTGATAGGTGATAGGTGATAGGTGATAGGTGATAGGTGATAGGTGATAGGTGATAGGAAATAGGAAATTTATAATCTATGCCCTATGCCCCATGCCCTGCTTCTACCGTTTGATATTAATGACCGTTTGAAGTATCTCGTCTCCCGTCCGGGTAACTTGCGAGTTCAGTTCATAGGCACGTTGGCTGGTAATCATGTCGATCAGTTCAACAACCGGTTGCACGTTGGACATTTCAATCATGTACTGTTTCACGGTCCCCATACCGTCCATGCCCGGCTGACCGTCTATCGGCGCACCGGAAGCGTCGGTTTGCTGAAACAGATTTTCTCCGACTCGCAAAAGTCCTTCCGGGTTGATGAACGTGGAAAGCTGAAACTGTCCGACCTGGAGCAGTTGCGGATTGCCGGCCTGTGCAACCCAAACGGTGCCGTCGTCGTTGATCTGGACATGCGTTGCGTCTTGCGGGATCGTGATCGGCGGATCAATCAAACGACCGGTTTGAGCACTGCCGAGCACGAAGGTGCCGTTGTCGTTGACGGAAAAATTGCCTGCCCGGGTATAAAGGGTTTCGCCGGAAAACGGATCCGTCACCCGAAAAAATCCGTCGCCGGCAATCGCAACGTCCGTCATGCGGTTCGTCTCCTTGAAGCCGCCCTGCCGCATGTGCGACTGAACACTTGTGACCCGTGTGCCGAGACCGATCTGGATACCGGTGCCCGTGAACTCGCCGTTTCGGTCCTGCGAACCGGGATAACGCCAGTTGTCGTAGAACAAATCCTCGAAGTTGCACCGCTGTTTCTTGAACGCGGTCGTTTCCATGTTCGCAAGGTTATGAGCGACCGTGTTGAGCTTCTGCTCCATGCCGAGCATCCCGCTCCCGGAAGTGTAAATGGTTTGAAATGACATCTTTCTTTAATTCTGAATTTTGAATTATGAATTTTGAAAACAGACTGGCCGTCTTATACGCACAAAGCGTGCCAATTGGTTTGGGCCTTGAATTTCAGGGGTTTGCGGCGTCGGGCCGGAAAAGAGTCCGAAAAACTTGAGTCTTTCTTTGGAAAAAGAATAAAAAATTTTCACCCTTCAAACGCAGAAAACGCCGGTTTTTTCGGCAGAAATTGCCGGAAAAGGGAAAAGACAAACGGCAGAAATTGCGTATTTTAAGACATCGATTCGAGAATCAACGGGGTTTCCCCAAAACGGGAACTTGTCGACGGACGGTCGCTCCGGGATAGACAACCCAGTAAACGGTAGTATAGTAGGCTTCAGATTTCTGCCAACTGCCATTTGCCGACTGAAACCTGCCATGAGATTCACCAAAATGGAAGGGACGGGAAACGATTACGTTTACGTCAACTGTTTCGATCAACCGATTCCCGATCAACCGGAACGACTTGCCACTAAAATTTCCGACCGACATTTCGGCGTCGGCGGGGACGGTCTGGTCTTGATTCTGCCAAGCGATACGGCGGATGCCAGGATGCGCATGTTCAACGCCGACGGCAGCGAAGGGGAAATGTGCGGAAACGCGATTCGCTGCATAGCAAAATACCTGTACGACCACAATATCCGTCGCCGGGAAACGCTGGTGATCGAAACCGGGGCCGGTCCGAAAACGCTCCAACTTTTCGCAGACCCCCAAACTGGTAAAATAGGCAAAGTGCGGGTCGATATGGGTAAGCCAATTTTGAACCCGGCGGACATTCCTGTGCTGTTGGGCGAAACGCCAGTGGTCGATGTCCTCTTGACCGGTTTTGGCAAGGATTTTCGAGTAACCTGCGTTTCGATGGGGAACCCGCATTGCGTGACGTTTGACCTGCCGCCCGTTGACGAAAACGTGCTGGGACTCGGCCCGAAGATTGAGACCGATCCCCGGTTTCCGCGTCGGATCAACGTTGAATTTGTGGAACGGATCTCGCCGACAGAACTGAGAATGCGGGTTTGGGAGCGTGGAAGCGGCGAAACGCTTGCCTGTGGAACCGGAGCGTGCGCCGTTCTCGTTGCCGGAGTGCTTTCCGGTCGCTGTGAGCGAAAAGCGTTGATTCATCTCACAGGCGGCGATTTGGAAATCGAGTGGTCCGCCGAAAACGATCATGTCTACAAAACCGGTGCCGCAACGGAAGTGTTTTCCGGCGTTTATGAAGTTTAGACCAACTCCCCCTCTCCCCATCGCCGCTTTTTGGACGGCAAAAGATTTAGTAAAACGCAAGAACAAAAGGAGAAAAAACATGTCAAAATATGTTTACGTTGACAATTCCAATGTCTGGATCGAAGGAATGCGGGTTTCGGCAGTGGAACGCGGCTTGGCATTTGACGTTTATGATGCTTCGTCGAGAAACATTGTTGATTATGACTGGAAATATGATTTCGGTAAATTGCTGGAGATCGTTGCCGGACCAAAAAATAACCTGAAACGAGCGGTTCTTTTTGGTTCAAGACCTCCACAAAATGACTCACTGTGGCAGGCCGCCCAACAATGTGGTTTTGAAACCGTCATCATGGACCGCAACGCCCAGAATCGAGAAAAGAAGATCGACATGGGTGTCGGTGTTACGATCCTTGAAGATTCCTATTCGCTGATTCAAGATAAGAAAGAAGATGAAATGATCCTGATCGCCGGAGACAGCGACTATGTTCCGGTGGTGGAATCGGTGGTCCGACGCGGCATTCAATTCTCCGTTTGGTTTTGGGAACATGCCTCGCGCGAACTCAAAGAAGTCGCAACCAATTTTGTTGCTTTAGACCCCTACATTGATAAGATGAGAAGATAAGGTTGTGGTTGGTCAATCGGGAACGCCGTTTACTGTTCCGTTCGTAATTCGTAACTCAAACCGTAAACAAATGGAGACTCAAAACAGTCAAGGGCATCGGGAATCGGGCATCGGGAATAGGTGATAAGTGAAAAACTTCCTCCAATTTCCGATTTCCGATTCCCGATTCCCGATTCCCGATTCCCGATGCCCGATGCCCTTAAATTTCAACACCTTTTCCGGCCTCAAAACCAATCCGTTTTCAATTCGTAATTCGTAATTCGTAATTCATAATTCATAATTGATTCCAGACCAAACCTACAGAAGTTTATTTTTCCAAAACTTTACGATTGAAGGGTTTTCACGTGCGGCGGTTCAGACGTATTGGCGAATTCCGGAATTCAAGCTCGGATTCGATCTCGGTGCGCAGCCGTGGGCGTTCATGGGGACGCCGAATTGGTTCATTTCCCATACGCACATGGACCACCTTTTGGCACTTCCGGCGTACTTGGCCCGGCGGCGCATGATGGTGATGGACCCGCCGACGGTTTATCTGCCGGAAGAAGCGGTTGCACCGGTACAGCAGCTTCTTGCCGCTTTTACCCGACTGGATCGGGGAAGGTTGCCGTGCAATCTGGTCGGTCTGAAACCGGGCGAAGTCGTTGAGCTTTCCCGGGAACTGGTCGTTTCCGTCCATAAAACGTACCACACGGTTCCGTCGCTTGGATACGTCGTTTGGGAGCGGCGTAAAAAATTGAAACAGGAATACTTGTCGCTTTCCGGCCCGGAAATCCGCGATTTGAAGCTTTCCGGCGTTGAAATTTCTTACGAGATCAAGATGCCGCGAGTCGCTTACCTCGGCGACAGCACGGTTCGCGGTCTCGACGAAAACCCGGCGATGTACGACGCCGACGTTTTGATTACGGAATTGACCTTCGTGACACCGGAACACCGCAAGGAGGCGATCCAAAAGTTCGGACACCTTCACTTGGACGACCTGAAAAAACGCCGGGCAAAGTTCCGCAACCAGCTCATCATCGCGTCGCATTTCAGCAGTCGGTATCACGAAAAGGAAGTCGAGTATTCCGTACGAAAACAACTGCCCGACATGTTCGACGACCGGCTCCTCCTTTGGACGTAAAATTGGAAAGAAACGCTTGTCAAACGTGTTGGAAACCGATACAATGGAGAGCATGGTTAAAACAAAATCCCAAAAAATCGAGGAAGACGACCTGATAATCAAGCCGACTTCCGACCTGTTTACTGCCGTTCTTTGGTCTGCACCAAAAAACGAGCCGATTTTACGCGACTTTATCAACGCCGTATTGAGGGACATTGACCGGCCTCCGATTACGAAGGCGACGGTCCTTAACCGCTTCAATATTAAGGAATTCGCCGTTGATAAAGCGATTGTCCTTGATGTACGCGCCGAGGACGAAAACAAGCGTCAGTTTAACATCGAAGTTCAGGTTGCGTCGCACCTGGCGTTTCCGAATCGAACGTTGCATTACTGGTCGGAATTGTACTCGTCGCAACTTCGCATCGGCGGCGATTATACGGAGTTGCGCCCCGTCGTCAGCATTATCATTACAGAGTTTCCGATTTTTCCCGGTTTGAAAAATGTGCATAACGTGTTCCGCCTTACGGCAATGGAAGACCCGGATTATGTGCTGACGGAAGATTTACAGATTCATTTTCTTCGATTGTCGGGACCGCTCAAAGGCCGTTGGGAGGCATTACAAACTCTCGACCGAAAACTGTGTCACTGGGTTAATTTTTTCGTATTTGGCTCACAAAAAACGGAGGATGAAATGGCGACTTTAGTGGAGAATGATCCGATTATTCGCGAGGCGTACTTGGAGTTGAGACGTTTTTCCTCGAACCCGGAAATGCGGGAAAAGGAACGACGCCGGCAACGTTTTCTTGCCGATTATCACTTGACAATCGGTGTTGCAAAACAGGAAGGAAAGATTGAAGGAAAGATTGAAGGAAAGATTGAAGGAAAGATTGAAGGAAAGATTGAAGGAAAAATTGATATTGCCCTCGAAATGAGGAAAGATGGCATGAATTCGAAAACCATTGCCAAATACACCGGTCTTGCACCGGAAGAGATTGAGCGGTTAAGTTGAACAAAAATGAGTTACTCCATCGACGACGCGATCCTGCTCAACGGCGAAGGCGGTCTCTTTTTACGTTGCGCAAAATGCCATAAAATCGTTCCCCGCGATCACGTTCTGCCGGATAAACCGCTTGCGAAGTGTCTCGGATGTGGAGTTGTTTTCGAGCCGCAGGAACTCAAGCGGGGTGAACTGTCGGGGAAAAGCCGGTTGCAAGTCCGGCGTGACACCGATTCACTGGAAATCATACAAAAACCACTCAGGACCGGAATACTGCTTTGGACCATCCTTGTGGTCGTCCTGTTCGATATTGGTATTACGGCTCTTTACTGTTACGTAAAGCAGCTTTTTCCGGACGAAAACCCATTGTCATTTTTTTCGGAGGGGAATGGTAGAATTCTCGTTTCGCTTACAGTAGGTCATTTCCTCCTGTTACCGATTCCGCTTTGGGCATTTTTTGATCGGCGGACGATCCGGCTGGACCGCGAAACGCTGAAAATATCGGGGCACTGGCTTCTTTTTTCCTGGAGGAGAACCATACCGCGACACCATGTCTGGAAAGCGTCGCCGCTGCAAATTCCGGATTTCGACGTTGGTGTCAAGCTCGGTTATAAAAAAGGTTTCGTCTGGATCGGTTGCACTACCGAAAAGGAAGTCGGTGTACTCCGCGGCGAAATCAATCATTTTTTGTACACGGTTGAACCGGTGCGACTCGAAAGCATGGACGGCTATTCACCCCCGGCGTTTCTCGGTGGTGCCGAATCGCCCGATCCGGAAATCGGTCTGCATTGCGGCGATTGCGGAGCAAGGCTTACGAGCGAGTCGCTTGATTTTCCAGACGGCACCGCCCATTGCGACACCTGCCAAAAGGTTTTTTCGATAGAAAACGCATCGGCTTACAGAATCGACGCAATGGCAAGCAGCCAACCGGAGAATATCACCGTCGAGGAAACAGACGACCGCTTGACAATGCGGTATGTTCCCCGGTTTACAAAATGGAGTGTATTCGGGAATGAAGCAGGGTTTTATTTCTGTATTCTCATGTTTGCCGGGATGTTTGCTCTTGCGATTGGACTGGTAATCTGCGATGAAAATGTTCAAGGTCTCTGGATAATCTTTTGGAGTTCATTTTCTATAGTGTCAGGGGCGATGATCGTGTTCCTCTATTTCACGCTTGCCGACGAGAAGAACGCCTTGTATTGCAACTGGACGATCCATCTTGATGCGGACGACGCAAGGTTGGAACTCCGTTGCAAAAAACGTATGAAAACGATAGTGATTTCTCGTGCAAAAATTATCGAGGCCAGGTCCAATGAGCGGGAGGAGTTGCACAAGATGTTTCGCTTCGGTTATTTTCCCGATTTTTTGTGGAGTCGGCGAATTTACGGTGGACATTTTCTCCTGAAGGACGGCACGAAGCATTACCTGCCGCTCGGTTCGGTCAATATCCACAAGAGACGCGAAGTGCGAAACTGGATGCTTACGACGCTCAACCGCTTCTTGGCCTCATGTCCGGGAAGGAGAGAATTGTAATCACCTCAAACCGTAAACAAATGGTAACTCAAAACAGTCAAGGGCATCGGGAATCGGGAATCGGGAATGGTCTTGTCGAATAAATTTTAAAAAAGTAACGAACAAACGGGCGTTTCGAGCGTATTGGTAGAAAATGCACTTTCATTTTCACCAGCACGGAGGCCCCAAACATGGCAAAACAGCAAAAAACGAACGAAAAACACGGTCAAAAAGGAGTATAAGGTCATCAATTGGCCGGAATATAATCAGGCCCTTGTCAATCGCGGCAACTTCCCGCTCTGGATTTCCGAGGACGTCATCAAACAATGGCGGCACGAAAACGGGAGCGTTTTCTAAAAAGTGGCAGAATTGGTGTTGTATGAAGAGAGAAAATTTGTCAAAATCCGCTTTTTCCCCCGAGAAGGAATTTTGCCATGCCCACGACGGAACGCCCCCAAGACAACCTCGAAACCATTCGC
>CAZNVM010000195.1:0-41492 GCA_964576215.1 uncultured Planctomycetaceae bacterium
TTCAATGCCGCTTGAAGTAGCGTTTCGAGTTCGGCAATCCGTTGGTCTTTGACATCCATGTGTCACAGTGTACTCCTTTTGCCACTTCGAAACAAGACCAATTTCATCGATTTAACGCGATTAGGCCGTGAACGGCTACAACAATTCGAAAGGGGTCGATCCGAACATCCCGCAAATCGTCGTCTTGTTCGATATTCCGATGGGGGGTGGGTTTTCCTTTGCCCAGCGAAGCGACCAAACAGCCATCGACATTGAAGAAGGAAGCAAACCATTCTGGACGGCGGACGGAAAAGCGTGCGTAGCACCAGTCCGTCTCAAGCCGGGTAAAACGTACGAAATCCTGCTGAATATCGAACCGTTCACCGGTTTTCGCAGTGTCGATGGCGTCAAGGCGGAAGGATTGTTCTACACATTTTCGACGGCCCGGGCACCGGTTTCCGAAGAAGGTCGTCAAAAGTACGCCGATCGTGTTTTGACGCCGAACGATAACGCCCCGGATTCCGGCCCCTCGCAGTCCGGTTCCTCGCAATCGGCAAAAGAATCGGCAAAGCCGGGTAATTCTTCATCGCTTTCACCGGAGTTGCAAAAAAAAGCGAATGAGGCGTTTCAAACGATGATCGACAGAAGCCGTTTTTGGCTTCTCGGGAAAACACAGGCAAAAAGCTGGGCCTATCACGCAAAAGTCTTCTCTCCGACGAAAAAAACGATGGAGGTTCTTGAGCACGATATTTCGTACGACCCGGCAAAAGGAATCGATTGGACGTTGATGCGTGGAACTTCTTGTAGCGGAATCGCCCAGGCCGTTGCCGTCCTGTTTGAAAAAGACCCGACCCAGGTTCAATGGATCGCCGCCGAGTTCGGTAGCGAACGAATCAGATTGGCGTTCACTGTAAGTCAACCGATCAGGATTTCGTACGGTAACGGATTGATGAGAACGTGGTATGGTCAATTCAGCCATAACAAGGTTGAGCGTGGTGTCATTATTCTCGATGCCAAAACGATGTTACCGCAAACGGCGTACACCAACGAAGGGGCCGGCGAACGGTTCGGCGACTACGTCAAGCTCGCCGATAATGTTTATGCGCCGACGAAAATCCGGGCGAAGTATGAGGAGATGAACTTCCTCCTGGAGTTCAAGATTTACGAACCGGACCTTTGGCTGTTGGACAAAAGCACCTACTCGGTCAAGCTGTCAGACGGCGAAGATTTCGGCTCGGTCGTCGAAATATCGGACGTTTACGTCAACGACGCCCCGGCGAAAGAGAAATGAGAACGCGGTACATTCAAGGGAATTCCGCTGATTTCGCATTCAAGGCGGATTCCCAATGTTTCTCGATTTCTTCCGCAGTGAGAACGCGATTGTAGAACGCCGTTTCCGCCATTTTTCCTTCCAATCCTGAAAAACGGTCACTTCGGTTACCGACGACGACCGATCCTTCAGCATCCTCAAATGTTCGAACAACATTGCCTTGAACATCAAGTTTTCCGTTGACGTAAAGCGAAACCTTGTTGCCCTCGCGGGTTACTACAAGGTGTGTCCATTGTTTCAAAGGAATCTCCGTTTGACCGACAAGCATGTCTTTCCCATCGTCACCGTTGTAGAAGAAAAGACGGCCTTTGGCTTTCCCTTCGTTGTGGGTACCCCCGATCCCCAAGTGGTCGCCCACCCGGGATTTCGCGGTTGTCCGGTCACGTGAAAAAATGTAGCCGGTTACGGGGCGAACATCGGAATCCAAACCATTCCAAACCCAAGTTTCGAACGAATAATCGGTGGACAGCCCTTCCAGTTTTCCGGTCAGGCAACCTCCGGCAAAATGAGCCGCCGGAACAATCACCTTCGCGCCGTCTTTCCCGGCGAATTCCGGTCCTTCCAACCAATACGCCGCACAAGGATGATAGGTTCCCTCTTGTTTTACGTTACCGGAACTGTCCGGACACACTTTCCCGTCGATATTGTTCATTCGCCAAAAAACAAAGGGATTGTCGGCAAGCACCGTCTCGGAATACGTTGTTGGGATGGAAGCGGGCGTTTTTCTCTTTTGCCCGGCCAACTCCTCCAGCAGACCGAGCGAAATTTCGACGATTTCCGTTTCCGCCGTAGACACCAAAGCGGCGGAACGTGCAGGCCAGGTATTGTAACCGCCAAAAGGATGAATTTCCGGCGGCGGAATATAACCTTCACCGCCATTGGCAAGCTCCAGGGTGATTTGCACCTCAAACGGGCTGCGCTTGGCAAGTTTGAGACCGGTGATCGCATAGACTTCGCAGGGAATCGCCGTAATACCGACGTCCCCAATGCGAATGGCCTGTAAAGGAATATTTCGCTTCGGCTCGGCATCAAGGAAAATCGCTTCGTAAGCGTAAACTTCGCTGCGGTCTCTGGGAAGAATATGGTCCATCTCACGGACCTTCTCACGGGCCCAAGCAAGCCGAAACTCATCCGGACGGCGGCGGTCAAAGGTTGAAACCACCTGTTTGGCACCAAGCGGAACCCAGTCGTGGTATTGAATGTCTGCCAGGTGTATCATGGTTACGTCGGCGAGTTTTTCTGCGTAATCATTGAGGCTTATGTTGACACGAGGCTGGCTGTAATCCATCCAATGCAAATCACCGCTTGTCCCCTGCGAATGCAGAACGAGGCCCGAAGACTCAGGATCAATACCAAGCCGCTTTTCAAGAATATCGCAATAGGGACCGAAATAATCCGGGCTGATACTGCCCGATCCGAAATAATGCATCGGATAGTTGGTAAAAACGGCAAAGGGTTTATCGTCCCGTGTTTTTAACGAGATAACGGACAATTGAGAATGGACCGGTCCTTGCGGTCCGATATAGTCGGGATTCTGGTAGCCCGGGTGCATCATCGCACGAACGGTTTGGTCGCCAAACGGGTCCGTGAGCATCTTGTCAGGTCGGGTAACCCAAACGCGACAGTGGGTTCCTTCCGGGTAATCGACAGCCTTCCAACCGATCTTCACCGGCACGAGTTCGGAAGCCGCTTGAACAATCGCTTCAATGGCTCTTTGACGTACCAGTTCGGTGAAAGTTTCGTCGGATGGTGCCCCCAAAGTACCGGCTACGGAACCGCTGGAATGAGTGTGCGTTGCCATGATCGCAATATGATCCGCCGGAATTCCCGTTTGGCGTGCCGCCTCGTTGCGAATGGAATGGCACAAACCGGTATCGAGAATACAAACGTCAAGGGTCGCCATCGCAATTCGGCTTGAACCGTTATTGAGGACCAAAGCCCGGACGAACACCGGGTTGACGACGCTGTTCGCTTGTCCGCTGAGAAATCCGCCGTTGACAATCACGGGAAATTTTTCGGGATTGATGTTGACCTTCGCCGTGCCCGCCGACAAGGTTTTTTCTTTGGAAAGTTCTTCGACCGTCCATCGAATCGCCTGGTGAACCGTTCGGCTGAAATTCGGGTTGGCATACGCTTTGGCATCATGGCCTTGCATGGTTGTGAAAACGGGGCTTTTCGCATATTTCCAGGTCCAGGCGATCACTTTGTCCGATTTCGGGTGATCCGTCGTCCAGAGAGCATGGACGTCCGGATGGATGTACGCTTTCGAATAAGTTTCATCGATGATCGTAAAGTCGTCGGTTCCTTGCGTAATCGGATGGTTCTTGTCGACGATCTTCACCGGAATCGTTTGGTCGTGGTCCCAAAGCGAGGTGTTGTAAGTAACACCATCGATGACATGGCCGTCCTTGTGAAAACATTGCCCACCGGTGATTTTGGCGAAATCCTCCCATCCGTTGAAGCCCCAGACGCTGTGGTGCAGGACGACCAAACCGATTCCCTCTCCAAGCAGTTTTTTGAAATTGTCCGTCTGTTCTTTCGTGAAAGGAAACGAGTAGGAATCGTACATCACGATGCAATCATATTGCTTTTCGAGGCCGGGACGGTAAAGGTCCAGGGCCTGTGGCATCTCGGCGGTGTTGTATGTGATGTCCGTAAAAGAATCAAGCATTGCGTACATCGCTTTTTCGTCGAATCCGTGTCCGCCGTGGACGAAAAGAACCCGGATTTTGGGTTGATCCTGATCGTGTTGCTGCGCCCCAAGCGGCAAGGCCGGGAAACAAAGGACACCCAAAACGGCCGGTAATAAAATCAGTTTATTGTACATCTCAAAGTAAACGGATTAGTGATTAGTGATTAGTGAAGAATTCCCTCCTATGCCCTATGCCCTATGCCCTATGCCCTATGCCCTTAAATTTCAACACCTTTTCCGACCTCATAACCAATCTGTTTACACTTTGAGAAAATGATTATACACAAACTCACGCAACATTTCACCTCCATCCCAAAAAACGCTTGACCCGAAACTTTGAAAACGGTATAATCGCCGCCGTTCCGAAATTCCTCATTTACCTTCTTGCCCCATGCTCCAGGAACTTCTCACGTCGGCACCTTTAATCAACCCGTCGCTTCTTGCGGCGGACTTCGGGAATTTGGAGCGGGAAATCCGCTGTCTTGAGTCAGGTGGGGCGAAAATCCTGCACTTGGACATCATGGACGGACATTTCGTTCCGAACCTGAGCATCGGCGTTCCGGTCGTCGAATCAATCCGAAAAATCACCGACCTGCCGCTTGATGTTCACCTGATGCTCGACAATGCGGACCGGTTTCTCGTCCCGTTTCGCAAAGCGGGAGCCGATTTTCTGACGGTCCACATCGAAATTTATCCTGATCCCAGGCCGGTTTTGGACGAAATCCGCTCACTCGGAGCAGAGCCGGGACTCGCAATCAACCCGCCGACCCCGGCGGAAGCGTTACTTCCGTACCTGAACGATTGTTCGCTGGCCCTGACGATGAGCGTCATGCCGGGATTCGGCGGTCAGGAATTTAACCCGGTCGCTTTGGACAAAATTCGCAGATTCCGCGATCTTGTCGGCCCGGATTTTCTCTTATCGGTCGACGGCGGCGTCAACGAGAAGACGATTGCCTGCTGTGCCGACGCCGGAGCGAATCTCTTTGTCGCCGGAACCGCCGTATTTCAGGCGGATGATTACGGTAAGCAAATGCAACGTTTGTTAGGGGCGAGGGATTAGAAAACGTCCCACCTCCCACGCCCCTTAAATTCGGTTTTTGCCGCTTTTTTTCCAGTTAAATTTTTCTGATTCTATCAGGAAACTCTTTCTTTTCACAAAAAAAAAGGTACGCTAGAGGGGTAATTTCCACTAAAAAAAGAGACAGGGTGATCTTTACCCAATTTAACCATCTTTCCGGATATTCTGATAAATACGGCATGAGCACGGAAAAGTTCCTTGAACTCTTGGACAAAAGCGGCTTGGTCTCCAAAGACCAAGTCGACGAGGTCCTTGCGTCTTTGGAGTCTTCCGCGACCTCTCAGGAGATGGGCGACGGCGAATTTGTCGGAAAAATTCTTGTCGAACGCGGCCTGATTACCCCTTGGCATTTACGACAGCTCCTCAAAAAACGGTATAAAGGTTTTTTTATCCGGCAATACAAGATTCTCGGCCTGCTCGGAGCCGGAGGAATGAGTACCGTTTACCTTGCCGAACATACCTTGATGCAGCGGCGGGTTGCGATCAAGGTCTTGCCGAAAGAGCGTCTGAAAAAGGCCGCTTATCTCGACCATTTCGTTCGGGAAGCCCAAGTGATTGCGACGCTCGACCATCCGAACATTATCCGGGCTTACGATATCGACCGTGAAGACGATATTCACTATATCGTCATGGAATTTTTCGAAGGGGTTAATCTCCAGAAAAAAGTGGAAACGGAAGGACCACTTGCGGTTCCCGATATTGTGCTTTACATTCGCCAGGCCGCCGAAGCACTTGCTTACGCTCATAAAGTCGGAATTGTACACCGCGACGTCAAACCGGGTAATCTTCTGGTCAACGCGAAAAATCAGGTCAAGCTGCTCGATCTCGGCCTTGCAATGATTGACCAGAGGCTTTACAGCGGAAACCTTTCGTCAAGTCTCCAGGAAGCAAGTATTCTCGGAACCGCCGACTATCTCGCCCCGGAACAGGCGATTAACAGCCAAAACATCGATTCCCGTGCGGATATTTATGCTCTTGGGGGAGTGTTGTACTTCTGCTTGACCGGACATTCTCCGTTTCCAACCGGGTCCGTTTCCGAACGTCTCCTCGCGCACCAGCAAAAGGAACCGCCCAGCATTTTGAAGGACCGTCCGAATACGGCGAAAGATCTCATTGCGATCTGCCGGAAAATGATGGACAAAGACCCGAACAAGCGACATCAAACCGCAGGCGAGGTTGTTCGTGATTTGGACCGTTGGCTCGTCGCTCATGGACATCTCAAAATTCCCCCGAGTCTCGCGGAACGACCGGCGAAAATGGCGGATCCCGGGAAAAGACCGGAAGAAAGACCAAAAGAAAAACCGGCGGAAAAGTTGCCGCCGCTTACGCTTCCTCCGCTTCCTCCAACAGGAACGGGAGTATTGCCCAAATTGGTGCTTCCGTCGATCCCGAAAAAAGAGGGACAATCAATTCTGCCCTTATTACCGCCGATTCCGCCGCCGCTCTCCAAAAAGCAAGCGATGGAAGAGGAACGAAACGAATACCTGACTCCGGTTGCCTCGCCGAAATCGTTCGGAAAGTTCGACGAGGATTCCGTAACGTCCACGGGAGCCGGTCCGCTGATTTTCGGCGAAAATCAAGATGGTATCATCGATTTGACCGACGTTGACTTTGATTTGACGACCAACACGCTCGGCATGAAAACCGATGTCGATTTGACGGTCCATGAAGAACCGAAAATTGACGACTCGTTTCTCACGCCCGATTCTTCGGTGGATTTTGGGGGGAAAACCGACCCTGATATTGAATCGATTCTCAAACGTGAAGAAACACCGGCGATCAAGGAAGAGCCGAAGGTCGAGGAAGCGTTGACGTTCAAGGAAGAGCCGAAGGTTGAGGAAGCGTTGACGTTCAAGGAAGAACCGAAGGTTGAGGAAGCGTTGACGATCAAGGAAGAGCCGAAGGTCGAGGAAGCGTTGACGATCAAGGAAGAGCCGAAGGTCGAGGAAGCGTTGACGATCAAGGAGGAACCGGGAATCGAAGAAGTCCCGGCAAAAAAGGCGGAACCCAAAGTCGAAGAGGTTCCGGCGAAAAAGGCGGCCCCCAAGGAGGAACCGAAAAAAGAGTCGCCAAAAATTGCTTCGCAATCGGCGCAACCGCAACCGGCGCAACCGCAACCGGCACCGGTTGCACAACCCCAAAAGAAGGCACCGGAGAAGCCGAAATCACTCATTCAGGTCGATCAGCGGCAACCGCTTGACGCATCTACGGGAATCATGCGTGCTCCGATTTCCAGTGCGGTACCCACAGACACGCCGCCCACCGGGATCATGCGTGCGCCGGTTCCCTCGAAAGCGGGAGTGGTTCAACGGATTTTGCCGAGTGCAACGACCACCTCGGCACCGGATTCGACCAGTAGTACCGGAACGCATTCCTTGATTGCACAGGATCAAGTCGTTATCAAACCACCGACGCAGGGAAGAATACTGGACCCGCAACCGGTCTCCCGACAGACCCTGCAAACGCCGAGCGTCGATATTTTTCCGCTGGCGTCCGACTCGAAGGAAATGGATATTTTTCCTATTGCCGGGGAAGTACAGAAGCCGCGTAGTGCCGCTCCGCCTTCTCCGCAACCGACGGATAAGGTACCCTCGAAAAAGAAGCCATTGACCGACGACGATTACGACAAGATGATTACGAATTTCGTTTCTTCTCAAATGCCGGTGAGCAAAGGGAACGAAAACGACACCGCCGTGATACAAGCGGTTGCGGAAATGAAAAAGACGGAAGACGCGAAAAAACGAGCGGAGGAAGCGAAAAAACGGGCGGAAGAAAGGGCGGCACTCGAAAAAGCCAGACTCGAACAAGAGGCACAAAAGCAGGCTGTTCAAAAAACTGGAACGATTTCCGGCTTGTCCTTGAAACCGGCGTTGAAAAAAGAAATGGAAACGGAAGAACCGCGCGGACCGATTGCGGCACCACGTATAAAAAAACAGTCGTGGTTCGAAATGGTTCCCGTGTGGTTTTGGACCGTATTCGGTTCCTTTATTGCTTGTACATTTATCCTTGGACTTATCCTTTTGTTTTTACTCACCCGCATTTCCTGAAAATTACGCTCAACAGCGTGTATTACACCACCACTGACGACCATGCTAAAACGCGCTTGCTTATTTTTGATGTTTTCGTTCCTGGGAATCTCCGCTCTTGCCCAGGATTCGGCGGCGATTGCGAAGAAAATCGCTCCGGGAATCAACGACTCTACGGTGATCGTCGCCTACGCCAATTGGAAAGATATTGATCTTTTCCAGCTCGCTTCCCGGGCCGTCGATTATCTCGACCGGGTCATGAAAGAGCTGAACTTCGACGAGGCGTCGTTCCAGGCGACGCGGAACGAAGCACTGAAAATCCTCGAGGAGAAAAAGGAAATCATCCGCGAGCCGCTCGAAAAATTCCGGGAAGAATCTGGAATCGAGGAAGCGTATTTTCTCGTGAACCTTGCGGAACCGGTTTTCCCAATGCTGTTCGTCTTTCCCGTCGAGGGAAAATCGGACGACCAAAAAGCGAAAATCTGCGATTATCTCGACCGGTTTTACGAAACAAACGAATTAATCGTCTATTCCAAAGGGGATTTCATTTACGCCGGTGGTACAACAGATGCCTATTCCGACGAAGAACATCAGGACAAAATTGAGCTGCTCAAGGCACAGATCGACGAGTTCCAGGCAAGCCCGGTTCCTTTTCTGGAAGAAGCCCTGTCGCTTCGGGAAGGAGACCCGCTTCGTATTGTCGGGATTGTTCCGAAAAACGTTCAGAAATTGACGCGACAGTTTGCTGAACAGTTTATTGGTGGGCCGGAAATGATGCCGCTCCTGAATTCCCTGAGTTACACCTCGACGAAAATACTTTGGGGCGTGTACGGCGTGAACCCAATGAAGCCGGAATTCAATATGATCGTCAAAACGAAAAACGCCTCCGCCGCCAAAGACATCCTGCGGGCAATGGAAGGGATGCTCACCTTTGCCGACATGAGTGCTAAGCTCATCATGGGGATGGGCATGTTCAACGATGACGACGAACGGATGGACGCCGTTCCTTTGGGTATGGAAGTGTATAAGGCGTACCTCCGCTCATTTTTTCCGAAACAAGAAGGAGATTTGCTCGTCTGGTCAGCGGATTATTCGCCGGAGAATCTCCCGAAAATGAGCATTGGGCCGGCTCCGGTTGGGGTGATGATCGCCCTTATGCTTCCGGCGGTCTCGGCGGCCCGGGAAGCGGCAAGGAGAATGCAATGCGTAAACAACGAGAAACAAATTCTTCTCGCGATGTTCAATTATCACGACGTCTACGACAGACTTCCGCCGATTTTCACCGTTGACAAGGACGGCAACCTTCTGCACAGTTGGCGGGTTTTGCTTTTACCATTTCTGGAGCAAAACGAATTGTACGAGCAAATTCGGCTCGACGAACCGTGGGACAGCGAGTACAACAAGCAGTTCCACAGCCGCTGTCCCTGCGTTTACCGGTGCCCTTCGCATGGTATTGCTCCCGATTCCGGCGGGTGTAGTTATTCCGTCATCATGGGGGAGGAAACGGCATTTTTCGACGAGCACTCCAGGAATTTTGACGACATCAAAGATGGAATGAGCAACACGATTTGCCTTGTCGAGCGAAAAGAGCCGATCAACTGGATGGATCCGCTTAACGAAATCACGTTTGAGGAGGCCCTGGTCGGAATCGACGAAAAAGACGGCAAAGTTGGCAGCCGGCACTCCGGCGGAATCAACGCCGGACTGCTCAACGCCACAGTCACATTCATCAGCAACACAATTGACGCCGACGTTTGGAAAGCGTTGCTGACAATTGACGGCGGAGAAGCTGCCGGCTTGTGATCGACGAAGTTTTAAAAAATAAACCCTCATGGAAATTACCTACGAAAATCGCAGAATTCAAAAAATATGTACCGAGAAGAAAACCTCTCAAAAAGAGTTGGGAAAATCCGGCGCAAGCGTTCTTCTTTATCGGCTGGATCAATTGAGAAATGTCGATACTTTGGAAGAGTTGCGATTTGAACCCGGCCATTGGCATGAATTGATTGGTGATCGCTGGGGACAATTGGTTGCCAGTTTGTCCAGTCGAACACGGTTGATTTTTGAACCTGATCACAGACCAAGGCCGGAAAAACCGGACGGTGGACTGGATTGGAAACGTGTCACAGCCGTTGTTATCGTTGAAATAACCGATTATCATTAACGAGGAAAAAATGCCTACAATCATTCAAAAGACTTATCAAGATACGCCGGATTACATTGTTCTCACTCCACCGGGCAAAGTTCTTGCGGAAAAAATCCACGAAATGGGAATTGACGCGGATGAACTTGCCGAACGTTGTGAACTTCCGCAAGAAATCGTTCAACGGTTGCTTGATGCTGACGTTGTCGTGACCAGAGAAATTGCCGAAAAACTGGAAAAAGCGACTTGGATTCCTGTCAAAAATTGGATCCGATATGAAGAAAATTATCGAAACCGCTTGGAACTGGTCAAACAATATCCGGAAAAAGCCGTGTATTGATTTTTTTCATAACTGCTTGAAGCGATGGTGAGACGTTCCAAATTCATCCTGCATTTCCGAAAATTTGCTCTTGTATTCCCATCCCGTTTTTGTTAGAGTTCGCACCGGACGCTAATGTCCAGCCTTTACTTTCAGGAGTGTTGCGCGAAAAACGGATGATGCAAACAAACGGACTTACGCGAAAAATTTTGTGGTTTCTCCTCTCATTTTCGGTCCTTTTACCGATGGTGGTCGGTTGCGCTACGGACAACGAGACCCTTCTGAAAAGCAAAAGCTGTCTTTTTACAAGGCGGAGCGACAAGATTCCCGGCTTGGTCTCCCCGCGGGAACGAGCGGCAATCATTCGTGAAAAAGCGACGAAAGTCCGTGAAGCGTCGCTTGTGGACCGGAATGTCGTCGTTGCCCAATTGGTTCACGAATACAGAATCTCGACGGACCCAAATATTCGCTGGGAAGTCGTCAAAGCATTGGCAATGATTCCTCACCCGGACCGGATCGACAACCTCAAGCTCACCCTGTCCGACGAAAACGTCAACGTTCGTATCGCCGCCTGTCGGGGTTTGGCCAAAAACATCCAAGTCAATCAAGGTCTTCCTCGAGAAATGGAACACACGTTCCGACACCTGATTTTGAACGATACGGACAAGGACGTCCGTATTGCCGCGATTCAGTGTTTGACCAAAGCAGGCCGGAGATGCGAACCGGAAACGCTCGCCGTGTTGGAACAATGCTTAAACGACAAGACCGCTGCCGTTCGGTACGCCGCAACGGGAACACTGGCGACCTGTACCGGAAAAGATTTTGGTCCGAATGTCGAACGCTGGCTTCAATACTTCCAAAACCAACGCGGTGAAGCCGTACCCGCTCCGAAGGAACGGTCCCTCGCCGAAAAAATGCCCAAGCCGGAATGGACGATGTTCCGTTGAAGGAATCCGAACGTAGAAAAGCGTAATCGGAGCCGCACACGAAGCGGATATCCCGGCGGAAACGTTAAAACCGCTTACTCACGGCTCCGGTTGGGAGACCAACATCACCAAATGCGTTCGTTTGGGAACATTGGAATCGCGGAAAGACCGGGGTTCATATTCCGGTGGAATCGTAAGCTCGTTAATCAACGACGCCGGAAAAAGAACGATTTCCGGACGATCCTGGTCCAGCAGTTTCGACAAGTCCTCCGTCGTTCCTTCAAAGCACTCAAACGGTCGTTTGGCATAGAAAACCCAACTTTGTTGAAAGCACCGATACACAACGACGCGAATCGGCTTGTCTTTTGCTTCCGCTTGACGCTCACGAACCGCCGCTCCGATTGCCCGTGCCGGGTGATACGTCGAAATTCGCTCTGCGCCGACAACGTGAAAGAAACCGGTGAAGAAAGCCGCGAGGAAAGTGAAACGGACAAGAGTTGCAACCGGCGATTCCGACCGAAGCGAAATCAGGCACCAGGTACAACCGACGAACAAAATCAGGCCGAGCATGACTGGAATATAGGCTTCCCCAAAAGAGACCAGAAAACCGACAAGAAGCGAACCGACGAGGATGATTGCGATTCCGACGCCGATTCCGACACGGAACACGATTTTGCTCCACCAGGATTCCACGAGAGTTTTTCCTTCGGTCCAATTACGAATGTAAACGCCGATCAAAAGGGCAAACGCCGGATACATTGGAACGATGTAACTCGGCAATTTTGTTGCGGCAACGGTAAAACAGCCGACCCAAACCAACGACCAGCAAAACAGGAAAAGGAGTCCGTCGCGCTGGGGTGTTTTTGCCCGGAATTGTTTTACGCTCTCCCAAACGGCGGGAATTGTGAAAAGCGACCATGGAAAAAAACCGAAGAGAATCGAGACCGGGTAAAAGAACAGCGGATTGTACAAGAGCAAACTGCTGCGTCCGTCGAACGGTCGGGTTGCCCGTTGAAAATTGTTGACGTAAAGAAATTCGTACAAGTATCCGCCGGGAGTAAACCAGCCGGTTTTCCAGCCGGCGAGCAAATACCAGGGTAATGCGACGACCGAAATGGCCGCAATCGCCGTGATCGGACGCATGAACCAAACGGTTCGCAGAAAATGTACCGGCCAAAACGGACGCAGTACCCGATGGAAATACTGTCCGCATTTTTCGTAGTAGATTCGTGGTTCCGGCAAAATCTGGTCCGGCAGACGTTTGAGGAGCAAAAACATTCCGAGAATCGCCGTCGGAACAACACAAGCAAGCGGACCTTTCATTAACACGCCGATCCCCATGACAAGGTAAATCGCAACGATTCTCCAGGTTTCTTTGGGGTAATACCGTCCTTCAACCCGAAGTTGCAGGGTCGATTCCGTTGTTCGCTGAAACGTTCCGCAGGCCCAAACGTACAGAGCCAACGCGACAAAAAAGGTGAGCGGCGAATCGGGCAGTGCGCCCCGGGCTTCGACAGAAAACAGAAGTGAAACGGACAGCGCAACGGCAGCCCAGAAACCGGTTTTGCGGTCGAAGAAAAGCGAACCGACTCGGTACGTTAAAAAAAGCGTGGCGGTTGCGAAACAAGCCGCAGGAAACCGGGCGGCGAACTCATTAATCCCGAAAATTTGGTAGCTCAGCATCATGAACCAAAACATCAAGATCGGTTTCGTTCCATAAACTTCGCCGTTGAGTTGCGGAACGATCCAATTTCCGGAGCGGAGTAATTCGGCGGCACTGCTTGCGAATCGCGCTTCGTCAATATCCCAAAGAACCGAACCGCCGAGATTTGTCAAATACAAAACAATGGCGAGGAGAAATAAAATCGAGCAGTGCCGAAAAGTTTCGTTTTGCATGAGAAGAACGGCGATTTAAGCAATTTAAGCAATATGCGTGAAATTAGGGCGTAATATACCGAACCACACATAATCAGAGCCGCGCATGGAGTAAGCGGTTTTCTCGCTACCACCGGGGAGACCGCTTACTGCGTGCGCGGCTCTGATTGGGTTTACGGTTAGCGAAAAATGGCAACTGATTGGCGTCGAATAGGAAACGACAATAACGCCATCCCCACGAGAGGATCGTACCATAATTTTGACCTGCGGCCTAGAGGAATAGGAAAATGCCGTTGTCTTGTTGTCTCGTCTTTGGGGGGAGGCTTAGAAAATTCCAAAAATTACGATAAAATGGGACCGTTCGCGTTTCGGCATTCCTTATTTCCCATTTCTCGTTTATGAAAGATACTCTTCGTTGGAAAAAATTTCCCGTTCTCGATCACGGTTACGTTTGTTTGGTTGACGTTATGGGGAACGATGAGTCCATCGTTCAGGCCGCCCGGGTCAGTTACGGCGAGGGGACTAGACAGCTGTCCGACGACCGAACCTTGATCCGATATCTCATGCGGCATCAGCACACGACGCCGTTTGAAATGGCGGAAGTCAAATTGCTTGTCCGCGTTCCGATGGACTGCTGGCGTCAGTGGATTCGGCATCGAACCGCTTCGGTCAATGAATACAGCACACGTTACTCTCTTGCCATCGACGCCGCATACGCAACGGAACCGGACGGCTGGCGGCTCCAGACTCAATCGAACCGGCAGGGAAGCGACGGTGTGCTCGATCTTACGCTTGGCAAAGGACTGACGGAAACGGAACAGGAATTTCACGAACAAGCCCGGAATTTGTACGAAGAGCGAATCCGGATTGGGGTTGCCCGGGAACAGGCGAGAAAGGATTTGCCGCTTTCCACTTACACCGAGGCGTACTGGAAAATTGACTTGCACAACCTGTTTCGCTTCCTTTCGCTTCGAATGGACTCGAAAGCACAATGGGAAATCGTTCAGTATGCAACGACCATCGGCAACGAAATCGTCAAGCCGCTTTTCCCGGTTGCTTGGGAAGCGTTCGTCGATTACCAGCTTGAATCGATACGGTTGACCCGGTTGGACCAAGGGGTGATTGCCCGTTTGAGTTCCCATGGACACATTCCCGCAACGGAAGAACAGTTCCTCGCCGCTCAAGACCCCGCCTGGAAAGACCTGGAACGTTGCCGCGAACGGAACGAATGTCGGGAAAAACTTCAACAACTGAACCTTGTGAGGAAGTAGGGCATCGGGCATCGGGCATCGGGAATCGGAGGGAATTCTTCACTAATCACTAATCACTAATCACTATTTCCGATTCCCGATGTTTGATATTACCGGTTTTGGCGTTGCAACGCTTGACGTGATTACAGAGGTGGAAAAATTTCCATCGTCCGGCGGGAAAGCGAAGATTCTTTCCCGTGAAAATCACGGCGGCGGTCTGACGGCAACGGCACTTGTCGCCGCAAGCAAGCTCGGGGCGTCCTGCTGGTACGGCGGACCATTGGGGGAAAACGAGATTTCCCGCCAGGTTCGACGGATACTGCAAGGTTATGGTGTCAACCTTCCGGTGCATTCGCCGTATCCTCCGGAAACGGAACCGATTGCCGCAACGGTGTACGTCGAACATCAGACCGGCGAACGCACGGTTTTGTGGTCGGAATTTCTGACGCCCCCCCCGATCCTTAACGAGGAGGCGGTGAAAACCGCACTCTCCGCGAAGTGTCTGTTCGCCGATCAATTTTATGCGGAAACGTTGATACCGCTTTATCGGCAGGTACGTGAAAAGAGAATCCCGATTGTCGGCGACTTCGAATCACTCGGTTCACCTGCTATGGAAGAAGCGTTGGCACTGGTCGATCACCTCATTGTTCCGGCGGCGTTCGTCCGTAAGCGCTTTGGTCAGGATGCCGACCTCCCGGACGTCGTGGTGCGATTGCTCCACGAGCATGACCGAAGTGCCGTCGTTGTAACCGATGGTGTCAAAGGGGCCTGGTTTGCCGAAAAAGGGGATGACACCGTCCGACACCAAAAAGCGTTTCCCGTAACGGTATGCGACACCACCGGTTGCGGCGACGTGTTTCACGGGGCGTACGCGGCAACGCTGACGTCGGGGATGTCGCTTGCGGACCGGGTCCGCTACGCCGCCGGTGCCGCCGCGCTCAAAGCGACCCGAAAAGGAGGCCAGACTGGTGCGCCGACGCGAAACGAACTTGAAGAATTTCTGATTAACTCAAAGTGTAAACGAAAGGGTAACGAAACTGGAAAAAGTGTTGAAATTTAAGGGCATAGGGCATAGGGCATAGGATTTTGACTTGTTCGACTCTCTTCCATCGACGAGGAAAAGGTGGAAATTACTACTGTTTTTCCTATGCCCGATGCCCTCGACTGTTTTGAGTACCCGTTCATTTACCGTTTGAGTGAGTTACGAAACGATAAAAATTTTGCTCTCCCCGCCGGGGATTTCCTGAACATATCGGGGAACGGCATAGCCGGGCAGCGACCGTTGCAGGTGATTCCAAAGCTCCAGACCGCGATCCACTTCCACCTCGAAGTGGGCCGCTCCGGTGATTCGGTCAAGCTGATGAAGATAATACGGTATCATTCTCAGTGAAATCAATTTTTCGTAGAGCTCGAAAAGCACCGTAAAATCGTCGTTGATTTCCCGAAGCAAAACCGACTGGACGAAAACCGGAATTCCCCGCTGAACCGCCTCGGTAATCGCGTCTGCAAAATCGTCGTCGATTTCACGGGGATGATTGATATGGAGCACCATCGAAAAGACAGTCTTTCGGTCCGAATGGAGCAGGGACAAAAGTTGCGGCGTTAATCGTTTCGAATCCAGAACCGGAAGTCGGGTATGAATGCGGATACGCCGTACCTCCGATCGTCGCCGAATCGCCGTCAGAAGTTCCGAAAGCTCGTCGTCGGAAAGCGTAAGCGGATCGCCGCCGCTGAGAATCACTTCCGCCGGGAGAGCAACCTGGGACCGCAGTAACAAAGGCAGGACGCTCCCAAGCGTTCTGTTGCGACGAAAACAGTAACGACAATGAACCGCACATTGATTCGTCGCAAGCAAAAGGGCACGGCCTTCGTACTTCCGAAGCAAGGGACAGTTTTGCCGGGTCTGTTCTTGCAGAGGATCGTCGCTAAAGCCGTCCACTTTGTCCAACTCTTCCGGTCGGGGAAGAACTTGAAGCAAGAGGGGATCGCGAGGATTTCCCTTTTCCATCTTCGCAACAAAAGATTCCGGCACTAAAAGCGGATACTCCCCGTGCGCAACAAGCCCCGCCTGAGCGATCTCTCCGGAAAGCTCAAGAACCCGGCAAAGTTCGAAAAGACAGCGTACTGAATTACGAATTACGAATTACGAATTGTTTCCGGGGACACAGTCCCCGGCTCTCATTTACTCAAAGTGTAAATGAGTTGGTAGTGAAACTGAAAAAAAGTGTTGAAATTTAAGGGCATCGGGAATCGGGAATCGGAAATTGGAGGAAGTTTTTCACTTATCACCTATGCCCGATGCCCGATGCCCTTGACTGTTTTGAGTTACCATTTGTTTACGGTTTGAGTCATTTAAACAGCGTTGCCGGGAGTTGGATCGGTTGCATGGTTACGTCGGACACCAGTTCGGGACGGTTCTCTTCCCGTGTTCCTTCGCATTGCAGGAGAATATAAAAAGGATCACGATCCTCCGGCGACACGGTCCAAGCGAAGGAACCGGTGTTTTTCTTGTTCACGTCAATCGGCGTCCACGGCCCCTGCTGCGAAGGTCCCCGAAAAATATGAACCCTGGCACTTTCAGAACTGGTCCAGGAATTTTCGCTCGTCTCCCACTTCACCAAAATTTGGCTCAATCTCAAATCCCGCAGATGGGAAATTTTCGTGATCCGAATGAAAGCGTTTGATTTTTCCACAACTTCCATCACGGTATCCGCCAGTGGGACCGACTCCTCAGGGATTACCGGGATTGCCGCTTCGGTTGTTTCCACCTCCTCTTCATCGCTGGAAACCAACGGGGAGTCTTCGAAAGCAAGTTCGGGAGGAGCGTATTTGGGATTTGGGGTGAACCATTTCGGTCCATCGTCGTCCCCGTCCTCGACTTCGTTTTCCAACGCAAATTCGAGTGTTTCTCTGCTTGTGCTGGAAAAAACGACCGGAATTGGGGTTTGAGGTGAACCGACGACAAGCGAACCCTCTTCGGTAACGTCTTCCAGAAAAAGAGGCGGCCCGACAAGGACGGAATCTTTACCGGAAGTCTCCGTTCCCAATTCTGCATTTTTTGACCCAAACGCCAAACCGTCGAAGTCACGAACCTCCGTGCGAACAGGTTGCACCGAATCCAGCGATTTAAGCGATTCATTGATTTGGGAAAGGCCGGCAATTTGGTTGCTAATCGGTCTCGGGGGAGGCAATGCTCGTATTGCTTCGGAATGGACCGGCGGTCTCGGCGGCACGAGCGGGGTCAGAGGTTTTGCCGATTGGGTGGTTATTGGCTCTGCCGTTGTATATTGGTTCATTCCAGAAACCGGTTTCATCGGGAGTCCTTCGGGCTGTTTGAAAGCGGCTCGCATGGATTCCGTAAGGACATTGGAATCTTCTTCTTTGGCAATCGTGCTGAGCGAAACCGACCGGCTTTGCATTTCCCGATTGCCGGCCATATCAACAACTTCCGCCTGAATTTCCAAAGAAACCGCGCCGTGCTCCGGCCAAATTACCAGTTCGCCTTGATGCTTGTTCCCTTCGGATTGAATGTTTGATGGATCAATCACGACCGGCTTCCAATTGGACAGGTATTGATTTTTTTGGTCGGGAGTCGAATAAGAGATTTGGAGTTGCGGCGTTTTCCGAGCCAAATTGGCGTCTTCGACGGACCAAAGAACCCAAATTTCGCCAGTGCTTTTTTGTTCGGCGGAAAGGGTCAGCCTCGGCGGAATTGTATCGACGAGAACGCGAGCCATCGGCCCCCGACGCCGGTGTTCCTTGACAAGGCCGTCATGTCCGTAAGCCTTCAAAATAAACCAGTATTCCCCATCCGTCGGAGACTTGAAGAGGAATTGTTTTTTGTCCGGATGAACACGACCGTAGGGGAACCAATTCATTCCGCGATCATTGGAGTAGATCAATTCGACCTCGGCGGGTAAGGTACCGGAACCATCAACCTTGATTTCGAACGGAATTGTGAAAAAATTACTCCGTGTCGGAAACAGTGGGGCCTCTTGGGGAGGAGTTGCCGTATTACCGAACGCAAGCGATGCGGTAAGCGAAATAAAAACAAGAACGAAACTACGGATTATCATGGATTTCGGGGGAATGCCAATTCTATTGATCGTAAATGTATAAACCCAGGGAACCTCACTGGCCTCGGTTTAGAGACCAAACCCCGTCGTTTCGAATCGACCAAAGAGGAACCTTTTCGGAAAATACTTTATTTTTTTCAATTTGTTTCGGTTATTTGGATTTTATCTCTTGATGAAACTCGAATGTAAGAAAACGCAATCAGAGCCGCACACGAATATTAACCGCTTACTACGTGCGCGGCTCTGATGCGTGCGACCCATCATCCACCCCAAATTTTATACATCCCTCGCTTCTTTTCTCCTCCAACATCCTCTTGACGATACTCCTTCCCGGCGGTATGCTTGACGTTCCGTTATTTTGGAGGGATTATTCCCGGAACGAATCCGTGTTCGATCACGGCAAATGAGATTCCGAAATCCCGCCGGCACCGTCATTTGTTTTCACCGCTCGTTTTTTACCGTACTGAAAGTGCAGGTCCTATGAATCCCAGCGAAGTGCTGCGGATCGTCGACGCGATCCATCGCGATAAGAGAATCGATAAAGAAATCGTTTTTTCCGGTGTGGAAGCCGCCATTTTGACTGCGGCCCGGAAGCAGTATGGAGAAGAAGCGGACATTTCCGTTCGACTCGACCGAACGAGCGGCGAAATTTTTGGAACCTTCAACGGAGAAGAAATTTCGCCCTCCGAGATGGCCGAACGAATCGGGGCCCAAAGTGCCAAGCAGGTGATGATCCAAAAAATTCGCGAAGCCGAACGCGACGCAATTTACGACGAATATCACGCTCAACTCAACCAAATGATCAGCGGCGTCGTCCAAAAAAACGAAGGAAGCGCGACCGTGGTTGCCATTCCCAACGTTGCCGAGGCGATTTTGCCGCGTGCGGAAAAAATTCCCGGCGAAAATCACCGCCCCAGCGACCGTATCCGGGCAGTTGTCGTTGAAGTGAAAAAAAATGGAAACCGGGTCAAGGTGATCCTCAGTCGCACACGAACTTCCCTGATTCGACACCTGTTCGAACAGGAAATTCCCGAAATTGCCGACGGCGTCATTGAAATCAAAGGGATTTCGCGTGAACCGGGCTATCGCACAAAGATCGCCGTCCACAGTAGCGACCAACGGATTGACTGTCGTGGAGCGTGCATCGGTGTTCGTGGAAGCCGAATCAAAAACATTCTCGACGAAATCGGTAGCGAGCGGATTGATGTCGTTCTTTGGAACGACGATATGCAAGTGATGATTCCCAGTGCCCTGGAACCGGCGGAAATCGAAGAGGTCATCCTCTGTTCCATGCTCGGTCGGGCTGTCGTTTTGGTTCGACCGGACCAGCGTTCGCTCGCCATCGGCAAAAAAGGGCAAAACGTTCGGCTGGCCAGTCGGCTTTGCGGTTGGGATGTTGAGATTATGACCCGGGACGAATTGGACGAACAGCTTTCACGAGTCCTGACCGGTTTCGTGGAAATCGAAGGGGTGAGTTCCGACTTGGCGGACCGTCTTGTTGGAGAGGGATTCCTTTCCTTTGATGATTTGTCCGTGATTGAACCGTCCGACCTGATGGAAATCGGCGAACTGACCGAGGAAGAGGCCGCAAAAATTATTGAGCAAGCGGAAATTCTCGCCGAAAAAGAAGAACAAGAACCGAAAAAAAATAAAAACGATTACGAAAACGTCGAGGAGTAATTACGAATTACGAATTACGAATTACTTATTTGTAAAAATGCAAAAACAATTTTTCCCGTAGTAAGTAATTCGTAATTCATAATTCATAATTCGTAATTAAAAGAGGAGGCGTAGTTTATGTAGCGTATTTTTCCAAACAAATCCGTATCCTGCCTGAAAGAGAGTCGTAGAATTGTCCTCCATTCGCATTTACGCTTTAGCGAAGCAACTCAAGGTCGAGAGCAAGGACCTTACCGAAATCTGTAAGAAATTAGGATTCGAGGGTAAGTCCGCTCTTGCCAGTTTGACCGAAGAAGAAGCGGAAAAAGTCAAAGCCGCGATCCAAGCGGAGTCGCGCACTTCTCAAGCCGCTGCTTCGTCTGCACCGGTGCCTTCGTTTCAGCGTCCCGCCGCTGTTCCGCAGGACAAGAAAATTCCCGTTCTGAAACAAGCCCCGCTTGCTGGGAAGACGCAGCGTCTCAAAACAGACGAAGCCGTTACACCGGCACCGGAGCAACAGGCGAGTGTTGAGACAGCGGACACTTCCAAAGGGATTTCGCCGACTCTTGGGACTTCTTCCGAAAAAAGCAAGTCAACAGGACTTGGAACGGCTCAAGTTTCCAAGAAAACTCCGCCTTTGACGGTGGACGCTCAGAAAACGGAGGAAACACCGTCTGCTGTTAAAGAAGCGAAAAAGCCGGTTGTCCCGACATCGCCGCTTTCGAAAAAAATCTTCGGCGGAAAAGCAACGCCGCTCGCACAAAAGCCGGTGGTCTCCCCACCGACCCCGGAACCTCTGGTGCGTCCTGATCTGACGAAAGTGGTGGAAAAGTCGATCCCCTCGCTCGATGGCAAGCGAAAAACCGCGACTACGGCGGCCGCTTCGGATAGCCCGGCGGATTCTTCCTCCAAGACGGGGCACAAATCCTCCGGCCCATCGATTCGTCTGGCCCCGCTTCCCAAGCAGGCGTTGAAGCCGGCCAAACCGGTTAACGAGCCGGCACCGCAAAAACCGGACCAGAAACTCCCCAAAGAGGCGATTCGTGCCGCGCAAATGGGGGCTTCCCGTCCGCTGACGGAACACATTCGCAAGCATGAAGAAAAACGGCTTCTCGCGGCGGAAGGGAAAAAGTTGCCCAAAGGTTTGCCGAAAGCCAAGAAAGGCAAAGAAGGAGACACCTTTTCCTCCGACGAAGATACAAAGAAAAAAGACGTCAAACGGGTTCGTGGACGTGATGGTAAATTCGTTGACGCTTTCGTCGTGGAAGAACCGCGAGACCAAAAGAAAAAGAGCCGAACCGGGGTCGTTTCACGGCGATTCAACGAAGGGGAAGCGGATGAATCGGCCTTCTTCCCACGCCAATTCCGACGACTCAAAAAATCGGGGCAAATCGCGAACACCGCCGCTCCCAGAAAGAACGATATTGTGGTTCAACTCCCTTGTACCGTCAAGCAGTATGCCGAAATGACCGGCTTGACTGTCAACAATGTGGTGAGAAAATTGATGGAATTTGGAACGCCGCTTATGATAAATTCTCTTCTGGATCGGGAGGCGGCGCAGCTTCTCGCCGTCGAATTCGGCCTGATGGTCGAAGTTCGTGACGAAATTTCGCTGGAAGACCGGCTGGTCAAAGTCCTCTTCGAGGAACCGGACCCGGAAGAATCGCTCCGACCGCGTCCTCCGGTGGTCACGTTTTTGGGACACGTCGATCACGGCAAAACGTCGCTCTTGGACCATATTCTGAATTTGAACGTCGTTTCCGGCGAAAAGGGTGGTATCACACAGCATATCCGGGCGTACCGGATTTCGACCGAGCACGGCGACGTTACGTTCGTCGATACGCCGGGCCACGAAGCGTTTACGGAAATGCGGGCGCGCGGTGCCAACTGCACCGACATCGCCGTTCTGGTCGTCGCGGCGGATGATGGTGTCATGCCGCAAACGGAGGAAGCGATCTCCCATGCGAAAGCCGCCGGAGTACCCATCGTCGTTGCTTTGAACAAGATGGACCTCGCCGCCGCCAATCCGGATAAGGCGATTCAGGGACTTGCCGTAAACGAACTGATCCCAAGCGAGTGGGGGGGCGACGTTGAGGTCGTCCGTTGCAGTGCGCTGACCGGTATGGGAATGGACAACCTCATGCAAACCCTGTTGACCGTCGCGGAGCTTCATGAATTGCGGGCCAATCCCGACCGTCCGGCGATTGGCGTCGCTTTGGAAGCGGAACTCCAGGCGGGAATGGGGGTCGTCTGCAAAGTGCTCGTGCAAAACGGAACGCTCCGAACCGGCGACGTGATTCTCTGCGGCAATGCTTACGGTCGTGTCAAGGCGATGTTCGATACGTTGGACCCGAAAATCCATTTGGACGAAGCGGCACCAAGTACGCCGGTCAATATCATCGGTTTGGATATCGCTCCGACGGCGGGGAGCAAGTTCTGCGTTTTGGAAGACGTGTCCGAAGCGAGACAAATCGCCGAAGAACGAAGCACCGAAATACGAAAGCACGACTTGGCGGAAGCACAGTCTCATGTGACGCTGGAGAATCTTTTTCAGCGGATCAACCAGGCGGACACCGTTCAGACGCTCAACCTTATCATCCGTGCAGACGTTCGCGGTTCCATCGAGGCAATCAAGAAGGAACTCGGCAAACTGGAACACCCGGAGGTGAAAATCCGTATCCTGCAAGCAACGGTCGGTGGTATCACGGAGGCGGACGTGCAGTTGGCCAGTGCTTCCGACGCGATCATCGTCGGGTTCAACGTCGTCCCGGACGAAAACGCCCGGAGTCTGTCGGAAAAGAAGAAAGTGCAAATCCGGCGTTACGATATTATCTACAATCTGTCCAACGACATCAAGTCGGCACTGGAAGGGATGCTCAAACCGATGGAACAGGTCCGGGAACTCGGTCGCGCTTTGGTGCAACGGGTATTCGCAATCAGCCGGCTTGGTTCCATTGCCGGATGCCGTGTTTTGGCCGGGAACATCGAGCGAAACGCAAGAATGCGAATCATCCGCGACAGCCGGATTATCGGCGAATACGGTATCGACTCGCTCAAGCGGGAAAAGGACGATGCCCGTGATGTCCGCGAAGGTCTTGAATGTGGTATCAAACTCAAGGGCTTCAACGACCTCAAGGAAGGGGACATTCTTGAAGCGTTCAGAATCGAGGAAGTCGCAAGAACATTCAACGGCTGATTGATTTTAAAACAGAGCCGTAATCGCAAAGAACCGTCAAGATTTAAAGCACCCGTTCAATGGGATCGCCCTGCAATTTTCGGGCACACTATTTTTTCGACCGTTTCTTAACTTCGGTCCTCATTTCCGGAATCTGCCGCTTTCCGAATGGATTTATGACACCAATCGCCTGCAAACCGGAACTTCTCGCCCCGGCGGGATCGGAGGAATCACTGCACGCCGCCGTGGAAAACGGAGCCGATGCCGTGTATTTCGGGATCGCCGGCGGGAATTTCAATGCCAGGGTCCGGGCGAAAAACATCCCGCTCCCCAAACTCGGCGAGACCGTCGAATCGCTTCACCGGCGTGGTGTCAAGGCATATCTGACGTTGAACACGCTTGCTTTCGCCGGGGAATTGCCGCAAATTGAAACATTGCTCCGGGAATTTGCCGAGTGCCGTGTTGACGCCATACTTGTCCAGGACTTGGGCATTGCCGCCCTTGCACATCGGCTTTGTCCCGGCCTGACGCTCCACGCTTCGACGCAGATGAGTCTTTCTTCCGCAGAGGCGTTTTCTCTGGCGTCCCGTTACGGAATTCGGCGGGTGGTGTTACCGAGAGAGCTTTCTATCGAACAAATCCAAACACTTCGCCGAAACACCGATCTCGAATTGGAAGCGTTCGTTCATGGTGCGCTTTGCATCAGCTTTTCAGGCCAGTGCTACGCCAGCTTGAACCTCGGCGGTCGCAGTGCCAATCGCGGCTGCTGTGCCCAGCCGTGCCGAATGTCGTACGATATTTTCGGGGAGGAATCACCGCCGCGTCCGATTTTCAGCCCGACCGATCTGGCGGCACTGCCGTTGCTCCGGCAAATGCGGGATGCCGGGGTTTGTGCCTTCAAAATCGAGGGCCGATTGAAACCGCCGGAGTATGTGGCCGAAACAACGCGGATTTACCGTAACGCAATTGACGCCATGATGACGGATACGGTGCCGCCGGATTATACTGGCGATTTGGAACGGCTTGCCATTACGTTCTCCCGGGGCTTTTCGACCGGTTGGCTTGAAGGGATTGATGCACGGCGTCTCGTGCCGGGTAATATCGTCGCCCATCGTGGGACGCCGCTTGGAACGGTCGTCGAGGTGCGACGTGACGCCGCCGTGGTGTCGCTTGGTGCGCCGGTCAAACGTGGCGACGGCGTGTTGTTTGAGAACGAAAACGAACCGGACCGGTCCCAGGGCGGCCGTGTGTACGAAATTTTCCACCGACGTGAGTCCGTTAAGGAAGCGAAAGCAAGAGACAAGGTTCTCCTGACCTTTGCCAACGGAGCGATTGACGCCGAACATGTCGCCGCCGGACAATCGGTACGAAAAACGGACGATCCCCGTATCGAGCGGGAAATCCGCAAGTCGCTCCGCCCGAAGCGTCTACAGAAAAAAACGCTTTTGCACTTGAACGTGCATGGTGTCGTCGGTGAACTGCTGCAAATTTCCGTCAACGCGGAGAACGGTATCCGTTTTGAAATTCAAAGCGACGCTCCTCTGGAGGAAGCGAAAAAGCATCCCTTGACGGCGGAGGTGCTGCGTGAACAATTGGGACGTCTCGGTGAAACGGAATTCAATCTCGGTGAGCTTGACGCCGTCCTTGACGGGAAAGCGATGGTGCCACTGAGTATCCTGGGGCAATTGCGGCGTCAAATGATTGAAACGTTGCAAAGCCGGAGCAATTCGCTTCCGAAACCGGAACCGACGCCGATTGTTTTCGGCCCGTCATTACAGGAACAACGGGCAGGTTTTCCATGTTCGCCAAGCCCTGATTCCGCAAGTCCGATATATCATGTACTTTTCCGTGAGGCCGAGTGCTTTTCCGATGGTGTTACACTTGCTCGTTACGTGGATACGGGTTGCCAGAGTTTTTACGCCGAGCTTCGCAGTTACAAGGAGTTCGAGCAGGCGGCGGATTCGGTCCGGGCGGTTGGAGCGGAGTTCGTCGCGGTCGCTCCCCGGATTCTCAAGCCGAGCGAAACGAAATTCCTGAAGTTTCTCGCCGATTTGACACCGGACGCCGTTCTTGTACGAAATCTCGGAGCACTTGCATTTTTCAGCGAACGGAATATTTCCTGTATCGCTGATTTTTCGTTCAATATTGTGAACGACCTGGCGTTTCGGCAGCTTGAGGAACTGGGAAATGTTTTACGAATCACGCCAGGCCCCGACTTGGACGAAGAGCGGATGTCGGCATTTTTGAAAATCGTTCCCGCCGAACGACTTGAGTGGATCGTGCAGGGGCGTTCGCCGCTTTTCACGATGGAGCATTGCTTGTGGAAAGCGAATCTGGTGCCACTGGGACAACCGTGCGAAAAAATTTGCCGGACACGATCTTTGCGAATCCGCGACCGGTATGGTGCGATTCATCCGGTCCGAAGCGATGTGCATTGCCGGAATATCGTCGAAAATTCCCAGCCGATTTCACCACCGCAATGTTTACCACAATGGATTGAGCAGGGCCTACAGCATTTGCGGATTGAACACGACGGGACGATTAGGAATTGAGAAGATGCCGTGTAGACCGATTGACTGTTTATTGCCGGAGAATTTGCGTGCATCCTTGCGAAAAGATCGTTTTGTGATATGCTGTTCAATGCCAATCAGGTGCCATTTTTCGCTAACCGTAAACTCAATCAGAGCCGCGCACAATCAGAGCCGCGCACGGATCAGAGCCGCGCACGGAGTAAGCGGTTTTCACGTTGCCACCGCTTACTCCGTACGCGGCTCTGATTGAGCGAATAGATGGACGGTTGTTTCCCTGCTTCTCCTTTTTTGAGGATGTTATGTCACGTTTTTGCCGTCTTAAAACGTTCGTTTCGTTGATACTATTCTTTATCTGTCTCTCGGCTACGCTTCCGGCGGCGGAATTGAAAATCCTGAAACCGCTTGACAGAGGAAAGCCTTACGACATCGCCGCCGAGGAGTTTCAAAAGTATTTCGAGCTGTGTACGGGTCGAAAACTTGCGATCACGACCGAACCGAACGAGACCGACCATTTCGTCGTCATCGGTTCCGACGCCGTCAACCGTTTCTGTCGTGACTGCATTGAAAAAAAGGTCCTCCGTCCGTTCCGGATTCGAACGGGCACCGACGATTACCATCTTCTTTCAGCGCGAGACGGCGACCGCGATTTGCTGTTTCTCGCCGGAGGCCGGGGACGGTCCACGCTTTACGCCGTCTATCAATACTTTGAACTGCGCGGCGGTTGCTCTTGGTTCTGGGACGGCGACGTGGTGCCAAAATCCGAATCGCTCGATATTACGAACCTCGACGTTGCCGAGTCGCCGCGTTTTGAATATCGGGGTCTGCGATACTTCGCTCATCGCAGTCTGACACGTTTCCAGGCGGAACATTGGGGACCGAAAGATTGGGAGCAGGAAATTGATTGGATCGTCAAAAAGCGTCTTAATGTGTTCATGCTCCGAATCGGTATGGACGACGTGTTCCAGAAGGCGTTTCCCGACGTCGTACCGTACCCGGACAACGATAAACCGCTTCCCGAAGCGATTCCCGACGGTTGCAACGACCGCACGACATTCTGGCCGCTCCAGTACCGGGGGGAACTTCGCAAGCACCTGTTGCGTTACGCTTTCGACCGGGATTTGATGCACCCGGAAGATTTTGGCACGATGACGCATTGGTACAGCCGTACGCCGATTGCGTTTCTGGAACATTTTAATCCGGAATTTCTCGCGCAGTCGGGTGGAGATCATCGGGAGCAAACCGGGCTTGTTTGGGACATCCGTAACGACAAGTGGTTGGACCTCTATTTCAAACTGACCGAGACGCATATCGAACACTATGGCAAGCCGGAGCTGTTTCACACGATTGGACTTGCCGAACGCCTCATGTTCCCGGACAGGGCGGACAACCTTGAAATCAAGCTGTACACGTACCGTCGTCTGATCGCCAAAGTTCGGGAAAAGTATCCCAATGCGCCGATCCTGCTCGCCGGTTGGGATTTTCACCATACGTGGAAACCCGAAGAAGTCCCTGCATTGTTCAAAGAACTGGACCCACGCAATACGATCCTTTGGGATTACGAAGCGGACAGCATCACGCCGAAGAATTACACCAATTGGGACGTAATCGGCAAGTTTCCGTACATTTTTGGTATCTTCGAGGCGTTGACTGCCGCAGCGGACATTCGGGCCAACTACGACGTCATCGAACAGCGGATTGCCCTGTCCGCCGACGATCCGTTCTGCAAGGGATACATTTTCTGGCCGGAAGTGTCACACGCCGATATTTTGATGCTCGAATATTTCCCACACAACGCCTGGAAACCGGATCAACCGAATCCGATCCATGCCGCCAAGCGACTTTGCCAAACACGGTACGGCGGCGATGCGGAAGCCCTGCTGACAATCTGGGAGATGTTCCTGCCGACGACGTATCCGTACACTTATGTCGAAGCGTGGGAGCCGTCGATTTCGTGGCACTTTTCGAATCCCAACCTGTTTTTCGTCAATTGGGACCGATCGGAATTGCGAAAGACGTTTGCCGAAAAACTCGCACCGGCCCCGGCCCTGTATCGGGCACTTGCGGAGCTGCCGTTCGATGACGCCAAACCGTTCATCAAGCGGGACGCGATTGATATTGCCAGGACGACGGCCAACAAACTGGCGATTCTTGCGATGAGCAATCTCAACGTCGCAATAAAAAACCGACGTGAGGGGAAGGGGACAAGCGAAGAGGTTCTCCTGGCCGCAAAGCGTTTCCAGCGGCATTGGGAACTGTTCCGTGATCTGTTGTCGCTCCACGACGATTATTCGATGAACGCAACTTACGAACGTCTCAAAACGGTCGCCGAGGTGAATCCCTGTTTCGAACAAACGCTCATTGCAAACGGGGGCAACAGTTATTGTGCTTCGTATCAGTATGAGTTGTTCGCCCACTGTTATCTTCCGATAGTTCAAGCGTATACCGAAGCGGTCGAACAGTGGGTCGAAGCAGGAGATGCTGCCGCGACAATCGACCTGGACGCTTTGCAAAAGGTTTACAAGGGTGCTTTTGCGAACGTTCAAAAGAAGTCCCTTGCAGAGATGAAACCGACTGCTCCGCAAACGGCGGAGCGGTATCGCCAAATTATGTTGGACCTGGCAGACGTTGCCGAAGAACTCGTGAAAACCTTGTAACCGTTCCCATGTCGCACCGGTGTGGCCCATTTTCCATTTTTCAATTTTTATTTCTCATGCTTCGTCGTACATTTGTTCTCGGAGTCGGAACCTCTTTGCTGACCGTTCCGTTTTTGGCTGCGGAGAAATCCGCCCCGCTGGTGATCGCGGTGATGGACCCGTTTGCACTGGATTTGGCGTGTTCCTGCGTCAAAGGTTTTTCGCAACGGAAATACAACGTGCTTGCCGGACATCTGCGCGGCGAGTTGGGGCGTCCGGTTACGTGCGTCTTTTCGGGATCGCTCCGACCGACGTTTTCGAAATCGCCAACCGGGAGAATCGATCTTGTGATCGGCAAAGACGATGTCGTGCGGCATGAAGCCAGGAGTTTCAAGCTGGAAATCGAGCCGCTTGCAAAATTGACCGATCTTGAAGGAAAAACGACGCATCACGGCGTCTTCGTCGTTGAAAAAAGCGATCCGGCGCAAACACTTGGCGATCTGGCGTCGTACAAAATCCTTTTCGGGCCGGAATACTCGGCGGAACGGCGTATCGAGCCGGTCAAAATGCTTCGCTCATGCGGTGTTACGGTTCCCGACAAGCCGGATTTTCGCGTCTCCGATAAAGACGCCGCATTGGAAATTCTCGACAATGAAGACCCCGATACGCGAATTTGCGCAACACTTTCCGCCCATGCCCTGAAACTCATGGAAGGGTGTCAGACGATTGAAAAAGGAGCACTGCGTCTCCTAGAACAAACGCCGGAAGTTCCGTTTATCACGGTGTTTGCGGCCAAAACACTCGGTCAGGAAGCCGTTAAAAAAATCCGGAATTCCCTGTTTACGTTCGGTAAAAATGAAAAGAATCTCGCTGCGTTGGAATCAAAATCGGGGTTTGTCGCTTACGAGGAGAAGGGCATCGGGAATCGAGAATCGGGAATTGAGTAAAAGTTCGCTCATGATTCTCTATTTCCTGTTTCCCATTTTCTATGCCCTATGCCCGATGCCCTATGCCTTGGCTGCTACAAACTGGACTCAATGGCGTGGTCCGGATCGGGCGGCAAATTCGGCAACACTACCGGATTCCTTTGATCCGCCGCCGGTGCTTCTTTGGGAAAAACAACTCGAAGGGGACGGAATTTCCGGCGTCGTTGCGACGGAACAGGTCGTGATCGTTGCCGACCGTGACCGCCTTGACACCACGGACATGTTTCACTGTTTCGATGCACGGACGGGAGAAGAACAGTGGACGTTTTCCTACTCCGCGCCGGGCAAAATCGACCCCGATTACGGGAGTTCGCCCCGAGCGACGCCACTGATTCACGACAACCGGCTTTACACGCTCGGCGGCTTCGGGCACCTGCACTGCGTCAATCCCGATGACGGCAAGGTTTTATGGGACAAAAATCTCCCGGTCCGCTTTTCCGCAAAAATGCCGCACTGGGGTTATTCCTGTTCGCCGCTGTTTGTACCCGCCGATCCAGGCGTTCCCGGTTCGAAAAACAAGCTGATCGTGCAACCGGGCGGTGTCACGGCGCAGCTCGTCGCACTGGATTCGGAAAACGGCGGGATCGTCTGGCAATCTTCCGGCGAGGGAAAAGAAGCCGCGTACACGTCGCCGATTTGCGCAACGTTTTTTGGAAAGACGCAAATAATCACTTACGATCAGGACACGCTCGGCGGTTACGATTGCGAAACAGGCAGGCGTCTTTGGGAACTGAAACCGCCCAAGCGGGGGGATTTCAACGTTCCGACGCCGGTCGTGATCGGCGAACGTTTGCTTCTTTCCACGGAAAACAACGGGACGCGATTGTACGAATTTGACACCACAGGCCGTATTCAGCCTGAGCCGGTGGCGAAAAACAACGACCTTTCCCCGGACTCCGCGACCGCCGTTTTCCTGAAGGATACCCTCTACGGCATTTGCGGCTCGTTGTTTTGCCTGAATCGTAACACGCTTGACACCGAAGCGGTTCTCGACGACGATGCGTTTACCGACCACGCAACTCTGATTGCCGGAAAAACACTCAGCGGCAAAAAGCGGCTCCTCGTTGCAGGGATGAACGGCGACGTGGTGTTAATCGACGTGGACGAAAAAACGCCGAAACTTGCTGGACGAATCCCGGCGAAACGTGTTGACGCAACGCTCCTCGCTCACCCGGCCGTCGTCGGGGACCGTCTGTATGTGCGAAGCGTTACGGAAATCCGATGTTACCAAATGAAAGCGAACGACCAGTCCGGAGACTTTCCACGTTGATCTGCGGACGAATTGGCTCCGGTAACACAATCTTTCATTTCTCATCCAACACGATCACACGGAATCCGACGTCGAAAACCTGTTGCCCGGCGAGGTATTTTTGTTTGAACGCCGTTCGGGCACGGTGCGGCGGATCGTACCAGGAACCCCCTTTAACGATACGATAATCAGGAGCATCCGTCGGTGCGTCGGCGGTCCACTCGGAAACGTTGCCGTGCATGTCGAACAGCCCGAACGGATTGGGGGCGTAACTTCCGACCGAAGCCGAAACCCGGCTGTGGTCGTCAAACCGTGTGTCCGCCGGTCGCCAGGCCGGTAGGGAGTCACGCCGTCCCGGCCAACCGAAATCGTTGATCCGATGATTGTTGATGTCCGACAAATTCGCATACGGCGAAAAATTGGTGTCAAGCGTTCCGTACCAAAACGGCGTATCAGATGAGTTTACCCCGGCACCAGCGGCGTATTCCCATTGGGCTTCGGTGGGTAACGCAACCTTTTTGCCCGACTTTTGGGAAAGCCAATCGCAAAACGCAACGGCACGGTTCCACGAAACCCGCACAACCGGCTGCGTCGGATGCGAGAGCGACCAGCCCTGTTCGCCGGGACTGAAAAGGATGAAATCCCCCGATTCGATTCGGCTGTCGTGCGTCGGATCGAATTGGGCAAATTGCTCGTTCGTGATTTCGGTTGTCGCCATGAAAAACGATTTTTCAATCGTAACAAGTCGCGGCTGTTCGTCGGGAAACGAGTTCGCCTGCCCCATGCGAAAACGACCTGCCGGAATGGACACGAATTTCAGATCAACGCCTTCGCCGAGCGAAATGGTCATTGTTTCCTGGCAGTCGGGAACGGAGCGGAGCGGAGTAACGGAATTTTTTGCATCGTAACCATTTTCGCGTGATCCCGTCATTACGCTGCGCTCCATTCCGGCTTTTATTGAATTATCCCGGTCCAAAACCGCTCTCGGATAATCCACATTCGGATCGTCGTCCAGCAGCGAATCAGTTTCGGCGTAGCGGCGGCGCATTTCGTGACGGCGCTCAAACTGTTGCCGCACAAGCTCCGGATTGTCGTCGGCGATGATGTCACGCCAGTTTCCGTGAAACGGGGCGTTCAGGTCGATCCAAACGATGAGCCGGTCCCAGGCTTCCGCGTCCAGCTCGACGCCGTGATGCCCCTTTTGCAAAAGCTGCACTACACGGCTTGTGTCGGCGTGGTATTCCCGTGGGTACGGCACCTGCATCGGCCCCTCTTTCGTTTGAGCGCGAACAAACCGCCGCAGTTGGAAGTACGAATTGGAAAACCGCGACTTGAGATTGATGGAATTCTGGGTGTCAAGCATCGGTCTGGGAGCGGTCTCTTCGAACGAAAAGAGACCGGGATATTCCGGGTTGCCTTCGTAATGACACTCGATACAGTATTTATCGAGTACCGGTTGTACTTCACGGACGAACGAAAAACCCCGTGTCGGTCCGTACCAGGGGGTGATTTCGTCCGGCGTGGAAAACGCCGCCGAAGCTTTCATTGGCGGGGCAACCGTGTTTTGCGACTCATGGCACCCGACGCAGGAAACGACCTCGCCCGGCATCGCGGTAAGCCAGCTTCGCATTTGCTGAATGGCCTTCCCTTCGGCGTCAAGCGGCTGTATCGAAATCGGCGTATAAGCAGGGATGCGAAAGTAGGCACTACCGTCGTCGTTGATCGGCACCGTGCCGATGATCCGTCTGGGATCCCAGGGACCGTCCAGACCGACGCTGTACGGCTCGGCACCCATATTGCGGTACGAAAATTGATAGCTGAAAAGCCGCAACGATTTGACCGACCCCGGCGAAACGCCTTGGAGTCCTTCCCCTTCGTAAATATTGGCGATGAACACCTCGGCGTCGTCCCGCGCCGGATCGGTGCGGTCGGGAATTACCGGCGGAACGGCGGTTTTTCGAATCGGGATCGGTTCGAGCATTGCATAGCCCGGCTCGTCGTAAAGCAACACCATGTTGTCAAAGGTGTCCACCAGATAAACGCCCCAAGGGGTTTCCGGCGACGGTTTGGCAGAAACGATGTAAAAATGTTCGTCGAGCGGATAGGGATGCAGAAATTTTGGCCAAGAGCGAACAATCGGCAAGTCAAGCAATTGCGGCTCGACCGTGCGTCCCCGGCCCGGAATGCGCTGAACGGCTCCGGTGTTCTCGCGCCGCCCCAGTGTCGGATCGAACAGGACGAGATCACCCATGCGGGGCAATTCGTGGTGTCCACCGACAATCGCGACGAACTTGTTCGGATCGTTCGGGATCGGTTTGGCGAAAAACATTGATCCCGGCCAATACGAACCGCTGCCGTAATACTCAAGCTGATTTGTGCCGTCCGGGTTCGCATGGAACAAAATCCGCGACATCGCATGAGGAATGTCGGTGTATTCCCAACGCAGGTAAAGCAAGCGGCCATTATTCAGCACCGTCGGACACCAATCCTGATCTTGCTCGTAGGTCAACTGTCGGATTGTGCCGTCGGTGTGGAGCCGATAAAGATTGCAGGTCGGGCTGGTGCCGTTGACGCAGGGAACGCCGGCAAACGAGGCGGTCGAGCAAAACACGATGCTTCCGTCGGGCAAGTAACAGGCATCGTAATTATCAACATCGGCGTCGGGAATCAGCGGCAGTTTCCGCAAGCCGGTCCCATCAATATTCATTTCAAAAACGCGCCAATGTTCGTTTTCATCGACCATACTGAAAAGCATTCGGTCGGCGTTGAAATGCAAATCAACATCACCGACAAACCGCCCGTTTTCCGGCTCCAAAAGCACTTGCCGCTGCGGTGTGCCTTTCCAATCGGACAAAACGACAAGCTGATGATCGTAACCGTTTTTCGGGACCATCGAATTGGCGTTGTAATTGAGCGGCAAACCGAGATTTTTTTCCCCACGCCGCAAGACGAGCAATTGCGAAAAATCCAAGAGCGGATTGGCCAGCAAAGCCTCCCGTTTGAGGGTTTCTAACTCATTCGCATCTCGCAACTGTGTCAGCCGATCAAGGTATTTCGGTGCATCCGGGTAATCGTCGCCGAATCTTGCGGCAAGATGTCGGATCGCCAGCTCAAGTGATTCGGCGTCGATTTCAAATTGCGTTCGAAATTTTGCCGGTTCGGTCAACCGTCCGGCAAGATAACCGCAGGAATTAGCGACAAATCGTTCAAAATTGTGCCGATGCCCTTCGGGTGCCTTGTCGTAAACGGCCCCGATCCGCCAGGGTGCGGCAATCACTTTGCCCCGTCCGAGCGAATATTCCAGATGCGGTACGGCAGTGCACTGCGGGTTTTCTCCGAACGGCTTTCCTGTAGTTACCTGAAAGTGCTCATAAGCCGGATACGCGGCGTTCGACAACCAAAGTACGCCGCGATCCCAATTGAAGTCGGTAAAAATCGGATGCGACTTGTCAAACGGTTTGATACCTGACTGGGCGCGGTCATCGCCAAAAGTAACTGGACGTGTTGTTACTGTGTCAAGTCCGAGTTGTTCAAGCAAAAGCGTTCCACCGCCGGTCAGAAGCAGCCCATTCCCCTGCTCGACGAATTGTTTGAGTTGCTTGACAAACCGCTCCGACGCAAACGGCAAATCACCGGGAGGCGTTGTTTCGACCCGATGAAGCCAAAGCACGTCGAACGGCGATAGATCAACCGCTTCCGATTCGTCCAAATGGAGCAAAACCGGTCGGATGGCGACACGTCCTGCAATCCCCGTTGCCGTCAACGATTCAAGACTCAACGGAACGTTGGCCGGTTCGTCAAGCAAAAGGGCAAGATTCAGGGTTGCCGTCTTTGTTTCATCGCAGTACAGCGACGATGTGAAAAAACTGAAAAATGGGAGAAGAACGAAGCCGATAGACAGCGGAATCCGATTGAAATGTCTCATTATTACTCAAACCGTAAACAAATGGTGGCTCAAAACAGTCAAGGGCATCGGGAATCGGGCATCGGGAATAGGTCCTAAGTGAAAAACTTCCTCCAATTTCCGATTCCCGATTCCCGATTCCCGATGCCCGATGCCCTTAAATTTCAACACTTTTTCCAGTTTCATTACCATTTCGTTTACACTTTGAGTGAAATACTATTCCACCGAGAAGCTGTGGACCGTCGTATGCCTGTAGGTTTCGCCCGGCTTGAGAACCGTCGAGGGGAACTTCGGCTGGTTCGGCGAATCGGGATAATGTTGCGTTTCCAGGCACAGAGCACTGTATTTTTCGTACTTGTATCCAAATGCGCCGGTCGAACCGTTGAAGAAATTGCCGGTGTAAAGCTGAACGGCCGGTTCCGTCGTTTTCACGGTCATCGTTCGGCCCGACTTCGGGTCACGCAGTTTCGCACAGAAACTCATTTCGCCCGGCTTTTTCTCTTTGAGGACAAAGCAGTGATCGTATCCCCCGGCGAATTGCGGTTCCGTGATTTGCGATATCCGCGAACCGACCTTGTGCATCGTCAGGAAATCGAACGCTGTTCCTTCCACCTTGCGGATTTCGCCGGTCGGGATCAAGCCGTCGTCGGTCGGAAGCACCCGGTCGGCTCCCATCGTCAACTCGTGTTCGAGAATCGTGCCCGATTGTGCGCCGGCAAGATTCCAGAACGTGTGATTCGTTAAGTTGAGAACGGTTGCCTTATCGGTGGTCGCGATATAATCCATCGTCCAATCGTTGTTGTTATCTAATTTGTATACGACCGTCGTTCTCAGCGTGCCTGGATAACCTTCTTCGCCGTCTTTGCTGACGTAGGAGAGTTTCAAGCCGACCGAATTGTCGGTCGTAAACGGCTCGACGTCCCAAATTTTCTGGTCGAATCCTTTTAAGCCGCCATGCAGGGCGTTTTTGCCGTTGTTGGTCGGAAGGGTATATTCTTTTCCGTCAAGCGTGAATTTTCCTTTGGCGATTCGATTTCCGTAACGACCGATCAGGGAGCCGAAGAAAGGACGAACTTTCTCGTATTCGCCGACTGTTTCCAAATTGGCGGACACGTTGACGAATTTTCCGTCTTTGTCCGGAACTTCGAACGACCAAATCACGCCGCCGAAGTTGAGAACCTTGACGGTCAAACCGTTGACGTTTTTGAGGGCGTACATTTCGACGGTTTCACCCGCCGCCGTTTTACCGAATTCACTTTTTTCGATAGACATGGTTTTTGAAGAATTTTGTGCGAGGACGAAATTGAGGTTGATTCCGAGAAGGATTGCAAAACTCAAACTGAACAATACGACGATCTTTTTCATAACATTACCACTCCAAGGGACGTGATGGGAAAAGGTTCACAGAAACAATCCCACCATTGTACGTTGAAAAAAAATTTTTTTCAACAGAGGGGCAAATTTTGTGGGCCGGGCCGGATGCCTAATTTCGCCAAAGCAGGAGGATGAGGAAAAACGGGCCGCCGAGCATACTGGTAATGATTCCGACGGGGAGCGTTCCGACGTTCAAAACACAGCAGGCAACCGTGTCGCACGCCGCAAGAAATATGGCACCGAAGAGAAACGTCGCCGGGGCGAGAAAGCGGTGGTCCGGGCCGACGAAAAAGCGGCAGATATGCGGAACCATGATTCCAACGAATCCAATCGGTCCGGCAACGGCGACCATCGCTCCGACCAGAACTGACGTGAGCAGAAAAAGCAACGTCCGAAACCGACGTAGGTTAATTCCCAACGCAATAGCCCGATCATTGCCGGTTGCGATTACGTTGAGCGAACGTCCAAATAGGAGAATCGCGAAGGAACCGGCCAAAACGATTGGTCCGATTTGCCGAATCGCTCCCGGCGTTGCCGCGTCGAAACCGCCCATGGTGTAGCGGAGCATTCGGAACGTTTGCGACGGATCCGAAACGAATTGCAAAAACAGAATCATGCTTGCGAAGAAAAAATTCACGGCGACGCCGGCCAGGAGCATTTTTTCACCGGAAATGTCTCTTGACAGGGAGAGGAAGTAAACGACGCTCATCGCCAGCATCGCGCCGCCGAACGCGAACCAAACGGTGGCCGGTTGTCCGAGAAAAACGGTAAAAAGCGTCCCGGCAAAGATCGTCGAAAGAGCAGCCCCGAACGATGCGCCGCTGGCAACGCCCAAAGTGTACGGCGTTGCCAAAGGATTGCGAAACAAGGCTTGAAACACCATTCCGCAAAGAGACAAGCCCGCTCCGACGAGCATGGCGAAAGCGGTTCGTGGAAATCGGGATTCCCAATAAATCCGGTGTTCGAATCGCAATTGAGGATCGTCAATGTTTTGACCGTAAATCCACTCGCCGAGCGTCGTTTGGTAAAGCACCTCCTTCGGCGTAATAATCACCCGCCCGACCATCGGAAGCGCGACGAGCGCAACAAACGTCAAAAGAAGGAGCGGGAAGTATTTCAACATGTTCAAAGCGGTATCAGGTATCAGGTGTCAGGTGTCAGGTATCAGGTGTCAGGTGTCTTATCACCCGATGCCCGATGCCCGATGCCCTATTTCAGCTTACAAGCATTTGCGTTCGTATTTTTTCAGCGGCTTCCTGGTTTGCGAGAAGTTTCACCAATTGCAGGGAAAACTCCATCGCGGCACCGATTCCGCAAGCGGTGATGATTTTGCCGTCAACGACCACCGATGCCCGTTGATGCTTTACATTAGGCGGAAAATGCGATTCGGTGCCGGGATAGCACGTTGCCTCTCGTCCGGACAAAAGGCCCCACGTCGCCAAGGTCAATGCCGGAGCGGCACAGATTGCGGCCAAGTAGCGGTCCGAATTTGCGACCCGCTCGGCCATTTCTTTCAGACCGGAGTGTTCGCCAAGATGTTTGGAGCCAGGCATTCCACCGGGAAGGAGCAGAAGGTCCGGCGTCGACGTTGCAACCTCGTCCCAAGTCCGATCCGCCGTCAAAGCAATCGCGTGAGACCCGGTGACGGTTTTCCTGGCAAGAGCGACGGTCGTAACGTCAAAACCAGCTCGGCGCAGAACATCAATGGGAATAACGGCTTCGATTTCTTCGAAACCTTCCGCTAAAACAACGAAAACGGAGTGTGGCATTCTTAGTGGTAAGTGATAAGTGGTAAGTGATAAGAGAAAAAGCAACTTCCTATGCCCGATTCCCGATGCCCTTTACAGGGAAATCCCGTTTTCACTTGCGATTTTCAGCAGGTGTTCCCGGCATCGGTCGTAAGTCGCTTCGTCCGGCATGTGTTCAACCATGAGCGGCAGGTCTTTGTCCGGATGGGTCGCAACTCGTTTGAGATAAGTCGCATAATCAATGTTGCCTTCACCGAGAGGACACTCGGCAAACTGAACGGAAGACGCCTTGATCCATTTCACATCCTTGGCGTGACAACTCGTGATCCACGGCGAAAGTTTGTCGAATACCTCGTTGATAACCCCGGTCGAGTTCCACATTTTTTCCGGCGAGTTAATCAAGTTGCAGACATCGACATGAACCCCCACCCCTTTCCGGTTGATCGCACGAATCAATTTCAGGTAGGAATCGGCGGAGTCCGGCAAGGCCCACTGCATCATTTCCAACGAAAATTTCGTTCGTTTCGGCTTGGCGGCGTCAAGAATCTTTCGGACGTTTTCCACGGTTGCGTCGAAATGTTCCCGGGTTAAATCGCGCCGGTCCGGTCCGTCCCAGTATTGCGCAGAAAAACTTCCGGCGATGTTAACGCAGCATTTCGCGTTAAGCTCGTCGGCCAAAACGGTACACCGGATCACATGCTGAAGAGTTTTCTCCCGTTTTGCGGCGTCGCTGTCGAGCATGTTGCTCCACGCTCCGACTTCGGCAATCACCAGATCGTGTTTTTGGACCGCTTCAAGCACGGCCTTGATTCGATCTTTGTCGTCCAGAGAAACGTTCGGGGCATAAACGGCACGATATTTCTTTTTCGCTTCGGCGGCCCATTGTTCGGGATCCGCGTCGGAAAAAAAGACCGGGCCGCCGATCCGAACGGAATGTTGGTTCTCGTTTCGTCCCTGGCGTCGCACGGGTAATCGGTTCTGCGACCACACCGTCGAGGGACGAGCCAATAAAGCACCGGCTGCCAATGCAACCGTCCCGGAAAAAAAAGTTCTACGATCCATTGTAATTTAAGGGGAAGGAGGGAGGGGGAAAAGGGGACAAGTGGTAAATCAGTTCGGCATTCGAACCAACGTCGCGGCCCAGGAAAGTCCGACGCCGAACCCGACGAGCATTACGGTGTGCCCCGGCTGGAGCATCCCTTCGGCTTGGGCGTCGATCATGGCGATGGGAATACTGCTGGAAACCGTGTTTCCCCGCGTTTGAATATTGTTAAAATAACGTGTCGGGTCCAATTTACACTGCTGCCGCAAGCGTTCCAGCATAAACCGATTCGCCTGGTGAAAGACGAACGTGTCGATCTGTTCACGGGTTTTTCCGCTTCGCAAAAGAAGCGCATCGACCATCGGCGGTACGCTCTCCAGAGCGAAGGTGAAAATTTTCGAACCGTGCATGTAAAGTTGGTCGAGCGAACGGAAATTTCCGTGTCCATCCTGCTTTTCGACGGCGGTTTCCGGGCTGCTCGGCAAGCGATGAGCACCGGCAGGAACGATCAATAAATCGGCTCCGCTTCCGTCGGTTCCGAATACGAACGGACCGATGAGCGGGGCCGGTGAATCGGATTCGACCGCCCGAATCAGCGTTGCGCTCGCCCCGTCGCCGAACAGCGGACGGTTCATCCGGTCCTGCTTGTTGATATATTTCGTGTACGTTTCCGAAGTGATGAACAAAACATTCCGGCACATCCCGGCTTCGATCAAGCCTTTGCACAAGGCGAGGCCGTAAATATAACCGCTGCAACCGAGGTTGAAATCGAGAGCACCGCACGATTTCGGCAGACCGAGCTTGTCCTGGAGAATACAGGCGGATGTTGGAAGAAAATAATCCGGCGATTGGGTGCAAAAAAGGAGAAAGTCGATTTCGTCCGGTCGGCATTTTCCCTGGGCGAAAAGCCGTTTTCCGGCGATAAGTCCCATGTCGAGTGCCGTTTCACCGGGAGCCGCTACCGGTCGCTGTTCGATCCCGATTTTCTGAAAAACCTTTGCTCTGGCCCAGTCGGTAAAATTATGCGACAGTTCCTCGTTACTCAACGTCGCTTCGGGGAGGTAGCAGGAAAGATCACAAATTTGAGCAAGCGGCATAGAATTACGAATTACGAATTACGAATTACCCACGACGAACGAATTGTACCGTATTTGCTCGAAATTGTAAACGGCGTCCTTAAATCTTAACGCTCCTCTCGACTTCACAACCATTTCGTTTACAATCCGGAGTGACAACGTGTAAGTTTTTTGCTAAAAACGCTTCAGCTTTAAAATCCAATGGCCAAAATTTATTATGTCGGCGACTGGGCCGTTATGCTTGGTCCGATTTTTGCGGAAACCCCTTTCAATTACGCCGTCAAGGGGACGGAAATCTTCAACTACGGGAAATGGCTCAAGGAAGCCATTGAATCGACCGGGGAACATGAAGTTCTGAGCGTTCCCACTTGGGATTTTTACAAACTCGGACCCGGCGAGTACGAAAAAATCATTGACGGCCATGACCTGATCATCTTTTCCGATACCGAGGCGAAGAATTTTCAGTTAGCCCCGTCGTTTTTTGACCGAAGCCAGTTTGGGAAGAAACCGCTTACGTTTCCTGACCGGGTTCGCTTGACCGTCGAGGCCCTCAAGTCGGGCAAACATCTTTTGTTTGTCGGTGGTTGGCTTAGCTTCAACGGCGAAATGGGAAAAGGAGGCTGGGGCCGTACCGGACTCCGTGAAATCCTCCCCGTCGAGTGCCTTGAATACGAAGACCTGTGTGAAAGCACTGAAGGCTGGTCGGGAACGCCGGTGCTTGCGAACCACCCGATTTTAAACGGTGTGCCGCTTGACACCATGCCGCCGATTCTCGGTTACAACCAAGTCAAGCCGCGTGAAAATTGCGAGGTGATCGCCCATTGGAGCGGCACCAAGGATCCGATGCTTGCCACTGGAACCTTCGGCCAGGGTCGGGTTGTCGCTTACACGTCCGATCCCGCTCCGCATTGGGGGTGCAACTTCGTCTACTGGGAACATTACAACCGGTTTTGGTTGAATGTCGTGCAGTGGCTTTTGAAAGGATGAAAAAATGGAACGTAAAGTCATCGACAAAGCGACAAGCGATAAAATAGGCTTCCTGACCTCACTTTTCCCATCGCTGGAGACAAGCAAGTGCCAAACAAAGAATTTACGAATAAATTAATAAAACAATGAACGCCCAACGATACAATGAACGCGGCGTATCTGCCGAAAAAGAAGATGTGCACAACGCCATTAAAAACATTGATAAAGGTATTTTCCCAAAGGCATTTTGCAAAATTATTCCTGATATTTTAGGTGGAGACCCCGATTATTGCAATATTATGCACGCCGACGGCGCAGGTACAAAATCGTCTTTGGCATATTTATATTGGCGCGAAACCGGCGATATTTCGGTGTGGAAAGGCATTGCACAAGATGCACTGATTATGAATATAGACGACTTGTTGTGTGTAGGCGCAGTGAACAATATTTTGGTG